>CAYWOO010000029.1:0-24023 GCA_964458665.1 uncultured Dehalococcoidia bacterium
GTCGTCGCGGAGGCCGACGGCGCTGGCAACCTGAAGGGCACCTACATCCGCGGCGACGACCTGCTGTCGGTCATGCGGCCGCTTGTCGCGGCCCCAGCGTCAGCCGCTGACTGGCAGACTCGGTACTACCACGCCGATGGCATCGGCTCCATCCGAAGGCTGACCGACGAGACCGGCAACATCACCGACGGCTATACCTACACGGCCTTCGGCGAACTCCTCGCACACACCGGCACAGACCCACAACCCTACGCCTTCACCGGCGAACCGCTCGATCCCAACTCCGGCTGGCAGTACCACCGGGCGCGGTGGATGGACACGCGGACCGGGCGATTCTCGGGGATGGATCCCTGGGAGGGTGATCCCGATCGGCCAACCACGCTTCACAAGTACCTCTACGCGGACGCCGGCCCAGCCAACAACTCCGACCCCAGCGGACTGCAGAGTCTGGGGATGACGATGGTCACGCTGACGATTAACGTGAGCCTGAACGCCCTCTCGTCGTTCAATCCAGCGGCGCCCGTGGTGAGCGTGGCGACAGCCCTCCTGACCGGCACGGCCGAGACCTTCATTCCCGTCCGCGTCCCGGCGCGCATCCTGCAAACGGCATGGAGGTACGCCCGGCCCATCGGTGGCATCTTCAAGTTCGGCGAGGCAGCGCTGGTGGGCTTCAAGAGCCCGATAGCGACATACAAGCTCCTGGTGGACCTGAAGAGGGGGCAGGGGGCTGCCCTACAAGCCCATCACATTCTTGAGGTTCGGCACCTACGGAACACCTTTGGGTGGCCCGCGGCTCAGATTCTCGAGGCTCCCGCTCAGATTCTCACGCAGGCAGAGCACACTGTGATCAACGCGCAGTTAACAAAGAGGCTGCCGACGGGAGTCGTCTACACGAAGCATCAGATCTGGGCTGCCTACCAAGAGGTCTACGCTCAGTATCCCGGATACCTTGCTGCGATCGCTCATCTCTTCTGATGACAAAGCACGAGTTTGGCTGTCTGATCGTCCGCCGGCAGTTAGGGATCTACAGCGGGCCGGCCGCCGGCACCCAATACGATCTTGGAGCTGCCTGCTCGGTCTGCGGTACGGGAGCGCGGCAGATCGGACCCCTTGGAGTGAAGGCTAAGCGGGCTCTGGAGAAGCTGGATATCTTCCTGACGCTGGACCGCGATGTACTGCTCTCGGCCCGTGTCGGCCAGGAACTCCAACGCGAGTCTGCTAAAGCGCTGGGCTCAGTGACAGACGCCAACGGTCGGCCCCTGCCCGTCCTCCAACTGCTCGCTCAGGACACACTGCCTCGCTTCTCAAGCCGGACAACCGGTGTCCTCCGCGAGGATCCCTGCCCTTCTTGCGACCGGAACGGGCATTTCGGCGATGTCGGTCAGCCGTATCGACTGGTTTACGAGGGTGTCCCGGAAGCGATATGGGAGAACGACGTCGTGGCCACCTGGGAGTGCTTTGGCGTCTCAGCGCTACGGTCGCCATTCTCAGACAGTGTCATCGCGCTGCCTGTGCATGTCATCAGCCGGCGCTTCTTCGACATGCTTCACGGAGCAGGCGTACGCCCGATCGAGTTTCAGCCAATCGAGATCCTGTAGTCGGCATCCGAGAACGAATCTCGCGGCCGTGCGCGCCGGCTACGGCAGAAGTGGCCGCCATGCCGTGCGAGCGCGAGCTAGCACGGACGCTCGCCCGACATCGCGGCGTCTTTCCTGAGGGTCCGGCTCCGGCGCGACGGCGGGTGAGCGGGCTGGCTTGTTTCTGATGGACGAGCGCCTCCGTTCAACCGGCGATGCAGCAGACAAGGCCGGCGCGAGCGATGGAGCCTTGCAGCTGATCGCGCGTTTGAACGGGAAGCGCTCGCCGGCTTGTCGGCTGTCGGCTTGTGGCTCCGGCGCGCCTCCGCCGGACCAACGGCCCCGCGCCTTTTCGGGCGCCGTCACTGCGCCCGCCGCGCAGGCCAACGGATGTAAGCAGGCTCGCGCCGGCGCCCGCCGCCGCGCCGTGGCTTCGCTTCGGCTGAGGGTCGGGCCGTCACGCGGCCTGCGGGGCGCGCACGGAGCACGCCGCGCGCCGGCCCGCGGTGGTGGCTGCGGCTGACCGGCCTTCGGCAGCAGCTCAACGCCCTTCGACGACAGCTCGTGTGCTCTCGACGGCAGCTCGTGGCCGGCGGTCGGTCCGGCTTGGCGCGGCGTGGGTCTGGCGCGAGCCTCGCCGCCGGTCGTGGGCGTGGTGCGAGGCGAGTGCCAGGCCCTTCGTGCGCGGCGGGCCATCCAGTCGGGCCGCGGCGAAGCCACAAGCCAGGGATCCCCGGGTGCAGGGTGATGTAAGACCCTTACATCAAGAGCGCGCGCCTTCAAGGAAGCTGCGCTCCCGCGCATTTCGCGGGAGCGCCACGGGGACGTGCGCGCGCGTGCCCGCGGACCAAAGCGCGCCACTTACGATAAGGCACTGCCTTATCGGAGCGACCCTTTAGGCTCAGGGGAGCGTAAGTGGCGGAACCCGGCGCGCGCCGTGCGGCGACAGCCATCTCTTCGCTGCGCTGGTGAGCACGGCGCGTGACGGGCGCGACGTCCGCGGGCCGACCTGCACCCGGGGATCACCAGAGGCAACAGACGGCGCGGCTCCAGGCCGTCCAGCAAAGCGCCGCGATGGTGTGCGAACTTTCTATCGAGCCGGAGCTCGTGCGCCATGGCGGCGCCACTGGCAACCCAGCCAGGCGCGAGGCGACGCGGCTGGCGCGCGGGGCGCTGCGGTCGAACTGGTCTTGCGCCCCGCGTGACAGCGCGTGGCCTCGCGCGAGAGCCACGGCGCGGCGTCCGAGCGGGCGCGCCGCGTGCTTGCCTGTCGTGTCGTCGAGGCACGCGGCGTGCCCGCGAGGTCAGGCGCGGGTCAGACCTCGAAGGGACCGAGGAATCGCTCGCCGTTGAAATGGATGAGGTGCGACGGAGCGTCGGCGACCCAGACCTCGGTTTCCCATGCGATGTCGCCGAGGTAGCGGGTGAGATCGCGGCGAGTGAGGAATGCGGTCACGAAAACGAGGCCGACCGTGGCGTGTTCGAAGAGCTCCTTCAACTCCTGTCGTCGCTTGGGATTCACGGGGCCGTGGCTGGTCACGGCCTCGATCAACACCAGCCAGCCTTTTGCTGCGTGGTGGACGACCACGTCTGGCATCTTGCCGTGAGCGTCGACGGACACGCCGAGGGCCTTGAGGGCATCCTCGTCGAAGTGGGCCCACTTCTCGGCGGTGTCGCCGATGTAGAGCGGTTTCGCGCCAGGGGTGAAGCGTGGACAGAACTCCTTGATGATCTGTTCGACGAGGACGTTCTGGCCACCCGGTGAGAGGGTGATCGTGACGCCGGTCGGCAGCGTGAGTGGGATGAGCTGCATGGCCCGTTCTTGCGCATAGCGGCGCTGAAGGGTCTCCGCCGAGGCGAGATACTCACGAAGCCCTTTGTCCCATTCCGGCGTGCCCAGGGTCTTGAGGAGGGCGAGGACCTTTGGCTCGATCTGGTAGACGGCTCTTGGGCTGTTCGTCGGACGGTCAGGGTCGTCGGGATTCGGGATTGCGAGGCCGGCTTGCACGAACTGGTGGACAGAGTGGCGGCGGACCGTCTCCCGGGTATTCGGGGCGTAGGTCTTGCCGTAGTGCTCGGCGAAGAAATCCATCATCTCGGTGATGCCGCGCAAGGGTGCGCTTGCCTCGCTCCAGGGGGTCTTGGGCTTGAGGCCGAGCAGGGCGAGCAGGGCAAGGGCTGTTCGCTCGTTCTGCTGTGCTCGTGGCAGGCCGAGAGACTTCAAGACGGCGACGGTTTCGGTGAGGCGTTTCTTGGCACGCACGGGGTCGCGGGGCTCCCTCAGCTTCGTGACGTCGAGCAGGTCCTCTTCGATGCGCCGATCGATCTCGTTCTGGTCCAGCAGGGCGTCGGGCAAGGATGCTCCGAACGCCTCGAGCTGGGCGCGAGAAGGATAGCGGAATCGGCGGAGGTCGCTCGCATTGACCTGCGTGTGACCGCTCCACTCACGGAAGTAGGAGTCTACCAGCGTCGAATTGAGAAAGGCGGCGAGCCCCTTGGCGAGGTCACCGCCGAGGGGGCGTCCATGGGCGTGGAAGTAATTTAGGTGGTTTTCGAAAGCGACGTCCTGGGCCGTCAGGCGCGCGGGGTCGTAGATGCCGGCGACGATGCGGCGTCGCTCCTCCTTGGCCGAGAAGCGCTTCACGAGGACGTAACAACCGGCGGGGACCAAGAGATCTTGCGTCTGCGGAGCGAGCGCGAGCGCGTTGGGTTTCTTGCCGCCGTCCTTCGGCCACGCCACGTAGCCGTCGACGATGTGCCCTGGGTAGATGAGCGGGACCGTGTCGGGCCCGGGAGTAGCTCTCAGGAAGTCTGAGGAACGGAAATCGACGACGCGGCCGGTCGAGGCCTCGATGCCCAGCTCTTCGAGCGGCGCCTGGAACTGCGCCATCCGCTCTTCGAGGGCCTCGCTGAGGGTGTCGGCGGGGATGTGAATGAACTCTTCCTTATCACCTGGCTTGACGACTTGCGCCAGATCCACTTCGCGCCAGGTCGGGCAGTCGTCGTCGGGGCCGAGGCTCGAGGAGATGACGAGCTTGGTCTCTGGTGACGGGTTCCTGACGGCATGCAGGATCACGTTCTCCTGGAGAACCTCTTCTTCGCTGAAGGCCCGATCGCGGCTTTCGAAGCTGTGAATGCGGCGCAGAGCCATCGCTTCGAGGAAGGTGTGGCGGAAGGAGCGGAAGTAGGGGCCGTTACAGAAGCTGCGCGGGGTGATCGCGACGAGCTCACCTTGGGGCTTGAGCAGGCGCACGCTGAGGGCGAGAAAAGCAGCGTACAGATTGGCCGTCTCGGCGCCGAGGAGACCGAGCAGCCGGCGGGTCCTGGAGTCGCTGTGGATCTTGCGGTACGGCGGATTGAGGATCGCGCAGTCGAACTCCTCGGCGGAGGGGGCGAAGAGGCCGCCACGCAGCGCGCTCACGCCCGCGCCGATGAAATCCTCCTCTCGGATCTCGCTGCGGAAGGCGATACCTTCTCTTCGGCAGTGCAGGGCACAAGCCTCGAGGGTGGTGCGTAGACCTTCGATGAGCCCGGCGTCGATCTCGTAGGTGACGACGACGATCTCGTCGGGGTGCACCTCGCGCGAACAGATCTCGCCTACGAAGGCTGCGGAGAGCGAGCCCACGCCGGCGCCAGCGTCGAGGAGCCGGATCGACCGCTGCCTCCCGTCGAACATCGAGGCCATGAAGCGAGCGATCGGAGCTGGCGTCATGAACTGCCCCATCTCGATCTGGCGCTTGGGGTCGAGCCGGCGCGCGGCATCGAGGCGGAGGAAGTCGGCTTGGTCGACCAGGGCCTCGTGAGGTGCCATCGACGGAAGGGGCGCGGTCTTGGTGAGGCTGCTCATGTGACTGGATTCTACGTGCGACCGACCGTCAGGGTAGGTCCAGTCCTCAGCTGCGTGCTGGGCGGCCGTGGCGGTCGAGAAAGGCGTCGATGATCTCGTAGAGGACGCGGCGCTTCGGTCGAGGCAGGGTCTGGATGCGCTCGAAGCGTCGAGGAGGCCCGTTTGCTGGGGGCTTCGTGGACCCGTTCGTCGGGCCGACTAGAAGCTCTGTGGGTGGCACCTTGAGCGCGCGTGCGATCTTCACGAGCTGCTGGATGGTGAGCCCTCGTACGCCGCGTTCGATCCCGGAGACATTCGTGTGGGGGATGCCGAGTAGCGCGCCGAGCTGGGCCTGTGTGAGCTCGTGGGCTTCACGGATGGCACGCAGCCGCGCTCCCATTTCCTTCTTGGACACGACTACATCCCTGGGTGGTCGAGGCACCGATATGGTCTCCGCGGCCAGTATCGGGGCACGCTCGCGAAACGGCTTGACATGACTAATCAATCAAGGTTAATAGTATGGCATCCCTTGTGGTTAGCTGAGACCTCTTGACAGGCTTTCTGGCTGACGCCGTTTGGGGGGTGCCGTTGACGGGCAAGCGGGCCGCCGCCGGGTGCATCTTGGTGGATCCACCAGCGGCGGCCCGAGACCAGAGGAGAGCCGGGCTCACCTTCGATCCGACGAGAAGCTAACCCACCTCTCCTCCCGCAGTCCACGGGGAGGGCCAGAGTGCTTGAGACCGACGACCTCTTCCTCGGAGCCTTCGGGCTCGTGCGTGGCGGTGAGCTGCGCTCGATCGCGGTGCGCGGGACGAACGGGCGGCGGGTCGCGGTCTTCACGATCAGCGGCCCTGGCGTCGAGGACGCGGCCCGCGACTACCACCGTGGCCAGGCGCTCGTGGACCTGCGGCTCTTGAAGTCGGAAGTCCGGCGCTTGAAGGACATGGCCTTCGAGGCGCTTCGTGCAGAGGAGAGGAGGGCGGATGCAGGTTACGAAGGAAGGGATCGAGCGGATCAAGTCCGCGAACGAGCTCGCCTCGGTCGTCGCTGAGCGCGGCGTCGAGCTCAAGAAGAGGGGCAAGCAGCTCGTCGCAGCGTGTCCGTTTCACCAGGAGAAGACAGCGAGCTTCAACGTCTCTTCGGCGAAGGGGCTCTACCACTGCTTCGGCTGCGGGGCCTCGGGAGACGTGATCGGCTTCGTGACGAAGAACGACAAGGTGAGCTTCGGGAAAGCGCTCGAGACGCTCGCGCGGCGTGCGGGGCTCGAGCTCACGAGGCTGATGGAGGAGCGGCCACGGATTCCACAGCGCACACCGCTCGCAGCCCTCACGCCGCCTCGCAACGGCAAGCCGGCACCGGCTTCGAAGTCCACAGCTGAAGGCGCGCCCCTCCATGGCGCGCCGCCGCCGCCGAAGGCGGGCGAGATCCTCTCCCGCGTCGTCGAGCACTACCACCGTAGCTTCTGCGAGAGGGAGGACGCTCAGGCCTACCTCGTCGCGCGCGGGATCACGGACACGGACCTCGTCCAGGCGCTCAGGATCGGCTACGCCGACGGGTCGCTGCTGAAGCTGATCCCGAAGCAAGGCGAGCTGCGCGAGGAGCTGCTGGCGCTGGGTGTCATCACGTCTGAGGGTCGCGAGCTTCTCGGCGGCTGCATCGTGGTGCCGATCCCGGACCCGCAGAGCGGCCAGTGGACGAGCCTCTACGGCCGCGGGATGAAAGCACCTCGCCACTGCTACCTTCCCGGGCCTCTGCGCGGCGTCGTGAACTTCCAGGCGGCGCGGACGAGCGAGGAAGTCGTCCTCGCGGAGTCCATCTTCGATGCGCTGTCGTTTCACCAGGCCGGCGTCGGGATCGCGATTCCGATCTACGGCACGAACGGTTTCACGCCGGAACACCTCGACCTGCTGAAGCGGGAGCGGGTGAAGCGCGTGATCCTCGCCCTCGACAACGACGAGCCCGGACGGAAAGCAACGGACGCATTGAGGGAGAAGCTTCAAGCCGCGGGCCTCTCGGTGCGCGCCGTGTCTTTCCCGGCGGGCATCAAGGACGCGAACGAGCTGCTCGTCTCACGCAACGGGGATGCGGGTCGAGTGTTCCACGAGCTCCTCGAGGCGGCCGAGCCAAGGGTGTCGCCACCGCCGCCCTCCCCCGCTCCCGAGCCAGCCCCGGGCACGTCTCCCTTAAGAGAGAGGAAAAACGAGCCGGCCGCGAGCGGGCTTCTGCTCACGCGCGACGGCGTCAGCTACCAGGCGCGTGTCCACTCGCTTCTCCTCGGCCGGCTACGCGCGACCGTAAAGGCGGCGAAGGGCGAGGTCTTCCACGTGGACACGATTGACCTCTACGCCTCGCGGAGCCGGTCCGAGTTTGCGCGGCGGACGGGCACGGCGCTCGGCGTCGAAGCGGATGCGGTCGAGGCGGCTCTCTTGGCGCTGCTCGTGGAAGCCGAGAAGACGGCCGAGGAGTCGACGGGCGAGGAGGAGGCTCAGGCGCCCGCGATGAGCGAGGCCGAGCGCGTCGAGGCGCTCGCTTTCCTGACGCAGAAGGATCTCCTCGACCGCGTGGCGCGCGACATCGATGCGCTCGGCTACGTGGGCGAGGAGACGAACAAGCGGCTCCTCTACCTCGTGGCGGTCTCGCGCAAGCTCGAAGACCCGCTCTCGGCGATCGTGCTGTCGCAGAGCGGGGCTGGGAAGAGCGGCCTCACTGAGGTGATCGAGAAGCTGTGCCCGCCGGAGGACGTCGTGCTCCTCACGCGGCTCACGCCGCAGAGCCTCTACTACACGGAGCCGGGCTTTCTCGACCGCAAGCTCGTGATCGTCGAGGAGCGCTGCGGCTCGCTCGAGGCCGACTACTCGATCCGGGTGCTGCAGAGCCGTAAGAAGCTGATCGCCGCGGCGCCGGTGAAGGACCCGCAGACGGGGAACCTCCGGACGAAGGTCTTCACGGTCGAGGCGCGCGCCGCCTTCATTGAGGCGACGACGGCGAGCTTCGTCAACCACGAGAACGCCACCCGCTGCTTTGAGCTCGCGATGGACGAGAGCCGCGAGCAGACCGAGCGGATCCACGCGCGCCAGCGGCTCTTCCGCACGGAAACGGGTCTCACCCTGCGCCAGGAGGCCGAGAGGATCATTCGCCGGCACACGAACGCGCAGCGCCTGCTCGAGCCTGTGCCGGTGGTGATCCCCTATGCGGCCCGGCTGACGTTTCCCTCCTCGTGGATGCGGACGCGGCGGGACCACGCCCGCTTCTTGAACCTGATCGAGGTCGTGGCCTTCCTGCATCAGCACCAGCGCGAGCGCCGCGGTGGCGCGATCGTGGCCTCTCTCGCCGATTACGCGGTCGCCTACGAGCTGGCCGGGCAAGTCCTGGCCGACACCCTCTCTGACCTCAAGAAGCCGCTGCGGGAAGCCCTGGATCGCCTCCGCGAGCTTTCCCTTAAAGGTGGCAGCTCGGTGTCGCGCCGTGAGATCCGGGAGGCGCTCGGGGTGCCGGACTCGACGGTGCGGGGGTGGCTCCAGGAGCTCGTGGAGCTCGAGTACCTCGAGGCCGAGGCCTCGCGTGGTGGTGCGGGCAAGGCGACGCGCTACCGGCTGACGGACCGCGGCCCTCTGGCGCCGGGGGCGGCGGGGCTTTTGACCCCGCAGGAGCTGGCGCAGCTCCTCGGTCGGCCCTCGAAAACCCGCGAACATGCGGAAAACCCGCGAACGGCCGCCGCGGGCTTCTTCTCCTGAGGGATGAGCGAGATGGGGGCGAACCTGCGAAGCCGCGAAGGAAGCCAGCAAGGCAGTGTGTCCACCCTTGCGAAGAAGAGCACCCGCCTGCTGCGGCTCTTCGAGGAGGACCTGAAGGTGCGCTTCGCGCCGACCACGGTGCCGAACTATGTCCGCTACGTGCGGCAGCTGCTCCACTGGCTCGACGAGCGCGGGCCGGGGCTGAGCGGCGTGCGCGCGGGGGATCTGCACGCCTACCAGAGCCACCTGGTCGCCCGGCGCAAGGACGACGGGAAGCCCTTCTCGAGCGGCCACCACGTCAACCAGGTGAAGGCGATCAAGGGCTTCTTCCGCTTCCTCTACCGGCGTGGCTATCTCCTCGCCGACCCCGCGGCAGGACTCGAGTTTCCGCGGATGGAGCACGCGCTGCCGCGGGTCATCCTGACCCCCCAGGAAGCGCGCCGGATCATGGAGGCCCCCGACGGCAGCGTCCGTGGCCTGAGGGATCGGGCGATCGTCGAGACGCTCTACGCGACGGGGATCCGCGCCGGCGAGCTCAGCAATCTGACTCCCTACGACGTCGACACCGAGGAGCGGGTGCTCCGGGTCGTGCGCGGCAAGGGAGGCAAGGATCGCACGCTGCCTCTGACGCGGCCGGCCGCGGTCGCGATCGAGGCGTACCTCACGAACTCTCGACCCAAGCTCGCGCTCTTCAAGGAGCGCGAGCTGCAGCATCTCTTCCTCGGCAACTACGGCGGCAAGCTCAAGAGCGGTCGGCTGAGCCTCATCATCCGCCACTGGACGGAGAAGGCGGGCGTCAAGAAGCGCGTCACCTGCCACACCTTCCGCCACAGCGTCGCGACTCACCTCCTGCGCGGCCGGGCCGACATCCGACACATCCAGGCGCTGCTCGGCCACGCATCGCTCGGGACGACCGAGCGCTACACGAGGGTCGAGATCCAGGACCTGCGGAAGGTGGTCCGCCGCGCGCACCCGCGTGGGCGGTAGGACGAGGCGCCCAAGGCTCGCTCCACGGAACCTTGGGGCGCTACTGGAGGCCTATCTCGAGCACCTCCGCTCGCTCCGCTACTCGGCGGCGACACTCGCGTGCGTGCGATCGGCGCTTCCGGGCTTCCTGTCCTACCTCGAGCGCCAGCGCGTGCGGGACGCGCGCGTGGTGAGCGAGCGGCACGTCGCGTCCTACGCGCTCGCCTTGGCGACGGCGAAGACGCGCCGAGAGCGGATCCTCACCCCGAACTCCCGGCGTGCGATCCTCAGCAGGGTCCGCGGTTTCTTCGGCTTCCTCTTAAGGGAAGGCGTCGTGCTCCGGGATCCCACCACGCAGATGCCGCTGCCGCGCCCACACCGGCTCCCCCATCCGGTGCTCAGCGAAGCCCAGGCGCGACGGCTCATGGCGGCGCCACATCCCTCGACGTGGATCGGAAAACGCGACAGGGCTCTGCTGGAGGTGCTCTACGGCAGTGGTCTTCGGGCCAGCGAATGCCGCAACCTGGACCTCGGCGATCTGGACCTCGCGCGGATGACGCTCCCCGTCCGCGACGGCAAGGGGCGCAAGGATCGGGTCGTGCCGCTCACGGGCCGCGCCGCGCTGGCGCTCGACGTCTACCTCCGGGACGCTCGTCCCGATGTAGCGACAAATCCACGAGAGCCAGCACTCTTTCTGTCGAAGTACGGCCGCCGGCTGAGCCAGACGCAGCTGCAGACGATCGTGGTCGCGCACGCGCAGGCGGCACGGATCCCCCGCCGGGTCACACCTCACGACCTACGCCACGCCTGCGCCACGCACCTCCTCGAAGGAGGCGCCGACGTGCGCCACGTGCAGGCGATCCTCGGCCACCGCCGTCTCGAGACGACGGCCCTCTACACCGAGGTGCAGGTCAAGTCCCTGGCCAGGGTCATCGAGCGCTCGCATCCCCGCGCGAGACAGGCGTAGACTCGCCCACGATCATGGCGTCGCAGCGAAGTCCGCTCTTCGGGCTCCTGGCGAGGGTCCTCATCGCTGCCCTCGTCCTGACATCGCTACCCGTCCCGGCCCCGGCGTTTGCCCGGGTGGATCCCATACATGGACCCATCCACGCCGACGGCCTCGGCTCCATCCGAAGGCTGACGGACGAGGCCGGCACGATCACCGACGGCTATACCTACACCGCCTTCGGTGAACTCCTCGCACACACGGGCACAGACCCCCAACCCTACGCGTTCACGGGCGAACCCCTCGACCTGAACTCGGGCTTCCAGTACCACCGGGCCAGGTGGATGGATCCAAGCGTCGGGCGCTTTGCGGGGATGGATCCGTGGGAAGGCAACTCTTTCGACCCTCCAACGCTCCACAAGTACCTCTACGGTGCCAACGATCCGCTCAACAAGGTTGACCCGAGCGGCCGACAGTCAATGGGCGAGCTTGCGGCTGTGGGTGCCATGCTTGGCGCCCTGACAGCAATTGCCATCGTTCAGCCTCGTGGTGTCTTGAACACCATCAACGTGGGACTTGCTGGAGCTCTTGCCGGGATGGCCGCCGCGGCTGTGCTCGCCTACGCTGCTGGAGTCGCGGGAGCGAGCCTGGCCGTGGGTGCGGCCGGGACGGCCGGCACTGTCGGCACTGTGGCTGCGCGCGTCGCGATCGTTGACGGCCCAATCCTCGAGAACACTCTAGCCAGGAACAGTGAGCGCCTTTGGCTCGGCGAGTTTTACGGGACGCGGTTCTTCGAGAGGGGCCAGTGGTACACGTGGCAAGGCACTGCAACACCGCAGACGGGCCTCCTGTGGATTGAAAACATGATGGCCCGCTTCGGTGGTTACAACCTGAAGGATCTTCCACGCAGCATCGAGGCGATGAAGCCGGCAATCAACGCTGCTCCGCAGATCGTGTTCAACATCTCAAATCTCAGTCCGAATAGCCTCGCGCTGCAGGAATTCAACTACATCATGGCAAACCCGGCATTGGCCGATAAGACCATCTTCGTTACGAACGTCGTCTTGCACTGAGCATCGACCATGGCAATCGTGACGGCGATTGACCACACGCGCACGGCAAGAACCGTTCTTGCGTTTGGCGAGGGACGGTGGGGGGCGATGGCCGAATCGAGCCTCGTGTACGATCCACGCCTCATGTGGAACACGTGGCTCATGACGCATTTCTTTGACGCCTTGAGGCGAGACCTGCGTGAGACACGCGACATCGACGAAGGCCTCGAAGTGGTACGGCGGGCTGCCCGGGATGCTCTGACGCTGGAAGTGCCTTCAGAGCACGGCATTCCTAGTTTGATGTTCAGCGTGGTACTCGATCGCGGCGCGGAAGCTTGGGTCTATAACCTAGGCATTCATCTCGTGCTGCGTTTGGGGGATAAGGGAACCGAGTTCGCGGTTTGGCCACATTCGCTGCTTGGGCAAAAAGCCGAGAAAGGCCACAAAGTTACAGAGAGGGATGACCCGGGAGGGTCTGTCCCGACGTTCCTCGCGGCGAGCGGCAATCTGTGGGAGCCAGAAGTCCGATGTGCTCGTGTCGCTCTCGCAGCGGGCGAATGGATCTTGGTTGCGCCGCCATCGATCGCTGCCTACGGCCTGGGCCTGGAGTGCCCGCCACGTGATCGCGAGGAACTGCAAGCGGTCGTGGAGATGCTTGCGAAACCGTACGCGCAGTACACACGGACATGGGTCGCTCTGAGGTGTGAAGGTACCTGAGGACCAACAGGATCATGCGCACGCCCGCGTCCTGTCACGCGCGCTGCGAGCGGTGAGCACTGCGCGCGCCAGGCCACGGCCGTGTACGCCGGCTACGGCAGAGGAGGCCGCCATGCCGTGCGAGCGCGAGCCGGGACGGACGCTCGCCCGACATCGCGGCGTCTTTCTTGAGGGTCCGGCTCCGGCGCGACGGCTGTGAGGTGGCGGGCCTGTTTCTCGTGGACGAGCGCCTCCGTTCAACCGGCGATGGAGCAGACGAGGCCTGGCGGGGATGGAGCCTCGCAGCTCATCGCGCGTTTGAACGGGAAGCGCTCGCCGGCTTGTCGGTCATCGGCTTGTGGCTACGGCGCGCCTCCGCCGGACCAACGGCCCCGCGCCTGAACGGGCGCCGGCACTCCGCCCGCAGTGCCGGCGAGAACGTGAGCGGGCTCGCGCCGCCGCCCGCCGCCGCGCCGTGGCTTCGCTTCGGCTGAGGGCCGGGCCGTCACGCGGCCTGCCATGCGCGGATGGAGCACGCCGGGCGCCGGCCCGCGGCGATGGCTGCGGCTGACCGGTCTTCGGCAGCAACTCAGGCGCCCGTCGACGACAGCTCGTGTGCTCTCGACGACAGCTCGTGGCCGTCGGCCGGTCCGGCTTGGCGCGGCGTGGGCCTGGCGCGAGCCTCGCCGCCGGTCGTGGGCGTGCTGCGAGGCGAGTGCCAGGCCCTCTCGTGCGCGGCGGGCAACCCAGCCGGGCCGCGGCGGAGCCTGAAGCCAGGATCCCCGGGTGCAGGGGTACATAGCGAAGTTATGTACAGAGCGCGCGCTTCAAAGGAAGCTGCGCTCCCGCGCATTTCGCGGGAGCGCCACGATCGAACGCGCGCGTGCCCGCGGACCAAAGCGCGCGACTGACGATAACGGGCCCGTTATCGGGCGGAGCGACCTTCCGAGACCCAGGGAGCGGAGCGCACAGTCGCGGAACCCGGCGTGCGGAATGCGGTGACAGCCATCTCTTAGGTGAACAGAAGTGCATTCCGCGTGCCGGGCGCGACGTCCGCGGGCCGACCTGCACCCGGGGATCATCAGGAGCAACAGTCGGCGCGGCTCCTGGCCGGCCAGCAAAGCGCCGCGATGGTGCGCGAGCTTCTGGTCGGTGCTCGAGCTCGTGCGCCATGGCGGCGCCACGGGCCATCCAGCCAGGCGCGAGGCGACGCGGCTGGCGCGCGGGGCGCCGCGGTCTAGCTGGTCTTGCGCCCCGCGTGACAGCGCGTGGCCTCGCGCGAAAGCCTTGGCGCGGCGTCCGAGCGGGCGCGACGCGTGCGGGGCCGTCGTGCCGTCAAGCACGCGGCGTGCCCGCGAGGTCTGGCGCGGCCAGGAGAGCGGCTTGCTGGGCCGAGGGTCACATGGCACGCTACGGCCGGCTCGCTACGAAGATGAGGTGACAGCGGGTATGGCCAGGAAAACGCGTCCCCGGACGAGCAAGCGGACACCATCAGACGGCCGGGCTGTGATCGAAGCGGTCTTGGACGCCACGAACCGTGACGTCGCGGAGGCCGAGGCGAAGGCTGTCGCGGCGGGGAAGAAATTCAAGAAGGACCTCAACTTCGCGATCGCGTTTGCGAAGTACATGGGGGTCGAGGTCGCCAAGGGTCTCGAGCCTGACTTCCCCGGAATCATCAGCGGCGAGAAGCCGTCTCGCGCTGTCCGTGGGATGAAGCGAGTGGACGTCAAGTACGCGACACCCGAGGCGGGGCTCGGGCTCGCGCTGTCCTTCAAGTCGGTGCATTTCGGGGAAGAGGAGCGCGGCGACGCGGACTTCATCCACAACATGAAGCGCAACGACGAGGAGCTCCGCGTCGAGGCCACGGGGCATCACCTGCGCCAGCCGTACGCAGTCATGGTGGCGGTGGTCTTCCTGCCGTTCGAGAGCTGCGAGGACCACGACGAGACGTCGTCTTTCGCGTCCTGGGTCGAGTACCTGTGGCCCCTGAAGGGCCGTACCGAGGCCGAGGACCCTCCGGACCGTTACGAGCTCGTCTATATCGGGCTTTACGCACGGGATGGGAGCCGGCTGGGCTTCTACGAGATCGGTGGTGGGGTGCCGTGCCCCCGAAAGGGTCGACCGACGTCGCCGCTGAGTGTCGGCGAGTTTCTGGCTCGAATCCGCAAGGTGTACGAGGAGCGCAACGGCCTCGACTTTTTCTTCGAGGGGGAAAAGCCTGGCGAGTGATGGATTCGACGGGCGGACCTCTTCTGACCAAGAGGCGTGGTAGGGTCCTGTAGATCCATGGCGAACCCCTCCAAGCCGAGCGGACCTCGTCGGCACGTGGTCGCCGGTCTCTTCGCGGGGATCGGCGGTTTCGAGAAGGGTCTGGCGGCCTCGGGGCACGAGACGGAGCTGCTGTGCGAGATCGACCCGCTGGCGCGAGCGGTACTCGACGCGCGTTTCCCCGGCATCCGGATCCACAGCGACATCTGCACGCTCGAGTCGGTGCCGCGGCGGGTGGATCTCCTGATGGGGGGCTTCCCCTGCCAGGATCTCTCGCAAGCTGGACGCACGGCGGGCATCACGGGAGCGCGCTCGGGTCTCGTGGGCGAAGTCTTCCGGCTTCTGAGTGTCCGGCCCGTGAAGCACGTGCTACTCGAGAACGTGCCCTTCATGCTGCAGCTCGCAGGCGGGCACGCGATGGAAGTGATCGTGCGCTCCTTCGAGGAGCTGGGCTACCGCTGGGCGTACCGGGTCGTCGACGCGCGGTGCTTCGGCCTGCCGCAGCGCCGTCAGCGCGTCTTCTTCCTCGCGACGCTCGAGGGTGACCCCCGCGACGTGCTCTTCGCCGATGACGCGGGCATGCCGGCAGCCGTGGACTACGGCGAGCCGGTGGCCTTCGGTTTCTACTGGACCGAGGGCATCAAGGGTCTCGGCTGGGCTGCGAACGCTGTGCCGACCCTCAAGGGTGGATCCACCGTCGGTGTGCCTTCGCCGCCGGCGGTCTGGCTGCCCTCGGGTGAGATCGTGACGATCGGGCTGCGGGATGCCGAGCGTCTGCAGGGCTTCCCGGCGGACTGGACGCTCCCGGCCGAAGCGGTGGGCCGGCGCAGCATGCGCTGGAAGCTCGTGGGCAACGCGGTGAGCGTTCCTGTGACGCGATGGCTCGGGCGGCGTCTGGCACGGCCCGGGCGCTTCCACGAACGGGCCATGATGCCGCTCTTCCCGGGCGTGCGCTGGCCACACGTCGCTTGGAACGTGGGCGACGGGCGCTTCACGACGGAGCTGAGCATGTGGCCGGTGCGGCGCGAGGCGAAGATCCTGCACGAATTCCTCGCGGAAACCGAGCCCCTCTCGCAGCGTGCGACGGCCGGCTTCCTCTCGCGCACGCGAAAGAGCTCGCTGCGTTTCGCGCCGGGCTTCCTCGAGGCGGTGCGGCGTCACCTCGAGCGCACGACCCTCCCCGTAGCCTCTTAGGACTGCCGTAGGATGACGCCGTGGCCCTGGCCCGGCGTCGTCTCGGCGGGCATCTGATCGTCTACGACCAAGCGACCTCACGCCGCTTGGCGCGCTTCGGGCACGAAACGAGCGGGCCGGAGCGGCTCGTGCGTAGCTTCCTTTCCTCAGCTGGCCTGCGTTTCCGTACCAAGAACCGGGATCTGCCGGGGTCGCCGGACGTGGCGAATCGATCGAAGAAGTGGGCTGTCTTCGTTCACGGCTGTTACTGGCACCATCATGCCGGCTGTCGTCGTGCCACCGTGCCCACCCGCAACCGAGCCTTCTGGCTATCGAAATTCCGCGACAACCGCCGTCGCGACCGCCGCGTCGTCTCGCAGCTGGAGGCGGCGGGCTTCACGGTCGCGGTCGTCTGGGAGTGCGAGATGCTCGAGCCTCACGTGCTCGGCCAGAGGCTGTCGAAAGTGGTGCGTGCTGGACGTCGCCGCGCCGCCTGAGCTCAGCGTTTCTCGGCGCCGACCAGGTAGGTGTCGATCGTCTTGAGGAGCGCCTGCTTCGCTCGCTTGGGGAGCTTCTCGATCTTCTCGAGGCGGCGTATGAAGCGCCGGTCGCTGAAGATGCCGTCCTTTTGCATGTCCTTCAGTCCGAGAATCTCGTCGGCCGAGATTCTGAGCGCCTTTGCGAAGGCAGCCACGATCGCACCGTGGACGCGCACGACACCGCGCTCGTAGGCGGACACGAGCGTCTGGTCGACCCCGAGAATACCGGCAAGCTCGGCCTGGGTCTTTCCGCGCCGTTTGCGGATCTCCCTCAAGCGGCGAGCGATCGTCTTCTCGTCGACGGGCGAGATGTAGCTACCCACACGAGGCAAGGTCTCTGCTCCTCGTGGGGAGCATAGAGATAGGGCTTGATTTCTTAGGAGCACAGCTACTAATATTGGAACACTACACGGCCTCTTGACAAGCTTCCGAGAGGTGGCTGTTTTCGGGGCCACGCAAACGAAGACGGGCCGACGCCGGGCGTGATCTTGGCAGACCTCCCGACGCCGGCCCGAGATCAGAGGAGAGACGGGTCCACCTCGATCCGTTCGCAAGCTAACCCACCTCTCCTCCCGCAGTCCACGGGAGGGTCAAAGTGCTCCAGACCGACGACCTCTTTCTCGGAGCCTTCGGGCTCGTCCGCGGGGGCGAGCTGCGAGGCGTCGAGGTGCGCGGCACGAACGGGCGTCGGGTCGCGGTCTTCACGATCAGCGGCCCTGGGCTCGACGAAGCGGTACGCGACTACCACCGTGGCCAGGCACTCGTGGACCTGCGGCTTCTCAAGTCGGAAGTCCGGCGCTTGAAGGACATGGCCTTCGAGGCGCTTCGTGCAGAGGAGAGGAGGGCGGATGCAGGTCACGAAGGAAGGGATCGAGCGGATCAAGGGAGCGAACGAGCTCGCGGCGGTCGTCTCTGAGCGAGGCGTCGAGCTCAAGAAGAAAGGCCGCCAGCTCGTCGCGTCGTGCCCGTTTCATCGGGAGAAGACGGCGTCTTTCAACGTCTCTTCGGCGAAGGGGCTCTTCCACTGCTTCGGCTGTGGGGTCTCGGGCGACGTCATCGGCTTCGTGACGAAGCACGACAAGCTGAGCTTCGGCGGTGCGCTCGAGACGCTGGCGCGTCGCGCCGGGCTCGATCTCGGGCGGCTCATGGAAGAGCGTCCGCGGATCCAGCAGAGGACACCTCTCGGCGCACTGACGCCGCCACGCAATGGCAAGAGCGCTCCGGCTTCCAGGCCCGCGACCGAAGGCGCGCCCCCACATGGCGCGCCGCTGACAGCCATCCTGTCTCGGGTCGTGGAGCACTACCACCGCACCTTCTGCGAGAGAGAAGACGCCCAGGCGTACCTCGCGAAGCGAGGCCTGACGGACCGCGATCTGCTGCGCGTCCTGAAGATCGGGTACGCGGACGGGTCGCTTCTGAAGGTCATCCCGAAGGACGGTGAGGTCCGCGACGAGCTCGTCTCGCTCGGCGTGATCACGCCCGAGGGGCGCGAGCTCCTGGGCGGCTGCGTGGTCGTGCCGATCCCGGATCCGCTCACCGGCCAGTGGACGAACCTCTACGGCCGCGGGCTGAAGACGCCACGGCACTGCTATCTTCCCGGTCCCCTTCGGGGTGTCCTGAACTTCCAGGCCGCGCGACTCTCTCCCGAGGTCATCCTCGCGGAATCCATCCTCGATGCGCTGTCCTTCCATCAGGTCGGCATCGGGATCGCGATCCCGATCTACGGCGTGAACGGCTTCACGCCGGATCACCTCGACCTGCTGAAGCGCGAAGGGGTGAAGAGGGTCACTCTCGCGCTCGACTCCGACGAGGCGGGGAGAAAGGCAACGGACGCATTGAAGGGGAAGCTGGAGAGCGTCGGCATCACGGTGCGAGCCGTGTCTTTCCCCGAGGGGATCAAAGACGCGAACGAGCTGCTCGTCTCGCGTAACGGGGATGCGGGCGCGGTCTTGCGCCAGCTGCTGGACGCCGCCGAGCCGCGTCCGGCGGCGCCTGTCGAAGTGGCTGTGGAGCCGAGAGGAGAAACACCGGCCGCGCCGACCCCCGACACCGCGAGCCGCGACGAGCTGGAGCTCGTCCACACGGGCGTGCAGTACCGCGCGCGGGCCCACGCGCTCCTCATGGGGCGGCTACGAGCGACGGTGAAGGCGACGAAGGGCGAGGCCTTCCACGTAGACACGATCGACCTCTACGCCTCGAGGAGCCGCGCCGAGTTTGCCAAGCGTGCGAGCAAGGCCCTGGGCGTCGAGCTGGCCGCCGTCGAGGCCGCACTGCTGGAGCTCGTCGTCCGGGCCGAGAAGCAGCTCGACGGCACGCCAGACGAGGACAACCCTGCGACGCCGGCGATGACGGAGGCCGAGCGCACCGAAGCTCTGGCTTTCCTGAGACGACAGGATCTCCTCGACCAGGCAGCGAAGGACATCGACGCCCTCGGCTACGTCGGCGAAGAGACGAACAAGCGTCTCCTCTACTTGGTCGCGATCTCCCGAAAACTCGAGGATCCGCTCTCGGCGATCGTGCTCTCCCAGAGCGGTGCAGGAAAAAGCGGGCTCACCGAGGTGATCGAGAAGCTCTGCCCGCCCGAGGACGTGGTGCTCTTCACGCGCCTCACGCCGCAGAGCCTCTACTACACCGAACCCGGATTCCTCGACCGCAAGCTCGTGATCGTCGAGGAACGCTACGGCTCGATCGAGGCCGACTACTCGATCCGCGTCCTCCAGAGCCGCAAGAAGCTCATCGCGGCGGCGCCCGTGAAGGATCCCCAGACGGGGAACATGCGAACGAAGGTCTTCACGGTCGAGGCCCGTGCCGCCTTCATCGAGGCGACGACGGCCAGCAGCGTGAACCACGAGAACGCGACCCGCTGCTTCGAGCTGATGATGGACGAGAGCCAGGAGCAGACGCGGCGGATCCACGAACGGCAGCGGATTTTTCGGACCGAGCGGGGGCTCCAGCTCCGCGAGGCGGCCACGACCATCACCCGCCGCCACTGGAACGCGCAGCGGCTGCTGGAGCCACTCCCGGTCGTCATTCCCTTCGCCGACCGGCTGAGCTTCCCGTCGAGCTGGATGCGGACGAGGCGCGACCACGCCCGTTTCCTGAACCTGATCGAGGTCTCCGCCTTCCTCCACCAACACCAGCGGCAGAGGAACAAGGGAGCGATCGTGGCCTCTCTCGCGGACTACGAGGCCGCCTACGCGCTCGCCGTGGAGGTCCTGAGGGAAACGCTCACCGACGTCAAGAAGCCGCTTCGTGAGGCCTACCGGCGCATCGAGGCGCTCGCCGAGGGGAAGGCCGGGACCGTGTCGCGTCGCGAGATCCGCGAAGCGCTCCACGTTCCCGACTCGACGGTCCGGCGCTGGCTGCAGGACCTCGTGGACTTCGAGTACCTCGGGCTCGTGCAGATGGAAGGCGAGAGGAATGGCCAGGGCAAGGCCGTCCGCTATCGGCTTCTCGAGCGTGAACCGCAGGAGAGCGCGGTGGCCGGCCTTCTCTCCCCCGCCGAACTCGGTGCGCTCCTCGAGGCTCGGGCGTGAGGGACGGGAGGGCCTCGCCACTTCGCCACACCCGCCAAACCGGTGGTGGCATGGCTATCTCTCTCGAGGGAAAGCCTCTTCGCTCAACTTCGCCACTTCGCCGCGGAAACCAGCGGGCCAGTGTGTCGGCGCGTCGCGTGCTCGCGGTTTACGAGGACAGCCTCGCCGTGCGCTACGCGCCGCGGACGGTGCCGCACTACATGGCCCAGCTGCGACCGTTTCTCGCATGGCTCGAGGAGCGAGGCGTCGATCTCGTGGAGGTGAAGTCACGCGATCTCCTGGCCTACCAGACCTACCTCTATGCCTTTCGCCGCACCGACGGGCGTCCTTACTCAGCGGCCTACCAGGCCAACCGCCTCGTCGTGCTCAAGCACTTCTTCCGCTTCCTGTACCGGCGCGGGTACCTGCTCCACGACCCGGCGGCGGACCTCGAGCTGCCACGGCTCGAGAAGCGACTCCCCCGCGTGATCCTGACGACTCGGGAAGCCAAGCGAGTGATCGAGGCGCCCGACACGCGAACGCCCGAAGGCCTCCGAGATCGGGCGATCCTCGAGACGCTCTATGCGACCGGCGTCCGCGTCTCGGAGCTCGGGAACCTGACGCCCTACGACGCCGACACCGAAGAGCGCGTACTGCGGGTCGTGCTCGGCAAGGGACGGAAGGACCGAAACGTCCCCCTCACGCGTGCCGCGGCCGAGGCGATCGAGGCCTATCTCGTGAAAGCGCGGCCGCGGCTCCAGGGCCCGAGGAAGGTGCGCTTCCTGTTTCTCCAGGCTCGTGGTGGAAAGATGGACCGCGCTACGACGGCGCGGATCGTGACCAGCCGGGCGAGAGAGGCCGGGGTCAAGAAGCACGTGACACCCCACACCTTCCGGCACACCGTCGCGACCCACCTGCTCAAGGGCCGAGCCGACATCCGCCACATCCAGGCGCTCCTGGGCCATGCCTCGCTCGCGACGACGCAGCGCTATACGCGAGTCGAGGTGTCTGACCTGCGACGGGTGGTCGAGCGTGCGCACCCGCGCGGACGCTGAGGTCGCGGCGTTCCTCGCCGAGCTGCGCGCCCGCCGACTGTCGACGAGCCTCCTGGATCGAGCCGAGCGCGTGCTGCTGTGCTTACTTTCTCACTTAGGGGAAAAGAGACGTGACCTGGGGGCAGTTACCGAAGCCGACCTCGCCAGCTGGGCGCGTATGCTCTCACGCCAGACCACACATTACGGAAGACAACCGACCCTCACGACGCAGGCGCTCTACCTCGCGGTCGTCCGGCGCTTCTTCGCCTGGCTCTCCAGGCAGGGACGGATACTGCAGGACCCCGCGAAGGAGCTGAAACTGCCCCGGCCGGACAGCCTTCCGCGCGTCGTCCTCACCGAGACGCAGGCGAGACGTCTCGTGAGCGCTCCGGCCGCAGTGAACCCTCGCTGGTGGGCCGAGGGTGTCGAGAAGCGCGATCACGCGATCCTCGAACTCCTCTACGGAACCGGCCTTCGCCTGGGAGAGTGCGCTCGGCTCGACGTCTCCGACCTGAGCCTCCTGGAGAGGCGCCTCTTCGTGCGTGACGGCAAGGGACACCGCGACCGGGTCGTCCCCGTCACAGGACGCACGCTCGTGGCGCTCGACTCCTACTCGCGCGACGTCCGACCGCTCTTCGCGCGGGAGCCCCGCGAACAGGCCCTCTTCCTGTCGTGGACCGGAGCGCGGCTGTCGCCCATCACGATCCGTGTGATCGTCCGGGCAAAAGCGAGGGCGGCCGGGATCGGGCCATCCGTCTCGCCGCACGTGCTGCGCCACAGCTGCGCGACGCATCTCCTCCGAGGCGGCGCCGACCTGCGGTACGTGCAAGAGCTGCTCGGGCATCGGTCGATCGAGACGACCACCCGCTACACGCGAGTCGCGATCGCCGATCTCGCAGCCGTGATCGCACGGGCACATCCGCGGGAGCGCGCCTGGGCTCGCCGGCGGGCGCTACAATCCCGCTGACC
Source organism: uncultured Dehalococcoidia bacterium (assembly GCA_964458665.1). GTDB lineage: Bacteria > Chloroflexota > Dehalococcoidia > DSTF01 > JACRBR01 > JANXYW01. Next base: position 22,296 of record CAYWOO010000029.1, read on the forward strand.
GACCATGCTCTCCCTTTGCTCGCCGAGACGCAGCCCGCTCGTCCAGGTAGTGGCGCGCGTCCTCATCCTCGCGCTCGTCACCATGATGGTCCCCCTGGAAGCGGGCGCTTTCATCCCCGCGAGGACCGAGAAGCTCACTAAATCAGCCTTCGGTGAACTCCTCGCTCACACCGGCTCCGACCCCCAGCCCTACGCCTTCGCTGGAGAGCCGTACGACCCCAACAGCGGCTTCGGCTACCACCGCGCACGGTGGCTAGATCCCCGGACGGGGCGCTTCACAGGGATGGATTCGTGGCAGGGCCGCGTCTACGACCCGTCGACGCTGCATCGCTATACGTACGCATCCGAGGATCCGGCAAACCAGGTCGATCCTACGGGCCGTTTCAACCTCAGCGTCAGCCTCACGCTGAATGTCGCACTTACGACCATTAACACGATCTCCACGATCCAGGTGGAGGGCGTGAACGCGGCTCTTGAGGGGCTCCTGATTAACGCGGTGATCGGGGCCGCGATTGGCGGAGCTGGCGCAGGCGCCGTCCGACTCTTCCGGGATCTCATCAAGGCCCGGAAGGCAGTCACAACCCTTAAGGCTGTCACAGCAGGCAACTTCCGAGACAATCTGGCGAGGCTGACGAGGATCAATCCCGGGGATGCTCAGGCACACCACATGCTGCCCCAGAAGTTCCGGGCTGTCTTCGAGAAGGCTGCGCTCAACATCGACGATCCGATCTATGGCACCTGGTGGGAGAAGACAAGCCACCTAACCAATGCATCTCGGTACAACGGCGAGTGGGATGACTTCCTGCAGGTTGCAAGAAACGCCGACGAGATTCTTGACTTCTCGCGCCAGCTCGCAACGAAGTATGGGATTCAAGCCTTCTTCTAGCGCCCGGGTGGAGGCCGATGAAGTCTTCCTTCTTGGGATCGCCCATAAGCGAGGCGCGCTCCACTTGGAGTCAGTAGAGCCCATCGCTGATCCGTTCAGAGTGTCTCGAGGCGAGGATCGGGCGAGGCGGGTCTTCCGGCAATGTATGGGGTCACGGCAATACGATTTCGTAGGAACGACTCATGCCGTCATTCGGCTGGTGTCAAGCCGTGTGGTGGAACTCCTGCATCGGGAAGGAGTAACGGGCTGGGCCACCTTTGATGTCGAAGTCCTCTCGAAGAGGGGGATGCCCATCGAGGGCTATCACGGCTTGGCGATTACAGGGATTTGTGGGTCGATCGACAACTCGAAGAGCCCACGAGTCTGGAGGGAGCCTGCCGTCTCTGGTGGAAATCGGTACCAAGCGTGGCTTGGCCTGTATCCGGATCTGGACTCGTGGGATGGGAGCGAGGTCTTCGGCCCACCGGCTACTGGCTATGTCTTCGTGACGGAGCGTGTCAAGAATCTCCTGGAGCGCCACAAGGTCACAGGCGTACGATTCCAGAAGCTCACGGAAACCGAGCGACTCGTCCTCTGAACTAGAAGCCGGCCCTGGGCTGGTATCCGCGGCTTTGGGGAGCCGCGCGCCTGGGGGCGGCTGAGCGCGCCTGTAGCGGCGCAATGGGAGTTGGTGGACCGGTTGACGAGGTGACAAGCGCGGTCGTGGTTTTGGGGCACGCGATGGCGATCCTGTCGCCCGGCACGCGGCGTCAGGCACTGCGACACGGCGCACGTCGGCCTCGGCTTCGGCACGCGTCGCCGACGCCGACCTACGCGGCCTTGCGGGCGATATACGGCAGGTG
>CAYWOO010000030.1:0-28224 GCA_964458665.1 uncultured Dehalococcoidia bacterium
AACTCCGCCACGCTCGCCCGCAGCCCATCGAGCCGCGTCCGTACGACGGCGAGCCGCTCTTCCTCCGCCTCGACGACCTTCTCCGGCGCCTTCGAGCGGAACTGCTCGTTCCCCAGCTTCGCTTCGATGCGCCCCGCCTCCGCCTCGGCATCCGCGATCAGCTTCTGCAGCCGCGCGCGCTCCGCTTCCACATCGAAGAGGCCAATGAGCGGCACGATCACCCTCACGCCTTCCAGCACCGCCGTCGCCACCTGATCTTTCGGCGCGTCGCCGATGTCGCCGATGATGTGCAGCGGCCGCGCACGGCTCAGCATCTCGATGTACGGCGCCCCCGCCTCCAGCACCGCGCGTGCGCCGTCCGCGACGACGTACGCCTCGATGAACTTCCCCGGCTCGACCTTCTTCTCCGCACGGATGTTGCGGATCGCCCGCACGACATCGATCAGCGTCTCCATCTCCCGCTCCGCCGCCGGATCGCTGTAGCCGCTATCGCCGAGCGGATACGCCGCCACGATCAGCGCATCGCCGTCGATGCCATCCATCTTCGCCGTCAGCGCCTGCCATAGCTCCTCTGTCACGAACGGCATCACCGGGTGCAGCAGCCGCAGGCTGCGCTCGAGCACGTACGCCAGCACCGGCAGCGGCGAGGGACTCATATCGACTCCATCCGCCTGTACCCGCGGCGCTTCCCCGGTCGCCGCGGAGACAGCTCCGCCCGGTGCTCGAGCCGCAACAGACGCTCCGTCACCCGTGCCGCGCACACGCACCTTCGCGATCTCGATGTACCAGTCGGCGAACTCGCTCCAGACGAACTCGTACACCTGCCGCGCCGCTTCCCCCAGTTCGAACTTCCGCATCTGCTCATCGACGCTCCGCGCCAGCCCTTCGACGCGCGAGAGAATCCAACGATCTTCGACCGGGAGGTTGGAGGTCCCAGATTTGAGATTGGACGGATCGATCGGCGTCACCTTCGCATCGCCGATCATCGAGATCACGAACCGCGTCACGTTCCACAGCTTGTTCGCGAAGTTGCGCCCCATCTCGACCCGCTGCTCCGCGAGCTTCATGTCGTTGCCGGGGCCGCTCGATGTGATCAGCGTGTAGCGCAGCGCGTCCGCGCCATACTTCTCGACGACCTCCAGCGGGTCGACACCGGTGCCCAGCGATTTGCTCATGCGCTGGCCGTGCTCGTTGCGCACCGTGCCGTGCAGGTACACCGTGGAAAACGGGATGTCGTCCAGGTTGTAGAGGCCCAGCATGATCATCCGCGACACCCAGAGGAAGATGATGTCGTAGCCCGTCTCCATCACCGACGTCGGGTACCAGTACGCCAGCTCCCGCGTCCGCTCCGGCCAGCCCAACGTCGAGAACGGCCATAGCGCCGATGAGAACCACGTATCGAGCACATCGTTCTCTTGCAGCAGATTGCCGCCGCCCGTCGGCGATCGCTCCGGCGCTTCGAGTGCGACGATCGGCGTCGCTTCGACCCCGGACCACGTCGCAAGGCGGAGGATCGTGTCATGCGACACGCCGCTCTTCCGCATCTCGTTGTACGTCGCGACGCGCGGCGGCGCCGTCGCGTCGTTCTGGTCCGGCAGCGTCACGATGATCCGCTCGCCGTCGTCGTCGGCGCTGTACCAGACGGGGATGCGGTGCCCCCACCAGAGCTGCCGGCTCACGCACCAGTCGCGGATGTTCTCCATCCAGTTCAGGTAGATGCGTTCGAACCGCTCCGGCACGAACTTGATCCGGCCCTCGCGCGCCACGTCGATACCCGGCTTCGCCAGCGGCCCCATCTTCACAAACCACTGCCACGACATCAGCGGCTCGATGACGGTGTGGCAACGGTTGCATGTGGAGATCTGCAGCGTGTGGGGTTCCGTCTTTTCGAGATAGCCCAGCTCTTCCAGGTCACGCAGCATCGTCGCGCGCGCCTCGTAGCGGTCGAGCCCCGCGTACGGCCCCGCCTGCTCGTTCATCGTCGCGTCTTTGTTCATGACGTTGACGATGGGCAGCCCGTGGCGCTGCCCGATTTCGAAGTCCGTCGGATCGTGCCCCGGCGTCACCTTCACCGCGCCCGTACCGAACTCCATCTCGATCGCCTCGTCGGCGAGCACCGGGATCTCGCGCAAGATCACTGGCAGCATCACCGTGCGCCCGATCCACGACGTGTAGCGATCGTCCTTCGGATTCACTGCCACCGCCGTGTCGCCGACATACGTCTCCGGCCGCGTCGTGGCGACGGTAATGTCCTCGCCCGTCAGGTGCGGCGAACCGTCAGCGTTCGCTCCGTCGACAACGGGATAGCGGAGATACCAGAGGTTCCCCTGCTGCTCCTCGTGGTCGACTTCCAGATCGCTCAGCGCGGTACGGCAGCGCGGGCACCAGTTGATCAATCGTTCGCCGCGATAGATCAGCCCGTCATCAAACATCTTCTTGAACGTCTCGCGCACCGCGCGCTGCGGCGTGTCGTCGAGCGTGAACACTTCGTTCGACCAGTCGGCCGACGCACCCAGCCGCCGGTGCTGGTTGCCGATGATCGGCCGCACGCGCCCAACCCACGTCCAGACGCGCTTCTCGAACTCGTCGCGCCCCAGGTCGTGGCGCGTCATCCCTTCCTTCGCGAGCTGCTTCTCGACGACGTTCTGCGTCGCGATGCCAGCGTGATCGATGCCCGGCACCCACAGTGTCGGATCGCCCAGCATGCGGTGCCAGCGGATCAGGATGTCCTCGACCGTATCCGTCAGCGCGTGCCCGAGGTGCAGCTCGCCCGTGACATTCGGCGGCGGCATGATGATGCAGAACGGATCGCGCCCCGCAGCGGCCGAACCCGGCTCCGGGATGCGCCCCTTGAAGTACCCGCGCGTCTCCCAGAATTCGTACACGCGATCTTCCGTCGTCCGCGGCTCATACGCCTTCGCCATCGGCTGCTCACTGGTCGCCGGTCGTGCGTCGTCCGGGGTCGCCTCGCCGCCGGCCGCCGTTCGCTCGTCGCTCGTGTTCGCCATATCGAAAATCCTGTCCGTATCGCGCGCCGCCGCGCCGGGCAACAAAACGCCCCGAACGATGTTCGGGGCTCGCAACCAGCGCACATCAGCGTCCGGTCAACGAGCCGCTCGTACCGGTACTACTACATTGCCTGCGCCGCTGGAACTAGTCATCGCGATCATCGTACCGGATCGCCACCCGTCGAACGATCAGGGAGCCTCCGCATGTTCACGACGCATCCGTCCGTGTAGGGGCATTCCGTAGAATGCCCTCGCGCGCGCACGCCGCCAGAAGCCCGCCACCGCGCGCGGTGAATCCGTCCCCCCGTCCAACCTCTGTGCCCTCCGTGCCCACCGTGGTGAATCCACCCATCCTCCCTGCGTGCTCTGTGGCTCTGCGGCGAATCCAACCCCCAACAAGCCTCCGCGCTCTTCGCGCCTTCGCGGTGAACCCCGCCCTTGACACCCTCCCGGCCGCAGCGCTACGATGGATCAAACCCCCACCCCGGGGGTATGGGAGGATCGATGCGCGACGAAACCAAATCCGACGTTCTCAAGCGCCTGAACTTCATCGACGGCAACCTCGCCGGCATCCGCCGCATCGTCGAAGCCGACAAGTACTGCGTCGATGTCCTCAAGCAGACCTACGCCGTCCGCCGCGCGATCGAGAAGATGGAATCGATCATGCTCGCCGGCCACCTCCACACCTGCGTCGTCGAAGGCATCCGCGAAGGCCGCGACGACGCCGTCCTCAGCGAACTCAGCGAACTCTACGAAATGGCAGGCAAGTAAGCGAACCAATCACCAGCGACCAATCACCGTCAAAGGAGACAGCAGTGAAAACAACGACATTTAGCGTCACCGGCATGACCTGCGACAACTGCGTCCACCACGTAACCGAGGCGATCAAGAACGTCGCGGGCGTCAAGACGACGGACGTCTCGCTCGCAACGAATTCGGCCAAAGTCGAAGGCGACTTCGACGAAAAGGCGATCATCGCCGCAGTAGCAGAAGAAGGATACGAAGCCGCCGTCGCGGCGTAGACCGATGGCCCGATCTCAAGAACACTCCCCCATTCGCTCCCCTCTCCACACTGTGGAGAGGGGAGGCCGAAGGCCGGGGTGAGGCTCCGACCATCACGTACGGACAAGTCTGAAGACCTGTCCCCCACCGACGACCGACGACTCACGACCGACAATCATGACCACCAAGCAACAAACCACCACACTCGACATCACCGGCATGACCTGCGCCTCCTGCGTGCGTCGCGTCGAGCGCGCGCTCAGCAAGATCGACGGCGTCGAAACCGCCAACGTGAACTTTGCGTCCGAGACGGCGCTCGTCACATCCGGCGCCGGCGTGCCGGTCGAGACGCTGATCGCTGCCGTCGAGAAGGCCGGCTACTCGGCGAAGCCCGTCGCGCCCGATCGCTCGCGCGGCACCGGGCGCGAGGATCACGCGCGCCGCACGCTGATGCTCGTCATCTTCGGCGCGGTGCTCGGTGTCCCGACGGTCGTGCTCGCAATGTCGATGGACATCGCCGGCATCTACATCGCCGGCGACATGCGGCTGCACGCCTGGATCGTCCTCGCATTGGCGACACCGATCCAGATCGTGCTCGGCTGGCGCTACTACAAAGGAAGCATCGCGTCGTTGCGGCACCTCAACCCCAACATGGATGTGCTGATCGCGCTCGGCACGACCGCCGCATACGCGTTCGGATTCTGGGTTGTCGTCTTCGACCGGCCGTACGACATGTTCTTCGACACGTCAGCGGCCGTCCTCGTCTTCATCACCCTCGGCAAGTACTTCGAGGAGCGTTCGAAGGGCGCGGCGTCATCCGCGATCTCGGCGCTGCTCGGTCTCTCCGCGAAATCCGCCCGCATCATCCGCGACGGCTCGGAGGTGGAGGTGTCGATCGACCAGGTGCGCATCGGCGACATCTTCGTCGTGCGGCCAGGCGAAAAGGTCGCTGTCGACGGCGTCGTACGCGACGGCCACAGCACGCTCGACGAGGCGATGATCACCGGCGAATCGATCCCCGTCGAAAAGCGCTCGGGCGATCACGTGATCGGCGGCACTGTCAACCAGAACGGCGTCATCCGCGTCGAAGCGACCGCCGTCGGCGAGGCCACGATGCTTTCACGCATGGCGAAGATGGTGGAGGAGGCGCAGGGCTCCAAAGCCCCGATCGAGAAACTGGTCGATCAAGTCGCCGCCATCTTTGTGCCCGTCGTCATCGTTATCGCGATCGGCACCTTCCTCGCGTGGGGCCTGTTCACCACACCCGCGCACGTCTGGAGCGACAGCCAGTGGATCACGGCGATGCGCGCCGCCGTCGCCGTGCTCGTCATCGCCTGCCCGTGCGCCCTCGGCCTCGCCACACCGACCGCGATCATGGTCGGTACCGGCATCGGCGCCGAACGAGGCATCCTCATCAAGAACGCGGAGGTGCTCGAACGCACGCGCGCGCTCGACGTCATCGTGCTCGACAAGACCGGCACGCTCACCGAAGGCCGCCCGCAGGTAACGGACGTCATCCCCACCCGCCTCATGCCCGAGGGCCAACTCCTCACGCTCGTCGCCGCCGCCGAACAGAACAGCGACCACCCCCTCAGCCGCGCCATCGTCGATGCGGCCATCGACGCCGGTTACACCCTGCCCCCGGCAACAGACTTCGAATCGGTTACTGCACGCGGCGTCATCGCCACGATCCCCTCTCCCCCAGTGAGAGAGGGTGGCCCGCAGGGCCGGGAGAGGGGCTCCAGTCGCGTCATCGCCGGCAACCGCCGCCTCATCGACGAACACCACATCGAGATCGACGCCGCCGCACAGGCCGAACTCGATCGCCTCGAAGCCGCAGGCCGCACCGTCATCTTCGCCGCGGTTAACGGCCGTCTCGAAGGCGTCATCGGCATCGCCGACGAAGTGAAGAAGAACGCCCCACGCGCCGTCGCCGCACTCCAGGTGCTCGGCCTCCGCATGATCATGATGACCGGCGACAACGAGCGCGCCGCGGCCGCCGTTGCGACGGCCGTTGGCCTGCGCGAGTATCGCGCGTCCGCCCAGCCCGAAGACAAACTCGCGCTTATGAAATCGCTGCAGGCAGAAGGCCTCACCGTCGCCATGGTCGGCGACGGCGTCAACGACGCTCCCGCGCTGGCGCAGGCCGAGATCGGCATCGCGATGAGCACGGGCACCGACGTCGCGATCGAGGCAGGCGACATCACGCTGCTCAACGGCGATATCTCGAAAGTGGCGGAGGCGATCGCGCTCAGCCGCAGCACCCTGACGACGATCCGCCAGAATCTCGTGTGGGCGTTCGGCTACAACGTCATCGCTATCCCGGTCGCCGCGCTTGGTCTGCTCAACCCGATCATCGCCGGCGCCGCCATGGCGTTCAGCTCCGTGTCCGTCATGGCGAACAGCCTGCGCCTCCGCTCGAAGGCGCGGCAGATCGCCGAGCGCAGCGGCAACACCTTCAGCACTGAATCATCGGGGGGCTTCTGGTCGGCAAACGCCGCACCCGCGCTATCGATGGTCGGAGCCGCAATCGTTCTTGTCGTGCCGCTGCTGGTATTCACCGGCATCGACCGCGGTTGGTTCACGAGCACGCCGGCCACCGGCCCGCGAGAAGTCCGCGTCGAGCTGTCGAACTTCAACGTTGGCCTCTCACGCAATCAGATCACCGCCGGCGACGTAACCCTTCTCGTAGAGCACGAAAGTGAATCCGGCCACACGAGCAACAGCAACATGCCCGGTCAAACACACGACCTCGTCGTCATACGCAAGAACGCCGACGGCACAGCGGAAATCGTCGCCCGCAGCGCCGCCCTGGCGAACGGCGAAAAGCAAACGCTCAACGCGCAACTCACCCCCGGCGACTACGAATTCTCCTGCGACATCGTCGAGCGGATCCACAACACCAGCGTCAGCCACTACGCCGAAGGCATGCACCGCCCCTTCACGGTAACGGAGGGCGATGCGGTGACCAGCGCGGAAGGAACAGCGCCATGAAGAAGCGAACTGCGGGTGTTGGAGCCTTGGCGCTGGCGCTCGCCGTGGCGGCGTGCGGCGGGGGGAACTCCTCGACCGACGCGGACGTGCCCGTCGACCAGACCATCACGATCGACGCAAAGAACGTCAAGTTCGTGCCCGACAGCATCACGATACCAACGGGGAAAATAGTGAAGCTGATCTTGATGAACAGCGACGCGGGTACCGAGCACGACCTCGCGTCGGATGACCTAATGGTGTCGATCCTGCGGGACGGGGGGCACGGCGGCGGTCACGAATCGACAAGCGCCTCGCCAATGATGCTCGCGGTGCACACGAAGGAAGGCGAGACCAGCTCGGTCATCTTCAAAGCGGACAAACCCGGGACCTACAACATCTACTGCACGATCGCCGGGCACAAGGATGCGGGCATGGTCGGCACGATCACCGTGGTGTGATCTGGAACGTATTCACCTCTCTGGCGCAGGCGGCGGCCAGGGGTTGATGACAGACGCCGTATGCCGGATGCGCTCGCATGCGGGCGAGGCGGCGGCCACGCTACGATACGGCGGCAAGGTGTACTCGTTTGTTCGCTCGACTGCGCCCATACGTTCGCCGAGCAGACAGGGGCGTACGCCAACCGCTGATGGCCGCCCTGCTCGTCGTGGAAGGGTGAAGTTCCCGTGGCGCGACGATCGCCAAGCGCCACCCCAACCGCCCGAAACGCGCCCTCGCTACGTCGTGGAGAGTGGCGACCGATCACAGAGTCGCCGCAGGAGACCAGGCCGGAGGAGAGGGCCACCGCCACGCCGCATCACCCCACGGCGCGAATGCGCGATCCATCGCCCGACGTCTCGACGATGATCTGATCCGGGAAGTTGTCGCGGTTCGTAAACGCGTCCAGGTGCGATACGACGATCACCTTGTCCATGTGCGTCGCGAGTTGCCGCAACTCATCGACCATTTGCTGCTGTCCGGCGCGGTCGAGGCTGCCGAAGCCCTCGTCGATGACGATCGACCGCATGCCGCCCGCGCCCGCGTATTGGCCGATACCCGACGCGATCGCCACCGCGCAGCGGAACTTCTGTGAGCCGGACAGCACTTTCGGGCTGCGCGGCTCGCGCATGCACGTCGAGTCGATCGCCTGCAGTTCCAGCAGGTCGCCCTTCGTGCGCTCGATCGAGAGCTGCAGCGTGCCGCCCGTGAGGCGCTGGAGAAACGCGTTGGCGTTGCTGGTGATTGCGTTGAGCGCGTCCGTGATCAGCAGACCCTGCAGCCCCTTCTTTCCCAGCAGATCGGCCAGCTTCCTTAGCCGCTTGATGCGTACCTCCGCCCGCGCCTTGTCCGCCTGCATCCGCGCCAGCTCGCCGATCCGCGCTTCCAGCATCGTCACCAGCTGCTGCGCCGCCTGCAGGGCATCGCGCGCGGCGATCGCTTCAGCATCAGCCGCGACGGCGGCGCTGCGCGCAACGTGTTCGTCGATGCGGTGCGCTTCCGGAATTGTCGCGATCTCGCCGTGCTTGGCGGAACGCTGGCCACTCCAGTCGGTGTACTCACGCACCGCCGTATCGAGCGCGGCTTTTCGTTTCGGCGCGTCGGCCAGTTCCGTCGTGCTCGCGCGAAGGACGCCGAGCAGCTCCCGCGGATCCGCAAGCGCCTGCGTCGCCAACTCGCCCAGCCCGGTTGCGAATGCCTCCGCCGTCTGTCGATGACCGACGGTCTCCTGCGCGCGCTGCGCCGCCTCCGCTTGGAGCGCGACGCGCCGGTCGCGCGCCGTCGCCAGCGCATCGCGGGCAGCGGCTTCCGCCGCACGTTTCGTCTCCAGGTCACGCCGCGCAGCCTCGAGCGCGCGCTGCAGCGCGTCCAACTGCGCCTTCGCCGACGCGTATCCCTTCTCCGCCGACGCGACGTCTTTCATCCGGCCATTGAGCTTCGCTTCGTGCGTCGCCAGCGCCGTCGCCGTCCGCTCACGCTCAGCGATCGCCGCGCCGTGCTGTGCTTCTGCGCGATGCAGCTGTTGCTCGCCGGCCTTCGCGCTAGCGACGATCGCCTCGTGCCGCTTGCGCGCTTCTACGCGAGCGGTCGCGGCCCGCTTCTCAGCGGCGACCGCGGCCGTCGCCTCCTGCTGCGACGCGGCGAGCCGCGCGGTCAAGTCGTCGATCTGTTCCTTCGCAGCTTTCTTGTCGATGGCGTGGCCGCAGCGCGCGCACGCCGCCTCTTTCGCGGCCGCCTTTCGCTCCGCAAGCTGCTGCTTCAGCGTCGACGCGCGCGCACTCGATGCCGCCTCGGCCGTCCGCTCCGCATCGAATGCTGCCTCCGCCTGCTCGACGGCCATCGCCGCCGCGGTTGTGTCGCGATCGACGGTCTTGCGTGCCGCCGACAGTTTGCGCAGCTGCGCGTCGAGCTGCTTCACCTGCGCGTCGAACCCGGCGATGCGCGTCCGCCCGTCGAGCACCGACACCGCGAGTTGCGCGAAGTCGTACGCCTCTCGCTCGGCCTTGGCAGCCACGGCGTGGTCGCCCTCGACCTTCTTCGCGCTCTTGTCGGCAATCTCGATCTGCTTCGCCGCCGCAACATGCGCCGCGGAGAGCCCGTCGATATCGATCGCCGCCGCCTTCGCAGCCGCGTCCGCAGCAACGGCACCGGCGCGATCTGCATCCGCCAGCGACGCCTCGATGCGTTGCACGCTGTCGATCGCGGTGTTCAGCGTCACGAACAGCGCGGCGTCACGCTCGATCTGCTCCTTGTCCGCGATCAGCACCCCTGCACCAGCGATCTGCTGGTCGAGCGCGGCGATTTCCGCCGCGAGACGCGTGTGACGCCGCGCGTCGGCGAGCTGCGCGCGCGCCGCTTGCGCCGACGCGGCCGCGTCGGATTCGCGCTTCGTCGCCGCGGCGACGGCTTCACGGAGGCGCGCGATCGCATCCTCATCGACGCCGTCGAAGCCCTGGAGGTCTTCGGTGAGCTTGTCGAGAATCACCTTCTCGGTCTTGTGCGCGTCGCGCGCGCGCTTCTCCAGCGCTTCGTACTCCTTCAGGCCGATGAGGCTGCTGATGATGTCGAACCGCGGCTTCGGGTCGGCGTCGAGAAACTCCGTCGCGGCGCCCTGCTGCAGCAGAAACGACGACGTGAACGCCTCCGGAGAAAGCCGTACGATGTGTTCGATCGCGCGCTTCAGCGCGTCTTCCTTCTCGGTGCCCGGCACCTGCGTCCAGTCGCGCGCACCCTCGTCCCAGATCCACAGGCTCTGGTCGCGCTCCGAGTCCTTGTGGCCGCGGCTGCGGCGCACGAGATAGCGCTGTCCGCTCGCGTCGAACTCGAATTCCACGGACAGCCGGTCCATATCCTGCGAGATCAGCTGGTCAGCGTGCATCTTGCCGAGGCGGTGCAGTCCGTACAGCGCGAATGTGATCGCGTCGAAGATCGAAGACTTGCCGGCGCCGTTCTCGCCGCAGATCGCGATCAGGCTGCCGCCGCCGAAGTCGGCGACCTGCTCGTCGCGATAGCGCATCCAGCCCTTCATGCGGACGCTCAGCGGGATCATTCGTCGACTCCCACGGACGCCGCACGCAGCTCCGACACGAGTTCCAGCAATGCGGCGCACTCGTCGTCGGGCATCTGCTGCTCTTCCAGATAGCGGCGCACCGTCTCCTCGACATTCGCGGGATTCAGCCCCGCGACCGACGGCACCAGCGGCGCGATGTCGGTCCACGCGCAATCGACGTTGCCATAGAGCCTCGGAAACAGCTGTCGCGCCTTATCGAGCAGCGGCGCCAGGTACGTGCCCTGCGGCACTTCGAGCGTGAGCTTCACCAGCGTCTCGTCCGGCCGCTCCAGCCGCGCGCGCGCCGCCGCAAGGCCGTCCTCGTCCGACGCAACGATCGCCGCGAACGGCGTCGGGTCGAGCGGCAGCGAAGTGATCTCGCGCACGCCCTCCGGACCGATGTCGGCAAGCAGCACACGCGGCTCGTAATCGCGCTCGCCGACATCCATCCGGTCGAGCCCGCCGACGTAGTAGAAGTGCGCGCCGCCAAGCTGCTCCGCCTTGTGGATGTGGCCGACCACCGTCAGCTCGAAGTCGGGGAACGCGCCGCGCGGGACCACGACATCGTCGCGCGGCGAGATGCGGTGCGCCTTCACCGTCGTGCCGGTGACCGTGACGTGCGTGAGCAGCACGGTCGGCAGCCGCTGCTCCGAAGCCTGCTTTCGCAGCTCCTCCATCTTCTCGATGAAGAGCTTGGCGAGCTGCTCGTTGCGCTGTGCCACACCGCCCGCATCGTCGTGCTGCAACTCGTAGCGCGCCAGCGTCGGGAACGGCAGCAGTGCGAAGTTCACGCCCTCGCCGTCCGCCTCGACGGTCAGCAGCTCCGGCCGCGTGCGCATCACGACGCGCTCGCCGCCGGTGGGTGCGTGCGCGCCGAGCCAGAGGCCGGCCATGTCCATGAAATAGTCGCGGTCGTGGTTCCCGGCGATCGCAATAATGCGCAGCCCGCGCGACAACGCCTGCGCGAGCGCGTCCATCATCGCGCCAACCGCCGCCCGCGCCGCCCCGCGCTCCTGCGCCTCGAACACATCACCCGCGATCGCCAGCACATCGACTGCATGCTCGTCGCAGTAGTCCGCGATCATCCGCAGCTGCCGCGCCTGATCCTCCAGCCGCGGCGCAGGGTTCGCGCCACCCAGCGTGTAGCCGAGATGCCAGTCCGCAGAGAAGAGGATCTTCATCGCGCGCCGCCCGTTTCGGATCCCGGTGCCACATCGAGCACCTCACCCCCGGCCTTCGGCCACCCCCTCTCCACGCCGTGGAGAGGGGGAGCAGGAGCGGCGAGTGTGCCGAGAATGTCGTCAACTACTCTGTCGATATCTTGCAGGATCGTTTCGTTCGTGTAGCGGAGGAACAAGATGCCACGCTCGTCCAAATATGCCTGCCGCGCCTGATCCTCGGCTTCTTGCGACTCGTGAACGGCGCCATCGACCTCGATCGCTACGCCTCGTTCAACGCAGTAGAAATCCACGACGAATCGCCCTATCGGGTGCTGCCTGCGGAACTTCCACCCGACGCGCTTAGCGCGTAGTCGATCCCAAAGCCGGTCCTCTGCTTCCGTAGACTCCCTGCGCATCGAGCGCGCCGACTCACGTTGCTGCGCCCACATTCCGCCGTGCGTTGTGTACCTGGTCATGCTCAATTCTCCATCCAATCCCCTCTCCACGTCGTGGAGAGGGGGTGGCCGAAGGCCGGGGTGAGGTGCTCGTTTGGCGGCATGCTGCCAACTCGCGGCAACACCCATCAGTCACATCTCCAGCGACTGCGCTTTGCGCTTGCCGTCCGCGGACGGCGTCGCCTTTCCGGCGTCGACGCCGGGTGCGCGCGCGGCGTCTGCGATGCACGCCGGTGGTATGTCCGTCGCTTCCTCGGGGCGCATCGCCCACGGCGGGCGCGGCACCTTCACGTGCAGCGCTTCGCGGAAGTTCGGCGCGACGACCACCTTCTCGTCCGGCGAGAGGCGCAGCGCGAGCTTGCGGTCGCCCTCCGAGAAGCCGCGCCAGATCGAATCCGCCAGCTCCTGGCCGCCGCTGCGTCCCAGCACGCGCGTCTGGCTGTTCTCGATCACGACATCCGACACGCGCGAACCCTGCTGCTGCGCGCCGAAGAGAATGATGCCGCGCGACCGCATCTGGCTCGCGACGTATTCGAACAGCTTCGTGATCGAATCCGAGGCGCCGCGCGGTGCGTAACGGTTCAGCTCGTCGATAACGACGAGGAACGTCTCGTGGCGCGCCGCGTGCGGGCCGCTGCGCCACTGCACGAGCTGGTTCAGCGCCGAGGCGATGACGAAGCGCTGAAGATGCGCGTCGTGAATCGACTGGATGTCGATCACGCTCACGTCCTCCTGCATCGTCGCGAGCGACAGCGGCGAGCCGTCGATGTCGTCGCGCCGCAGCAGGCCGGATGTGGGACCGAGCACGCGGGCGAGCCTGCGCCAGAGCGCCTGGATGGTGGAGTTGCTCATGCTGCGCAGGCTGTCGTCATCGAGGTCCTTCGATTCGGGCTGCGCCTTCATCTCTATATAGTCGAGCAGATTCTGGAAGTTGAGGACGGCGTTGCCGCCGTTGAGGTCGTTCTTGCTGTTGAACGCGCGCTCCAGCGAATCCGTCAGCTGCCGCCGCGCCGCCACACGCGCGTCCGGCGCGCCGCCCAGCCGCTCTTCAAGGCTCTGCGCCTTCGTGCGCCCGACGGAGAGGCGGTGACTGAGCCAGTTGATCAGCGTCACGATGTTGTCGTTCGCACGCGTCTCCTCGGAGAACAGCAGGTCGAAGAGGCCGAAGTCGATGATGTCCTTCAGCGACCACGAGTATGGCCGCACGTCGCCCGGCCGCTCCGTCGTGATCGGCATCGGCGCGCCGCTACGCTGCGAAGTCTCCGGTGCGTAGTAGGCGATGCTGCGGAAGATGTCGGGCGAGGCGACGCCCATGCGCTGCCACGTTTCGAGGTCGTCCTGCGTGAACTTCGTCGACCAGCGGTCGAGCCAGAACAGGTCGAAGCCCTTCACGTTAAAGATGATCGCCTTGATCCGCGGCGCCTGCCCCGAGCCGACCATCCCCGCCGCGCGCGTCTTGACCGCGTTGATCGTCTGCGACGTCGCCAGTGTCAGGAACGACGACTTCGTGCCCGATCCTGCCGCGCCGTTGACGTTAAGGTGCCCCGACTGCGCCCCCAGCAGAAAATCCTGATCGAGGAACGCGCGGCCGGCGGTGGAGTCGCCGCCGTTGCGGATCAGCCCGACGCATACCCCGCGTTCGTCGGCGTACTGATCGATCTCGTACGCGCGCTCGGCGTCATGCTCGCCGCACGAAAAGACGGTGCTGCCCTCGATCGGCGGCGCCAGTTTCGGCGGAAACGCGTTGACGACGCGCGCCTTCGCATACGTCACGCCATCGCGGTCGAGCATCAGATCATCGGCTACCGGATCGCCGTCGTGCGCCGCCAGCTCCATGTGCATGGAGCTGATCGTCGAGCGGCGGTACACCTGCTCGATGACGCCGAACAGCTCCACTTCCGTGCCGCCCATGACCGTCGGCACGCGCACGATCTGCGTCTGCTCTACAAGCTGCCCTGGCGCGACCCAGAAGTAGAACTCATCGACATTTGCTTCCTGCCCCAGCGGACAGCCAATGCGCCCGACAGCCTGCGGCTCTGCCGCCGCAGTGTTGGTATTGGAATCGATCATTGGCGCTGCTCGCCTTGGCCCACTGATCGCATCACACCACCGCCGTCGCAAACATCCGGTGCAACCGCGGGATCAGCGCCTCCAGGTCCGGCAGGATCGCGTGCAAATGATCTTCCACACGCACGATCGGCTCCACGCTGATGCCCGCGCGCGCGTACGCCAGATCGCGATGCCGTAGCTGGTACAGGTACGCCGCGAGACCGGAGAGATACGCCGGCATGTCGCCCGCGTGCGCGCTCTCGACGTACGCCAGCGGCGCCGTCACGCGCACAATGCCGTACGACGGCGATGTGCCTTTTTCCGCCGACAGCCGCACGTACGTGTTTACCAGATCGACGTGCTGCACCGTCCGCAGCACGAACGCCGGCGTGCGCTCGCCGGCGTTCAGCGAATACACCAGCTCTTGCAGCCCCGCCGGCAAGTATGTCGTCATCTGTCGCTTCACGAGCCCGATGATCGGCACGTTGTGCGTCGGCGCCGTCGCGAGGCGGCGTTCGAGCAATCCGTCCATCAGCGTCGGCTTCGTGAAGTCGGCTAGCATCACCGCGCGCTCGGCCTCTTCCATCGCCTCCATCGCCAGACTGCGCGTCGCGCGCCGCATCGTGTCGAAGTCGCCTAGCACCGAGCCGAGCGGCCGTTCGAGCAGGTCGACGCCGATCGCCCGCAGTGCGTGAAACGCATCGGCGATCGCATCGCGCTCGATGCCATCGGAGTACACGCAGAGCACCTTGCGCGTCTGCGTACCGACGCCACGTTTCGTCGTGCGGCCATCGATCTCCAGCGCCGCTGCGGACACTGCCGCCGCGATCACCGGACGCCGCCGAAAATCGACCAGAAGCGACCCCACGGTCTTCGACGTGATCGAGCCGTCGACGAAGCGCACCGGCACGTCGTCCGTCGGCGTGCCGGGCGCGATCGGCGCCCACTCATGCTGCGGACGCTCGTACTCCAGTTCGAGGCCGTCGCGCGGCGTGTCGTCCTCATCGTCCGCTTCGTGCCCCGGAAACGGCGGCACGGAGGCGTCGTTCAGCGGACTAGGCGCATACGCCGAGAAGATCGCGCGCGTGGGAGCGGATGCGGGCACGGATGGCTCCGTTGCGTTATGTCAGTACGTTTGTTCTATCCAGAATACGATCGTGCACCGTGGCTGTAAAGGCGCGCGATGGCCGATAGCGGCTGGAGGCGCACCGTCAGAAGATCGCCAGCAGCTCGCGCACATCGAGCGCGACGCCTATCGCGACCGGCGGCGCCAGCGGCATCATGTTCGCCACGATGCCTCGCGTGCTGTCCGGCGGGCTCACCGGTTGGAATTGGCGCATCCTGTGGACGAAGGGCAGCGCGACGAGCATGTACGCGAACAGCGCGACGAGCGCCAGCTCGATCAATCCGGCGTCGCCGCCGCCAATGATCACCGCCCCTATCACGAGCAACGTCGCGGGTAGTAACAGCAGCATGCCGGCGGCCTGCACGGCGAGCAGCGAGAAGCTGGTGATCGTGTGCGACGGCGGCGACACTGCACGCTGAAGGTTGTCGAACACCGGCGCGATGAGGATGCCGAAACAGACGAAGAGAGCGGCGAACATGACGACGTTCACGACTGGGATACCGAAGCCGTCGAAGTCGGGGTTGCTGCCTTTCACGAGGGCCGATCCGAAGATCGCGAGTAGCAGTGCGCCGAACGCAACACCTCGCCAGCGGCCGGCCCATGCGAGATGGCGATGGACGGCCAGGTACAGCAGGCCGCCTATCGCACCAGTGGCCCCGCCGAGAAGCACCAGGAAGATGGTTCCGCCGACCGTGATGTCGCCGACGCTTGCCTCGGCTTCGGTGAGGCGACCTTGATCGACGTCGCTCGCGAGCAGTGCGACGACGCGCATGGCAAGGCGACATCCTACGCCAAGGGCGACCGTGCCGCACAAAAAACCCCCGAGCGTCGCAACGGCGAGCGACCGCAAGCGGGCAGCGTTCTCGACGAACCGGTCGGGCCGCGCCGTTCGCGCGCCAGCGGCTACTTCGGCCATCCAGGACCCCTTTGGGTGCGATGATACCACCCCACTGCGAGCGTCGTCCGCCCGCTTCCGCTGGGATCCCGCTGTCTGTCAGGCTTGAATCCCTGCTACGATCGAGATTTCGCCCGCCTGATGATGGTGCACAGTGATAGCTGACGTAGAAGTTCGAGAGGCCGGGAGCAAGGGCGACGGTGTCTTCGCGCGAAGGCGCTTTGAGCGAGGTGAGTTCATCTTCCGCCGACGGCACGGCCACGTTGTCGATGCGCGAGGATTGGAACAGCTTTCCGCCGAAGATCAGATGCACATGTGCGAACTGGGCTGGGATCGCTTCGCCGTGCTCGTTCCGCCCGGCTGCTATCTCAATCACTCCTGCGACCCCAGCGCGATGCGAAGCGGTGTGAAGGTGTTCGCATGGAAGACGATCGGCGCAGGCGAAGAGATCACGATCGACTACCGGCTGAACGCGTTCGATGGGAATACGTGGCCGTGTGCTTGCGGAAGCGCCAACTGCTCGGGTGAAGTCGTCGGGAGCTACTTCGCGCTTTCGGTCGAGCGTCAGCGGACGTTCCTTCGTTACGCGCCGCCATTCATCCAGCGCGAGTACCGACGGCGCCAGCGACCCGGATGAACGGCTCCGACTGCGCACCTACCGTCTGTTGTCCGCGTCTGTCACGCTGAATCTCAAGACAAAGAGAGCAGAAGGGCGGGATCGCCATGAAATCACGACAACTGGGCCGCACGGGGTTGCGCGTGCCGCCGCTCTGCCTTGGCACGATGACCTTCGGCCTGCAGTGCGACGAAGCGACGTCGTTCGCCATCATGGATCGCGCCTTCGAGGGTGGTATCGACTTCTTTGATACCGCCGACGTCTACCCGCTTGGCGGCGGCCTCGATACCGTCGGGCGGACGGAGGAGATCGTCGGCAGATGGATGAAGGCGCGCGGCAACCGTGATCGCATCGTGCTGGCAACGAAGTGCGCCGGCGCGATGGGCCCCGGCACCAACGACAACGGCATCTCGCGCTACCACATCCTGAAGTCCGTCGACGAAAGCCTGCGCCGCCTGCAGACCGACGTCATCGATCTCTATCAGGTGCACGCGTTCGATCCGCGCACGCCCGTCGAGGAGACGATGCGCGCGCTCGATGATCTCGTGCGCTGGGGCAAGGTGCGTTACGTCGGCTGCTCGAACTACCCCGCGTGGCGTCTCGGCGAAGCGCTGGCTGCCAGCGCCCGCCTCGGCATCGCGCGCTACGACTGCCTGCAGCCGCGCTACAACATGCTGTATCGCGACATCGAGACGGAGCTGCTGCCGCTCGCGCGCAGCCAGGGCGTCGGCGTCATCGTTTACAACCCGCTGGCCGGCGGCTTCCTCAGTGGCAAGTACCGCAAGGGCGAGGACCCGCTCGAAGGCACGCGCTTCACGCTGGGCACGGCGGCGCTGCGCTACCAGCAACGCTACTGGCAGGACGCGATGTTCGATGCCGTCGACGCGCTCCGCCCGCTCGCAGAAACGCGCGGCTTCGCGCTCGCATCCGTCGCCGTCGCGTGGGCGGTCGCCCAGCCCGGCATCACCTCCGCCATCGTCGGCGCAAGCCGCCCCGAACAACTCGATGCATCGTTAGCAGCAGTAGGTCTCGATCTCGACGAAGGCCTCCGCGCCGCCTGCGAAGCGGCGTGGTGGACGCTGCCGCGCCGCCCCGTGGTAGAGGGGTATCGGTAGCGGCCGCCGGTGGTTCGCGTGGCTCATATCGATAAATGATCAAGTGCGTTGATCTATTGTCGCTTGACAGGGGCCGCCGTATACTCCCGGCAAAGTGATTACACAGGTGAGCGCAATGAAGGTTACGTGTCTCCAGGAGAACCTGGCGAAGGGACTTGGCATCGTTGGACGGGCGGTGGCGCTGCGAAGCACGCTGCCGATTACGTCGAACGTGCTGATTTCGACCGAGCACGGCCGCATCAAGCTGGCGGCGACGAATCTTGACATCGCGCTGAGCTGCTGGATTGGCGGCCAGATCGAGGACGAGGGCGCGATTACGGTGCCGTCGCGCCTGCTCACCGACTTCGTGAACTCGCTGCCGGCCGAGAAGATCTCGCTCACGCTGTCGCCGCGCTCGAAGCAAGTGAAGCTTGTGTGCGCGCGCAACGAAGCGACGATCGGCGGCATGGATGCAGACGACTTCCCGCCGATCCCCTCAGTCGAAGGCGACACGCTGGAGATCGATGCGAAGACGCTGCGTGAAGCGATCACGCAGGTCGTGTTCTCCGCCGCCACCGACGACTCGCGGCCGGTGCTCACGGGCGTCGACATCGTCGTCGAGGGCGATCAGTTGACGCTGGCAGCGGCGGACGGATTCCGGCTCGCAGTGCGGACGCTCAAGCTGAAGAAGAAGGTGGCGGAGCGGCAGGAAGTGATCGTGCCGTCGCGGGCGCTGTCGGAGCTGAACCGGCTGCTGCAGGATCAAGAAGATCCGATCCAGATGACGTTCAACGCCAACAAGACGCAGGTGCTGTTCAAGCTCAAGGACATCGAACTCGTCGCGCAGTTGATACAGGGCACGTTCCCCGACTACAGCCGCCTGATCCCGAAAGAGTGGGGCAGCCGCGCCGTCGTCGAAGTGCGCGACTTCCTGCAAGAGACGAAGATCGCATCGATCTTTGCGCGCGACGGCAGCGGCATCGTACGCATCACGTTCCAGAACAGCGAAGACGGCGCGCCCGGCCAGATGACCGTCTCGGCGCGCGCCGAAGAGATCGGCGATAACACCGGCGCGCTCGACGCCGCGGTCGAGGGGGAGGCGTCGAAGATCGCCTTCAACGGCAAGTACTTGCAGGAAGTGCTGGCCGTGCTCGATGGCGGACGCGTCGCGCTCGAAACCACCGGCCCGTCACAGCCCGGCGTCATCCGCCCCCTCGACAACGACAACTACGTCCACGTCGTCATGCCGATGTTCGTCCAGTGGTAAGTCGGCCTCGGTTTTGGTTCGTTTTGGATCGCTGACGGGGCACCGCTTGCTGTCAGCCGTCTGAAGACGCCACACGTGCCACGAAAGGCGCGCGCTCGGCGTGGCCTTTTCCTGTGCAGAGTCCGACGACATGGTGTAAGTAGTCGGCCAACTGGATCCCGGTTGGCTTCAGCTTAGCCGCCCGCAATGCACGCGCTGATGTGACGTTGATAGGATCGCTCGGCATCCCACTCACTTGACGGGACGTCGCTCGGGCGCGTCTTGATCCGACCGTTAACAAGAAGATGGCGCGAACGAGTGGCCAGCCGTGCTTGAATGGAGTCGTCAGTTGTCATGCAACACGACGGAGGAGGAGCGGATGCCAGATGTTCTTGCGATGGTACTAGCGTTCATCGATCGGTTGGTACCGGCGTCAGCCTCACGACGACGCGAGTTGCGTATCCTGCTGTCTGGTTCCAAGCGTTCAGGTGCCAGCCTGCACGAGAACTCGCGCATACGGGAAGATGCCACCTTGATCCCATCAACCCTATCCAGCCGCCAAATGCCGCGGTCATAGCCCAACGTTAACCGTCCGTTAAACGCAGGCGGCGCTTCGCTCGTTACGCTCATCGTGAGGGTCGAGACGGCGCTGTCTGTTGGTGATTCCGCCGTCCGTCCGAGTTGGATCACAGCGATGTTGTGACAGGATAAGAAACCATGCGGTCAACTGTCGAAGCGAGTCTCCTCCGCCACGACGGTCGATGCGAGCTACGGGGCACCCCGGCCAGTGCCGGGCGCGTAGCCGGGCGCGGCCGCATTCTTCATAACCCCACGGAAGGCGCTCGGCTACAGCGTGGGGATATCTTGGTGTGCGTCGCGGCAACGCCTGCATGGGCGCCGCTCTTCTCGATCGCGGCGGGCATCATCACGGAGACGGGAGGGGCGCTCTCGAATCTCGCTATTGCGGTGCGCGAACGCGGGACTCCTGCGGTGGTCGCTGTTCAGGACGCGACCGCCCGGATACAGGACGGGCAGATCGTCACGATCGACGGTGCCAGCGGGGTCGTCTCGCTGGACGGGTGACGACGGCAGATCACTCGCCGCGCGCAGCACCACGTTGTGTGTTGTTCTCTTGCCAGTCCTCGAAGCGCATCACCACGAGACGCAGCGGCTTCTTGCCTACACGCGGCTGATTCAGCACCACGATGGGTATCTTGTTCGTCTTCCCGCACGCTTCGACGCTCTGCTCCATCGCTTCGCGGATGCGGACAGGGAGCGCCTTCATCGTCTTCACTTCGATACCAAACCGACCAGCCTCCATGTCGCTGCGGCGCGCTCCGTTGTTCGCGATGAGCGATGTGCCGAGGGCACGCGCAATGCTCTGCTCCTGCTGCTTCCAGCGGCGATTACCACCGTTGCTGATACTCACGTTACGTACCTTTCGCTTGACAACAACTCGCGCGCTGCGGGGGGCACCCTCGTCAACGCTTTGTCGGATGGTACACAAGCAAGATCCGGCCGATCACGTCCGGCTGTCCGACCGCGCTCGCTCGACGATGACGATAGCACGCAACCGCGATCACCACCCCATAGAGGCGCTTCAGGCCGGTGTCCGGTCGGCTTCCTCCACTGTTGCATGTGGATGCTTCCGGACACTCGCTAACCCGGTGCGCATTCGCATCCTTGAGGTACTCCGTGGCGCGGGCAGCCTGAACGGTCGGCGAGATCCGGCAGCGCCTCGCCATCGAGCCATCTAACGCGTCGCAGCACCTCAGCATCCTTCGAGGGCACGGCCTCGTCACCACGCGTCGCGACGGAACGAGCATCTGGTATTCGATCGCCGCGCCGGAGTTGTTTGGGCTGCTCGACGTAGCACGGACGATCTTCGAGAAGCAGGTGAAGGAACAGGCGCGCATCCTAGAGCATCAGGACTAGCAGGTCTGCTTCGCGACGAATACCGGCCGGCCGGAATATGTGTTGACGCTTCGCGATCCCTATGTGACACATCGACACGAACGCCCGCATCTGAACGCGAGCACGGGCGTATCCGTCGGCGTGCATGCTCTGTTCGGCGCTAGAATGCGGCATGGCACCCAGAGCAAAGCTGATCGGCGCCGAACTGACGCATGAGGACTACTGCTACATCACGACGGTCGGCCGCGTCTCCGGCAAGCCGCACACGGTAGAGATCTGGTTCGGGGCGGCGGGCGACACGATCTACGTCCTGGCGGGTTCTGGTCACGACGCCGACTTCGTGAAGAACGCGAAGCGGCATCCTGCTGTCGATGTCCGGATCGCCTCGACGAAGTTCGGAGGCACGGCGCGCATGGTTCGCGACGCGCACGAGGACACGCTCGCACGCAAGCTGCTGATGCAGAAGTACGTGAAGGTCGAGACGAGCGATCTGACGGAATGGGGACGGGATGCGCTGCCGGTGGCGTTCGACCTATCCGCTCGCGGTTAGGGGGCGATCCACTACGGGCGCGAGGGGCACGAGGGTTGATGTTGGGCCGCGGACGCCCCGAGGGGCAACCTTTGCGCGCGGCTGTGTGGCTGGCTACAACTGCCAGCGGCCTCGCAGGATTCGTAGCACGTCGTCGCGGTTCATCGTGTGGCGGTGTGTGCGTGCGGGGCGCGGCCTTTCTGCTTGCGTGATCGGCGCGGCGGCCTCCGCTGGAGGCGCCATCGGCGGCGGCTGTTCGGCCTGCGTGATCGGCGCGGCATCCGCCGGCTGCGGCGGGCCGCCGATTGTGATCGGCGTTGTGACGCCTGTCGCTGTGGCCCAGCCGTCGCTGAAACCACCGAAGTCCGTCGTCCAGTACCAGCCGTATGCGCTGCCCTGCAGGTAGTAGCGGCCGATGCCGATCGTGGCGTAGTTCGTGCCCAGCATGTTGGCGTTGTGGCCGGGACTACCCTGCCAGCCAGCGAAGACTGATGCCGCGGTGGTGTAGCCCGCCGCGATGTTTTCACCGAGCCACGTATTGAAACCGTAGCCGCAGTCGCGGATCCGCGCCGACCACGTGCGTGTGAGGTCGTCATGGGCGAAGTAGTTGTTCGTGGCGAGGTCTTTCGACTTCCACGCTGCTGCCTTCGTGACCATGTACGACGCGCTGAGCGGGCCGAGTCCGTTCTGCGCACGATAGTTGTTGATGAGCACGAGGAACGCTTGCTCCTCGCTATCCATCGCGGCGTCGACGGTGCAATCGCCCGCGGCGGATGCGTCCAGCGCTGCGCGATGGCCGGCGCTCGCCATCAACACGAGCAGGAGTATCGTGGCGGTTGCAAGGCGGGCGGTTCGCGAAAAGAGCATGATCGTATCCTGTTACCCCACTCTTACTATCGGCACGGGAGAACCCGTAGGGGAGGGGGAGAGTTCGTAGTTTGCAGTGGGTCGGTTGTAGTTCAGAGGGCCCAGCCAGGGCGGCTGTCTCAAACTCCGGCGCACGGCGCGCCGGATTGGTCGCGGGGTGCTACGGATACGTGAACACCTGGCCGAGCTGGACGACTTCGAACATGCTGCCGGGGACGGTCTTGAGTTGATTGAGGTCGTTGTCGTCCCAGCGAGGGTCGCCGTCGCCGGTGATGTACCAGCTCGTGCCCTGGTCGGCGACGATCATGCCGTACTTTTTCAGCGCCGTCAGGATTACGCGCGCTTCGCCGTGGAACGACGAGATGTCGTAGGACGCCTTCAGCCGCAGCTTTGCGCCGTAGGGGATGCGCGTCGCACTGGTGCTGGTGCCGTAGTGCGTGGCTGGATGCACCCACGCCCTTCGCACGGTGTTGACGGTGAATCGGACCGTGTGGTTGATCTGGCCCGCAGCGACTTCATCGTAGCGCACGAGGCCGGCGGTGATCGGCAGGCCGGCGGCATCGGCGGAGGTCCACGTCTCCGGCCGCAGCGCGTTCGAGCGCAGATCGAACACGGCGCCCGATCCCGCATTCCAGACGCTGGTGCCCGGATACGCGCTGAACATTTCGTAGAGCTTGCACGTGCCCTGCTGCACGGCCAGCACATGGCGGTCGCCGGTGGAGCCCGCACCGCCCTCGATGGGCGCCGTGAGGGGCACCGGGTACGGGCCCGGATCACTCTCGTCGCCATAGTCTGTGAAGTTGATCGCCGTCATCGGCTGCGACTGCGGCACAATGATGTACGGGATGCCGTACTGGCCGCCGCCGCCGAAGTCGGCGTGCAGATTGCCGCCGCCGATGTTCGTGATGTAGGTCGCTGAATTCGCATCGACCGGCATGGTCGAGATGTCCTGGTTCCATGCGTTGTCCGCCGGGAACACGGGACAGCCGCCAATGGTCGCCTGGCCGCCGGCGGGATGCGTCGCGGTTGGCTGCGGCGTGGCGGTCGGTGTGCGCGTCGGCGTCGCCAGCGGCACGACGGTTTCGTTCGCGGGGATCGCGATCGTTGGCGGCGTGGCAGCGGCGGCTATCGTATCGCCCACGGCGCCGATGCCAGCGTTCGCTGCTGAAGCGGCGGCGGTGTCCGCGCTCGATGCGTCGCCGCTGGCAGGAACTGCGCTTGTGCGCGCCGTCGCCCCTGTCCTCTGCGCGCTGGTGGTGGCCGGCGACACCGCACGATCCGCTGCGCCCGGTGCGCCCGCCTCTGTTGCGGCGACGACGGCGCGCGGCTCCTGCCGTGTCGCGCGTGCGGAGTTGCCTCCCGAGGTAGCGACCCCGGCCCCGGATGCGGCCGCGCCATCGGCGGCGATGTGCGACTGCGGCGGTGCGTCCTGCGCTTGTGGCGGGGTTCCGCTGCACGCGCCAAGAAGCGCCGCGAGCATCACGCCGGCAGCCGTCGCGAGGCTGGCGCTGCGTCTTCGCGACATGCGAAATCGCCTCCGTGCAGGGCGAACGAGACTCCACTACCCGTTTCCAGTCTCGGCCAGTGCGTGCCGCGTCTGTTGCGGGTGCGGATGGGGTTCACCCAGCGAGCTTGGAGGTCGTGTTGAATGATCCGACCTTACATCTTCCTTAGGTGCAGGCCCTTACGTGTTCTGCCGATGATTCGGCATGCACTTCAAAGCTGGACGCCGGGCCTGGGCCAGCCCTCGCCGGCAGAGCCGGCCGGACCGATCGTCTCGTACGAACCGCTTCGGCTTGTATCTGCGGCAGGGGCGGGTGCCGTCGTTCGTGAGGCAGGACGATCCATCGGCGTTGGTGGATGAGTTGGCGGCGATGCGACGGCGGCTCGCGGGCGCGTAGCGTCAACTTTTCGCCCATAAGCATATATCTGCCTATTGACGCGCCGTGCCCTCTTCCCCCATAATCGCGGGCATGAGAAGAAAGGCCGGAGCGCTCCTGTCGATCGAGCTCGCCATCCTGCAGGCGGGGATCGCGCAGCTGCGCGGACGCGACCCCGAGTTCCACGGGTACGCCATCGCACGAGAGATCCGGGACCAGGAAGGGGCTCGCAGCCTCACGGCTCACGGCACGCTGTACCGGGCGCTGGAGCGGCTCGAGATCCGCGGGCTGCTGGCGTCGCGATGGGAGGACCCCGAGATCGCGGCCGCCGAGGAGCGTCCGCGCAGGCGGATGTATCGCGTCACTGCCGAAGGCGAGACAGCGGTACAGGCCGTCGCGCAGTCGGCGAAGGCGCCGGCGAAGGCCCTCAAGCGCGGACTGGCGGCGTCATGAGCAGCATCGCAGCGGGCGGCGGCATGAGCGGCATCGCGGCAGTTGCGTCTCGAGTCGCGCGCGGCTGGTCGGCGGCGTACACGCTGGGGCTCGCCGCCCATGTGCGTGACGCTCGCCGCGCCGAGATCGCATCCGACGTGTGGGAGCACCACCTCGATACCGCCCGCGAGGAACGCCGCGTGTGGAGGTTCGTTGGGAGCGTATTCAGCCGCGTCGTGCGCGGCGCACCGGCAGACCTGCTGTGGAGAGTGAACGTGGAGGGACCGAAGTTGGACATCAAGATTCCATTCGAGCGCGTCGTGGGCGGATTGCTGCTGGCGATGGTCGTGCTGCTGATGATCACGACATCGATCAGCGGCTACGACACCGGCCGCGAGGGCTTCGATAGCGAGCTGCGGCGCCTGGCCGGCATGGGGAACGCGTCCCACAATGGCAACGCCTTCTTCCGTGCGGTGACGGGTTTCGCGTTGATCGCCGCCGGGGCCGCGCTGTACACGAATCTGAAGGACCGCTCGCCGATGCTGTCCGCGATGGCGGCGTTTGGCATCGCTGGCGCCGGCGTTCTGGCGCTGATCGCCGGCGCGTTGCAGCTCGTCTTCGTCGAGTTGGCGCAGGAATACGTGGCGTCGAGTGGCGCGCACCAGGAGCAGGTGCTGGTCACGGCGCGAGGTTTCGCGGTGGCGACCGGTAATACGGTCGGCGCGGCGTTCATCGCGCTGGTACTGAGCACCTATGTGCTGGCCATCCTCGCGGGGCGCGAGGGGCTGGTGCCGCGATGGCTTATCGGCATCCCGGTCATCAGCGCGGCGGTCATCGGAGGATCGCTAATCGCGGACGCCGCGGGCGCCGACCTCCAGTGGTGGATCTTGATATCGGGCTTGTTCATGAGCGTGATCTGGCTGCTGATCGCGGGGCTGTGGCTGCTACTCACGCCAAGCGAAGGCCGGGCGCCGGCATCGACCGGCCGCGCAGCGGCGATGTAGGAGGACACGATGAACGACACTTCGATCAGGACGATGTGGGTGCTGGCATGGACGGTAGCCGTCATCGTGGGCTTCGCGGGCGTCGTGCTACTGGGCAGGGCGATCGCATGAACGACCCTTCGAAGCGACTCGCCTTGGTGCTTGGACTGGCGGTGGTGATCGCCGCGGTTCTGACCGTCGTGCTGATGGGCCTGCGGATCTAGGCATCCGGGTCGCTGCTCGGCGCATCAGCTGCGAGCCGCCAGCTCCGAACGATAACGACAGTTACGAACTCACACGCCGTACAACCGACGCGCGTCCGCACGCAGTTCTGCGCGGAAGTCCGGATGGGCGATGGCGACGAGTTCTTCGATGCGGCGGCGCAGGGTGCCGCCTTTAATGCGCGCGACACCGAACTCGGTGACGAAGATGTCAGCGTAACCACGGGTCACGGTCACGGCGCTGCCTTGCGGGAACATCGGCGCGATGCGCGAGCGCCGCTCGCCGTTGACGACGGATGTTGATGGCAGCACCGTGACGCTGCGGCCGTTCTTCGCGTGGAGGGCGCCCACGGCGAAGGCGAATGCGCCGCCGGTGCCGCTGTAGATCTCCGGGCCGATCGTCTCGCCGTTGATCTGGCCGGTGAGGTCGACGAGCAGCGCGTTGTTGATCACCACCATGTTGTCGTGGGCGGCGATGACCTGGATGTCGTTCGTGTGGCTCATGGTGTACAGCTCGTAGCGAGCGTCGCCGTCGACCTGCGCGAACTCGTCGATGGTCAGCGGCCCGAACGATGCGCCGACGACCTTGCCGTGATGCACGGACTTGCGCGCGCCCGTCACGACGCCCTGCTCGACTAGCGCCGGGATGCCGCCAAAAATCAGCTCGGTGTGCACGCCGAGATCGTGCTTCTCCGACAGAAACGGCGCCATCGCCGCGGAGACGGTGCCCGTGCCGAGCTGGAAGGTGTCGCCGTCCAGCACGATCTCGCTCGCGACGAGGGAGCAGATCACCGCCGTGAACTCGTCTTCCTCCTCGGTGCGCGGTGCGCGGCGGAGGAACTTCCACTCCTTCGGCGCTTCCACCAACGTCTCGATCTGCGAGACGTGGATGCGGTTGACGCCACCTGTGCGGATGAAGCGATCGTTCACCTCGCCGATGACGTGCGTGGCGGCGGCCGCGACCTCGGGCGCGCCCCAGACGCTCATGCCGAAGCCGCACCAGCCTTCTTCGTCCGGCGGGGAGACGCTGGTGAGGAAGACGTCGGGCTTGCGATCCAACCAGTAGCTCTCGTCGCTGCGCGTCGGCGGCGCGATGACGTAGTCGAGCAGCCCTTTGCGCATCGCCGGCCGGTCGCTTGCCTGCAGGAAGAACGATCGCACGTTGAAGTTGTTCGGCGCATCGTCCTGCCACCAGGACGCAAACGTCGCGATCGAATTCTCGATCTCGACGCCGTGCAGCTCTTCGGCACGGGCGGCCAGCGCGCGGCAAAGGCCGAGCGGCGTCTGGTAGTGCATGCCAATGACGACGCGATCGCCGTCGCGCACGATGCGCACGGCCTCTTCGGGGGTTGTCAGTTTGTCGGCGTAGCGCTCGCGCCAGTCCATCACGGCGTGAGGCTATCATGCGGCGCGCGGGCGGGCGAGACGAGGTATGATGTCGGCGCAACTGGCCGTGCATGGAGTGTTCTCTTGATGGAAGTCCTACTGGCTATTCACGTAGAGGCGCTGGCCGAAGGAGGGTTTCTCGCGACGAGCGAGGAATTGCCCGGTCTGCTCGCCCAGGGCCGGACGTTAGCCGAGACGCTCGAAATCGCACAGGATGTCGCGCACAAGCTTGTCGAATCCTACATTGAGCATGGCGACGAATTGCCACCCGCTCTCCGGCAGGTCTCACCGACCGACATCGACGTCCGCATTCCCGTAACGATTGGCTGATGGCGGGGCGCCTCGCAGGAATCACGTCAGCCGAGGTTCTCCGCAAGTTGCGACGTGCCGGCTTTGGATTCGACCGTCAAGCCAAGGGTGGTCACGAGATCTGGCTCCATCCGACATCACGCCGCCGCGTGACCATTCCTCGTCACGCCGGCGCCGTTCCCGAGGGCACGCTGCGGGCAATCGTGAAGCAAGCGGGGCTCACAACCGAAGAGTTCCTCGCACTGTAGCTGCGTGACGTTTTGGGGATCGGCGTCCTCCTGTGTGTGGCAGGGCATGACGACGCGATCACCGTCGCGCACCCGCAGGACCTCTTCGGGGCGTTGCCCGCCACGCGCGTACATCCGGTTTGGGCCACTCATACCACACGAAGGGCGCCCGCCGAGACCGGTGGGCGCCTATTCGCGAGTTCGGCCGTGCGAATTGCTATTTCGTCGTGATGTAGTAGTTGTTCATGATGTCGCCCTCGACCTGCTTGACGCTGATGTCACGAAAGCCGGCCTCCGTCATCAGGTCA
>CAYWOO010000031.1:0-4863 GCA_964458665.1 uncultured Dehalococcoidia bacterium
GTGATGGCCAGTCTCTCCATCGAAATCGTCAAGCGCAGCGACGCGGCCAAGGGCTTCGTCGTCCTGCCCAAGCGATGGATTGTCGAACGCTCCATCGCCTGGCTCAACCGTAACAGAAGACTGGCCAAGGACTGGGAATGCGTCACTCAGAAAGCCCGAACCTTCCTGCTCTGGGCATCCATCAGGCTCATGTTGCGAAAGCTATGTAATCCCAATTGATGATTTAGGACAGACACTAAGAAAATAGGCCGTGTAATGTCGCTTGTTGGCCCGTTTGAGACCTCATGCCCTTGCCGCAGCTTGTCCGCTCATCGTGCCAGAGCGGACTTTCAATCAACAATGTCCGCTTTTTCAAAAATTGGTCTGCATGCAGGGGCACAGCCGACATGGCTTGACGGTTGCACTTGGTCTCATGTTGACCCATATCGGTCATTCGCTGCGCCGCATCGAAGCGCGGAGGGTCGATACTCGTGGTGGCTTGCACCAGCAACCGCTATGTGCTTCGCTCAAGGTGTTTCCAGTTCGGAAGTTACCGAGGCCTGACGAACCGGGCAAATCGAAGACATTCGGGCCAACGTCATATGCGGGTCGCACTGATGTCTCGCTGTGAAATGCTCTCGGAGAGGAATCTCATTTAGGACAGTACTCATGTCAAATATAGCAATGCGTAGAGCCGATTTCATGATGGTTCTGGCCTATGCTTCGGATCTCGCGACTGGCCACTCCCTCGATTTCGCGCTCAGGTCGTGCGTTCTCGGAATGCGGCTTGCCGATTTGGCCGGTTTCGATACGCAGGGCCGTCGCAACGTCTATCATCAGGCGCTACTGCGCTATGCAGGGTGCAACGCAGACTCGTATTTGATGGCTGCAGCACTTGGCGATGAGATAGCTCTGAGGAAAGAACTCGCTGGACTCGACATGGGCGATAAATCGAAGGTTGGCCAGGTCTTCGTCAACGCCTTCAAACGCCTGTTTGCCGATCTCGAGCCGGTAGAACAGCAGCGCGCAATTCAGGAGAGTCTCAGCGGTGCACTCAAGGTCACGCTGCCGATCCTGACGGCGCATTGCGAGGTCGCGCAAAGGATCGGAGAGCGGCTGGGGTTGACGGAAGAAATCCGGCGCAATCTCGGACAGATCTACGAACGATGGGATGGCCGCGGCATGCCCCGTGGCCTGTCTGGCGACGACGTTCTTCCGGCCGTCCGCCTCATTACATTGGCACAGGACGCCATCGCGCTGACCGAGGCCAATGACGTCGGCGAGATGGCGCGGATCGTTGCTTCGCGGGCAGACGGCCCCTACGAGGCCAGGTTGGCCATGCTTATGTCCGAGAACGCACACGCGCTTATGAAAGGGATCGACGAAAACATTACGCGCGAGACGGTGCTCGCACTGGAGCCTGACCCGGTCGAGTATCTCGACGAAGAGGCATGCGAGGCGGCTTATCTGGCAATCGCCGACATGATCGACATGCGCATGCCATTTACGCACGGCCATTCCCGTGCGGTCGCTGATCTGGCGGAGGCGGCGGCCAAACACGTGGGTCTTCCGCTGTCAGATGTGCGGAACGCACGTTGGGCCGGGCTGGTCCACGACCTTGGCGAGCTCTGCGTGCCGGTATCCACCTGGATACGAAAGGGGCCAATGTCACCCCGGGAAGCCGACACGGCAAACCTGCACCCCTATTATAGCGAACGAGCACTTTCCGCTCTCGGCGAGGGTGGGGCAGGTGCGGCGTCGCTGGTGGCGCGTCACCATGAATGCCTCGATCGCTCCGGATTCTACCGCCAGGTCGACGGCTCCGACCTCTCGCCAGCTGCGCGCATCCTTGCTGCAGCCGAAGTCTACCAAACCGCACGCGAAAAACGACCCCTGCGCCCTGCGCTTGATGATGAGGCGGCGGCCTCGATGGTGCGAACCTTGGTGCGCGAAGGGCGCCTTTGCCAGGATGGGGCCGAGGCGGTGCTTTCGGTCGCCGGACAACCCTCAAGGCGGAACATCGCACCGCGCCTTGCGGGTATGACGCCGCGCGAAATAGAGGTGCTGCGGCTGATCGCACGGGGGCTCACGCTGAAGGAAGCAGCGGATGAGCTTGAGATTTCACCAAAAACCGCAGACCACCATGTCCAAAGCGTTTATTCGAAAATAGGTGTGACGACACGTGCCGGTGCGGCACTGTTCGCCGTCGAGAACGGTCTTCTCATGCGGTAACTCGCGTATAGGGAGTTTACCCGATGTGCGCCGAGTCTTCGGCGCGCATTCTCCTCACAGTACCGGGCCAATAGGGGTCCGGAAGCAGAGGAGAAGAAACAATGTTACTTGCTACCACTCAGGTCGAAGATGTCGACCAATTCATCAAGATATTCTCGACCAAGGGCGCCGCGAAGCGAAAGCTTCATGGCTCGAAGGGCTGCACGGTGTTTCGCGACCCGGCCGAGGCAGACCGCGTCTGGGCGATTTTCGATTGGGATGTCGAGGGCTGGAAGAACTTTGTTTCAGACCCAGAGGTGCCACCAATCATGCGTGAAGCCGGGCACAAAGGAAAACCCCAATCAGCAATGTTGATCGGCCAATTCGAGGCCTGATTGATCTGAACTTCACCACTGGGCGCTGGCCGTGCGGGCACCGCAGGGCTGCAGCAGACCGGCGCGCCAGTCTGGTGTTCTCTGCACACCGAAACGAGACAAGGAGTCGAAGAAATGGAAAAGACACCCATCAAAGTTGGCGTAATCGCCGAACTCACTGGGCCTCTGTCCTTCATGGGCATCGCCGATGCAAATGTTTGCAAGATGGTGATTGAGGACATGAACGAAGCGGGTGGCCTTCTCGGTCGTCCAGTTCAGTTGATTATCGAGGATGGCAGAACAGAAGACGCTGCCGCGAAGGCGGCTGCCAGAAAGCTCGTCAGCGAAGACAAGGTCGATCTGGTGGTCGGCGGAATTTTTAGTTCGACCCGCCAGACCATCCAGAGTGAGGCCACGCAGCGGGGCAAGACGCTCTACATCTATCCCGAGCAGTATGAGGGACAGGAAAACGATCCGCTGATCTTCTGCACCGGCCCGGTTCCTGCACAGCAGGTCGAGCCACTGGTCCCCTGGTTGATGAAGAAGATGGGCGCAAAGAAATTCTACCTGCCCTCGGCGGATTATATCTGGCCGCATTTGCTCAACAAGGCAGCCAAAAAGATGGTGGCCCAGAACGGTGGCGAGATCGTCGGCGAGGAATACTTCCCCCTCGATCACACGGACTATCGCGAAACCGTCAAGAAGATCATGTCGACGCGGACCGAGGTGATTTTCAACACCATCGTGCCGCCCGGCCTGACGCCGTTCCTTGAAGAACTCCACAAGGCAGGCTTCATCGCGAAGGGTGGAAAAATCATCTGCACTTACTTTGACGAGAATTTCCTGAACCTGGTGCCGGCCGAGCATGTCGAGGGACTCTACAGTTGCCTCGATTATTATCAGTCGATCACCGATCCTTTCAGCCAGGAGCTCCTCAAGGACTACAACCGCCGCTTTCCAGGCAGCGCCATGTTCACCGCGGGAAGTGGGTGTTCAGGCCACTACAAAGCGCTCAAGCTGTGGGAGAACGCCGTCAAGGAGGCAGGAACGATTGATCAAAGCGCGGTTATCAATGCGCTCGATCATGCCGCCATTGACCAAGCGCCGGGCGGTCCCGCACAAATGGTCCCGGGTCAACATCACCTGCGCTTGAACATGTACATCGCCCAGGCGCGAAACGGGAAGTTCGAGATCGTGAAGGACCTCGGCGTCATTGATCCCAAGGAAACGTCCCGCAGCACTCAGCCCGCATTGAGGGCGGCAAGCTAATTGCTCAAACAACCAGGATCGCGCCGGGGAGGAGCATCTGCCGTCCCGGCACGGTCCACTTACGTCATTCGTTACTGAAATCACCGTCATAGCGCCGATGGCAGTGAAGTAATCTCCCGCGAAGATTTGTTATTCCGGCGGAAGCACCCGTGTCGTTCGTCACAAGACGCCAGAATCTGACATTGCGGGCAAACTGGCAAAAAACCCGCGCAAGACGGAGACCTCAATCGAGAAGTAATTCCGCTTGTGGCCCATCGCGCCTTATTGCGAGCGTTAGCAATTCGTCTGCAATCATGGGGTAAGCGGACGAAGAAGCGCTGGCAAGTTAACGTGTTTTGCTTGTCACGAAAGGCGAAGTGGGCATCCGTGAGTTCAAGGACTTAGCCAAACAGAAAACACCATCAGGCAGGCCAAAGACGTTTTCTACTTGTTTGACGTGGCACTGGCGCATTTGCAGGTCGGAGAATGTAGGAAAGGCCGGAGTTGAGACCGGCCTTACTGAGTGTGCACCAACTCGTCAGGTTCCCGCTGACCTAAAGCTCCCAGCGAGTTTATTGGCTTTTTCGAACACTCTCTTTGCCGCCGCAGGCGTTATCGCTGTCACTGTCTTGGTGTGGCTCACGCCTCCACCAGCTGCAGCTACAGCGATGGATGATAGCGCGTCCTCTTCGCTCTTGTTTTCCGTGATGATCAGAAAATCATACTCTCCCAAGGTCATGTAGTAAGACAGAAGCTTGCCACCGCTGCCCTCAATCAGCTTCCTGACCTCTGCTTCCCTGTCCTCAGGCTTGGCGACGAGCCCCTTTATGGCTTGGTGGGAATAACGGCCTTGCGTGATGAAAATCGTCATGACAACCTCCCTATACTAGGGCTCCATGCCCCAGCTTTCCGACTGTCCTCCTCACCTGACTTTAAGTCAATTCGAGGCAAGCGCACCTATGTCCGCCATCTCAGCAAATTGGTCTGCAAGCGTGTGCACAGCTGACATGGGGCAAAGACTAGCTAACTTCTCAGTTTGACCCAACTCGGA
>CAYWOO010000032.1:0-6774 GCA_964458665.1 uncultured Dehalococcoidia bacterium
AAGGTTGCGGACTTTTCGTGGTTCGGGGCGGGGCCGATCTGCGCGGAGAATCTGGCGCGCTTCGGGGCGACCGTGGTGCGGATCGAATCGGAGGCGCACCTCGACGGCCTGCGCAGCGTGCTGCCGTTCGCGACGGGGAAGACGGGCTATAACGTCAGCGGCTACTTCAACAACTACAACGCGGGCAAACTCGACCTGACGCTCAATCTCAACAACGCGCACGCGATGACGCTGGCGAACCGACTGATCGCGTGGTGCGATATCTTCATCACGAACCAGACGAACCGGATGGTCGGGCGCTGGGGCTTCACGTACGACGAATTGCGGAAGATCAATCCGGAGATCATCGCAGTGTATCAGCCGATGCAGGGCATCGACGGGCCGCACAAGGATTTCTTCGGGTTCGGGGCGGTGCTGAATCCGATCACCGGCTACAACGAGCTGAGCGGCTTTCCGAATCGCCCGCCGATGGGGCTGGGCACGAACTATCCGGACTACGTGATCAACCCCGGGCACACGCTGGTCGGGATTCTGGCGGCGCTGCGGTATCGAAAGCGGACGGGTAAGGGCCAGCGGGTGGAGCTGGCGCAGCTCGAGTCGTCGGTGGCGCCGCTGGCGCCCGCGGTGATGGACTATCTGTCGAACGGACGCGTGCAGACGCGCAAAGGCAACCGCATCTCGTACGCGTCGCCGCACGGCGCGTTCCGCTGCAGAGACGGCTCGTGGGACGAGAAGCCGGAGGACCGGTGGATCGCGTTCGGCATCTTCGATGACGCGCAGTGGCGCGGGTTGGTCGATGCGATGGGCGCTCCGAGTTGGGCGAACGAACCGAAGTTCGCCACGCTGGATGCGCGCAAGCAGCACGAAGATGAGCTGGAAGCGCAGATCACCTCGTGGACGCGCGAGCACACGGCGGAGGAGCTGATGGTGCTGCTGCAGTCGAAGGGCGTGCCAGCGGGCGTCGTGCAGAACGCGCGCGACATCCTGGACGCAGACGAGCACTTGAAGGCGCGCGGCTACTACCAGTATCTCGATCATCCGGAGACGGGGCGGTCGGCCTACGATGGCGCGCCGTTCGTGCTGTCGAAGACGCCGGGAACGCTGCGCTGTCCGGCGCCGCTGCTGGGCCAGGACAACGAGTACGTGTGCAAGGAGATCCTCGGCCTCACCGACGAAGAGATCGCCGAAGCGCTTGTCGACCAGGCGCTGTATTAGCCAGCCATCTGGGAAAGCGAGGCCGCGGCCCCTTCCTGGTCGCCTGAGCACGTAGGAAGATACGATGCGATGCGAGAAATGCGGATCCGGACTGGCGCAATCCGATCGCTCCTGCCCCTCATGCGGAACCGAGGTCGCCGGGGCGCGCTATGTTTGGCCTCGGCGAAGCCCTACGGCGATCTGGAGCGAGCCGTCGGACGGGCGGGTTGTTGTCGCGAAGGTCGATCGGGGCACTCCGCTTCGGGTGCTCTCCGAGCACGAGCGCTACTTCGGGGTCGCCCTTCCTCCCGATGACCTCGCCAGGCTACGTCATCAAGTCGGCCGTCGCCGAGACAATCGAGGAGGCGCATGGGCGGCCCTACGCCGACGACAGGCCAGCGACGGAAGAGGAGTTGCGCGCGAGCGCCCCGAAAGAGCGCCTGACATCGCAAGGAAAACCGATCGCGTCATTTTCGCGCCGCGTCGCGGGTTCGTTCATAGACTCAAGCATTAATCTCGTTGCCGGTTTCGGGCTGTCGCTCGTGCTGTACGCCCTGATCCTCCCGTCCAACTACACGCGCGACGAACTGAACGCAGCAGAAGTAAAGGTTAGGGTGGTGCTGGTGCTGGCTCTAACCGTGTATGTTTTGATCGCCAACTCCTACGGCAGAACGCTCGGCAAGCTCTTCGTCGGCATCCGCGTAATCCACGATAAGTCTGGGGCAGCGCCAGGCCTGAGAATCGGGCTTGCGCGCTACCTTGTATCAATTTTGAGCAGTCTTGTCTTCGGGCTCGGCTACATCTCGGCGGCGTGGAACAGCGAGGGCAAGACCTGGCATGACAGAGCCGCGGGCACGAGCGTAGTGCGAGTCACGCGGCAACCGACGCGGCGCTAAGCGACACACTAGCAAGCTATGCGGCGGAGGTGCGGAGGCCGTTTTGGCGGAGGTCTTCTTCGCCGAGGAGGGCAGCCAGGTTGGCGCCGTCGGAGGGGTATTCCGCTAGCGAGACGTGGAGGCCTTCGACGAGGCTGGTGAGGCGGTTGAGGACTGCCTCGGCGGCGGATTTGTCGGTGTTGGGGAGGCAGAGGGCGAGCGCTTCGCCGAGATCGCCGGCGTAGTCGATTTCGCGCAGCCATTGCTTCATGGTGATGCGGACGGCATCGAGGATCTGGCGCTGACCGGCGGCGACCATGATCAGCGAGAAGGGCTGGGCGTAGCGCTTTGAGCGCGCGATCTCCTCGTCGACGCGAAGACGGAAGTACCACTCTTCGTGCAGTCCGGTTTCGCGGTTAAACGTGGTACGCCTGTGGTCGTTGGTGACCATCTTCAGGCGTTCGGGCAGGCGGTGGGCGCGGGCGATGGTACCGCCGAGCGCGGCCGCGCCGACGCGCCACGACATGGCGGCGACAGAGCCGATGGCGGTGAACTGCAGGATGAACCGCGTTGAGGCCGGCTCGACGTGATCCGCGACGAGGATCGCAATCGATCCGAGGAGCATGGCGGGCGCGAGGGCGACGAGCAGCCGCGGGTTGAACTTTTCCATCATTGGACCGCCCGATCGAACTTCAGGCAGATCACGGGTTGGCCGGTGAGGATTGCGGGGAGGACGGGAGGACACTGCGCCGCGTTGAAAGGCGTGTGTGCGGGCGCGATGAGCGTGACGCGCGCCCCGTCGGAGACAAACCAGTACGGCTGATCGCCATCGGCGAACGGCACCGTACCCGGTTCCAACGCTACGACGCACCCGGGGTCGGACGGTGCGGCGCAGATGGTTGCGGCGTTCTTCGTGATCGGGAACTTGCCGTGCAATCGACGATAGGCGAGCAGGGCATCCCGCACCTTCACGAGATCTTGCAGGCGCGCGGCGTCGATCGCGCCACCGTCGGGCGTCGATGTTGGCGCCGGCGTTGCGGTGGCGTCATCGATCACGGCTGTCGCCGATGGCGCGGAGGCCGCGGCGTTGTCGCCGGAAGCCCTTTGCGCCAGCACAGCCGACAGCAGGATCACTCCCAGCAGCACGCCGAGCGGAGCCAGGTAGCGCGGGTCGCGGAGCATCTCGAACAACCGTCTGTCCCCCCGGTAGTTATCGTCCTCGAGGCAACTTCCCTTGACCCGCGCAAGATTCGATCGGCGGCCGTGCGGAAAACGCGGGTTGCCCCGAGATACCCCTTACGGCGTATCTCCCATCTGCGTGCGGTACCTCGAAGCAGGCGCAGGCCGTAGACTCGAAGCAGCGGCGAGTGTCGGCACGAACGTGGCTCGTTATGTAACATAACGCCCTGCCCGGGCGCGAGAGGAGCCTCCAGATGGCGCAGATAGACGGCGGCGATATGGTCGCACGGATGCTGAAGGGCGAGGGGA
The DNA here is from genome assembly GCA_964458665.1 of uncultured Dehalococcoidia bacterium. Taxonomy (GTDB): domain Bacteria; phylum Chloroflexota; class Dehalococcoidia; order DSTF01; family JACRBR01; genus JANXYW01. The sequence goes on from CAYWOO010000032.1 coordinate 3,558, forward strand.
TCGACACGATCTTCACACTTTCGGGCGGCCACATCCAGAACATCTACGACGGCTGCATCGACGAAGGCATCCGCGTCGTCGATACGCGGCACGAGCAGTCGGCGGGTCACGCCGCCGAAGGTTACGGGCGGCTGACGCGGAAGTGCGGCGTGGCGGTGGTGACGGCGGGTCCGGGCGTGACGGATGTCGTGACGGCGGTGGCGACGGCGTATCAGAACGCGAGCCCGATGCTGGTGATCGGCGGGGCGGCGCCGCTGGGGACATCGCTGATGGGTGCGTTGCAGGAGATCCCGGGGACGGTCGAGATGATGCGGCCGATCACGAAGTGGGCGGCGACGATCCCGTTCACGAAGCGGATCCCGGACTACCTGGCGCAGGCGTTCCGCGTCGCGCTGACGGGGCGGTACGGGCCGGTGTTCCTGGAAATCCCATCGGACATTCTCTTCGGGCGCGTCGAGGAGGCGGAGGTACCGCTGCCGACGGGGTATCGGACTGAGGGGCGGACGCAGGGGGACTTCGGTTTGATCAAGCAGGCGGCGTCGCTCCTGGCGAACGCGGAGCGGCCGGCGGTGATGGGCGGCACGGGCGTGTACTGGGCAGACGCGGGCGCGGCGTTGCAGGAGCTGGCGGAGAAGGTGCACGCGCCGATCTTCCTCAACGACATGGGGCGCGGGACGGTCAGCCAGGAGCACGCGCAGTTCATGAGCCGGACGCGGAGGACGGCGTTCGGGGAAGCGGACGTGATTCTCTTCGCCGGCACGATGATCGATTTCCGGCTGCGGTACGGGCGGAGCATCAACCCGGCGGCGAAGGTGATCTCGATCGACATCGACCCGAACGAGCTGGGGCGGAATCGCGGTATCGACGTCGGCATCGAAGGCGATCCGAGGCACGCGCTACAGCAGATCACGGCGGAGCTGGGGTCGCGCTCGGCGCGGCACGACGAGTGGATAGGCAAACTGCGCGATGGCGAGACGAAAGTGGTGGAGTTGCGCCAGAAGTGGCTACATTCCGACGCAAATCCGATCCACCCGCTGCGGCTGTGTAACGAGATCGCGAAGTTCGTCGATGACGAGACGATTGTTGTGGGCGATGGCGGCGACATCGTGGGGCTGGCATCGCAAGTGCTGCCGGTGAATCAGCCGGGGCAGTTCATGGGGCCGGGACCGCTGGGGACACTGGGCGTCGGCACGGGGTTTTGTATGGCGGCGAGCGTGGTGCACCCGAACAAGAAGATTCTGATGGTGAACGGTGACGGATCGTTCGGACTGAACGGGTTCGATTTCGATACGTTCGTGCGGTTCGGGATGCCCGTGGTGTCGGTGATCGGCAACGACCGGCAGTGGGGGCAGATCCTTGTCGGGCAGGAGAAGATGTACGGCGAAGAGCGCGTAGTCGCGACGCGGCTGGGCGACAACGCGCGGTACGACAAGGTCGTGGAGGCGCTGGGCGGGCAAGGCGAATTCGTCACGGAACCCGGCGAGATCTTTCCGGCGATCGAGCGTGCGTTTGCGTCGGGGAGGCCGGCGTGCGTAAACGTGATCATGGACCAGAAGCCGGAGGGTGTGACGGGCGGCTACGAGTTCCTGGGGTAGTTCCGCCGGGGGGGCGATCCACTAAGAGCACGAAGGTCACGAAGCCGGTTGGGGAGCGTTCCGCCGCGGCGGTATCCCACGCGAAGGAAGTCCGCGAAACGAACGTTGTGCTGCGTCGGTCCGCCTGCGCCGGACTCACAGCCGGGGCGGCTGTGATCCGAGCCTCATTCGCGCGGACTGACTCCTCGTCGAAAGCACTACACTAACCGCATGAGTTCTGCGATGCCTAATCCGCGCGTCGCCGACGAGGGGGGCACGCCGCCGCGTGCCCCTACGGTCGCATCGCTGTTTCTTGAACATGATCCGCAGCACGAGGGGGGCATTCTACGGAATGCCCCTACGCGAGCAGCGGTTTCCTTCGAGCAGCGGCGCGCGTATGAGCAGGGCACGCCGCCGCTTGCCCCTACATCCGCTTCGATGACCTTCGAGCAGCGGCGCCAGTGCGAGCCGGGCATTCTACGGAATGCCCCTACGCGAACAGCGGTCTCGTTCGACGATGATCGGCAGCACGCCGAGGGCACGCGGCCGCGTGCCCCTACAGGTGTTGTCCGGGCCCTTCGTGGATTGTTCCTGCTCGTGCTTCTGGGATCAGCGGTGCTGGTGATGGGGGCGAAATGCTCGCCGTCGGGGGCGCGCGTGATCGTATTCATGCAGGGGTACTACAGCACGTACGATCGCGAGGGCACGGAAGCGACGATCGTGGAGGGGCAGCGGTTCAACGTGCTGAAGAATGCGTTTGCGGCGAAGGGGTATGCTCGCGCATCGCTGTTGGACTTCAGCTACTCGGGAGGCGGTGTGGCGCAAGACGGGACGTGGCGGCCCAGCCCGTACACGTGCGCGGTGACCGACCGCGTTTCGGGCGACAATCTTGCGCTGCTGGAGACGATGCTGCGCGATTACGGCGCGCACCATCAGAACGCGCACTTCACGCTGGTGGGGCATAGCCTGGGGGGATATCTGGCGTTTCTCGAGGGAGCGCGCGAGGCTGGGCGGACGAAGGCCGCGAAGCTCGGTATCGAAGCGGTGGTCACGCTGGATGCACCGCTGAAGGGGGCCTCGGCGGACAAGAAGCTGGTGCTCGACATCGTGCCGTGCGAGAAGACGTATCTTGCGGGCGCGGAAATCGTGGAGCAGGGTCTCGATTCGGCCACGCCGGGGCTGCGCCGCGATCAGGTGCAGATGATGGCGGATCAGGGTATTCGGGTCGCGACGTACGGCAACTCAGTTGACTGCTTCTGGAATCCGGCGGTGTGCGTACCGGCGCTGCCCTGGGTGGATGACAGCGGAACGCAGGTGCTGGACAACGCAGCGGCGTCGCACATGTATCGCGTCGAGTCGGTGCCGCTGGCGAGTCACGACGCGATCCTGGGGGACGCCGTGGTTGGTGCGGATGTGGTGGGGTTCGTGGGGGCGCCTTAGGCGGGAGTCTCTGCGTTAGGCCGGGCGCGCACGCGATCATCGGTTCCACCCGTAGCGCCAGTCTGCGTCGGTCCGGCTTTGCCGGACACACAGCCGGGGACGGCTATGCCACGCGCTCCGCGTGCCCCTTTTGCCGGAGTCAATTCGGAAGCAGTCCCGCTTGCCGATCGTGTGGCCGATAGCCTCGCACGCGGAGGAAATCG
>CAYWOO010000033.1:0-9379 GCA_964458665.1 uncultured Dehalococcoidia bacterium
CGGCCCCTCGCTCGGTGTACTAGAGGATTACTTGCCCTTGAGTTGCTGTACCAGGGCATCGACGGCGAGTTCGTAGCCGTGCACACCCAGTCCGACGATCGTGCCGGTGCAGACGGGCGAGAGCAGCGACTCGTGGCGGAACGCCTCGCGGCGGTAGACGTTCGAGATGTGCACCTCGATAGCCGGCAACCCGCAACCCGCAACCGCGTCACGCAGCGCGATGCTGTAGTGCGTATAGGCCCCAGCGTTGACGATCAGCCCGTTGGCGCTCGATTGCTCGCTCTGGAGCCAATCGATAAGTTCGCCCTCGCCGTTCGCCTGAAAGGCCCGCACCTCGGCGCCGAGGCCCTTCGCGCGCTCCGAAACCAGGCGCTCGATGTCGGCAAGCGTGCTGGTGCCGTAAATCTCCGGCTCGCGTGTGCCGAGCTTGTTCAGGTTCGGGCCGTTCATCAGGAGTAATCGCATCGGGGCATTGTAGCGGCCCGTCGGAACGAACGGGCGTGCGTGGCCCGCCACACCGGGAAGATAGGTGTAGCTCCTTAGTCGGAATGCCGAGAATCAAGTGAGGGGCTAGCCTACCCCAAATCGGGTGGTCGTGGAGTGCCGCGCATGAGCAGAGACGTGGACGAGGACATGATCGAAGCGACCATCCGGCGCGTGGCCGCGTCGAAGGCTGCTGGTCGTGCGCAGCAAGTCGCCGATGATGCTGAGCCTGAGCCATTGGCTTCGGCCGCAGCGACCGACCTGATCGAAGCGACTATCCGCCGCGTCGCGGCCTCGAAGGCCGCCGGGCGTGCGCAAGAGGCCGCTGACGATGACGCCAAAAACCCGCCAGCAGGCGTGCCAGAACTCCACGTCGTGCCGCCGGCCGAACAGGGCGAGGCCGCACCCACTGCTTCGGCCGAGCGACCACCTGTCGACGAAAGCCTCATCGAAGCAACCCTGCGTCGCATCGAAGCGGAGCAGGCAGCTCGCGCCGCGCCGGCGTCTCCAGGTCCGGACGAGGTACCTGCATTCGTGGTGTCCAGCACGTCGGAGACCGACATCTGGGCAACGGACGCGGCCTTAGAGATACCGCCCGCGCCGCCCGCTCCCACCGAATCCACCGCGAGGGACACGGCGTGGGACAACGCGGCGCGCGAACTGCGGCGTGATCTGGAGTCGGCGCAACAGCAGCTCCGCACATTGACGGAGCGCGTCGAAGCACTCTTTGGCGGGCAGGCCGCGCCGCAACCCATGCGTTCCACGCGGTCCCCCGAGTTTGCAACAACGCCGCTGTCAGCAGCCGACGACTGGGACGACACGCCGCAGCTACCGCGCCTCCCGCTGGGGGCGCCCCCGCGTCCTGCGATCGTGCGCGATCCATCGCCACGGACAGCGACCGCAGCGCAGTTGGAGTATGCCGATCCGGAGCCAGCGCTCGCCGCGAATACTTCGCCTGCCGCTACAGCCGAAGTCGCCACGCCCGCTGAAGGGAAGCGTGGGTTCGACCTGCTGCCGCGCACCTACCGGATCACCGTGGAAGACAAGCGCCGTGGCGTCGATCTGGTGCCACTGCACCGAGCGTTGCTCGGCATGGACGGCGTACGCGACATGTCGCTGCTGAGCTACAGCAACGGCACGGCGATTGTTGCACTGGAAACGACGAACGCGCTCGATCCCGACACCCTGGGCAAGGCAGTAGCGCACGCGATGGCCCGCGAGGTGAAGGTGGAAGTGCACAACGAACAGACGATGGTGATCAAGCTGGCGGAGGACTAGGAACAACCATGCGCCTGTTGCCGAAACGAGAAGAACGGAACCACCGGAACCCGATCCCCCACGTGGCGATTCAATCGGTCGAAGCCTCACGACCCGAAGGGCGTGAAGGCCGACTGTTCGATCTTGTGATCCTCTCGCTCTTCCTGCACAGCGCCGGTAGTTCGGGCGAAATGATGGGCGCGTTCTTGGAGAAGGCGCCCACCGTCACGGAGTCGATGTTTGTCTATCCGCTGTTGCTTGACAAGAAGCGCGACGTCCTTACGGCGTCGCCGCTCGAAGGCATCGTGGAGCCGCTGTTGGAGCGCGCGATGGACGCGCTTCAGGAGGATCTGACGATTCTTGAACTGGACCTACCGGTCAATCACTTCCGTCGCCTCGTCATCGAGGGCGGCGAAGTGGTGCTGCGCGATTCGCTCGCCGAGTTCTGGGATGGGATGATCGCGCCGGAGGTCGTACACGCGGCAGAGGAGAAGCTGGGCATCAAAAGGGTGGCCCTGGTTCCCATGCTGGTCGAAGGCGAGCCGTACGGTGTCGTCGCGTTCGGCTTCGACCACACGAAGATCGACGCGTCGATCGTGGAGCTGCTCGTCGGCCACTTCACGCTTGCCATGCGGGACATTGCTACGCAGGAAGACACTGCGCGCTTCAACGACATCGATCCCGTGACGTGGGTGCACAACCGCCGTTTCCTTGGCGAAGCCATCGAGCAGGAGTTGATCCGCTGCGGCCGGTATGCGAAGACGCTCTCCGTCGTCGTCATCGACCTCGACGATTTCGGTCACTTCAATGCGTCATACGGGCAGTCGATGGGCGACCGCCTCCTGCGAAGCGCCGCCGTCAGTCTGGCCGAGGCGGTGTCGCCGCCGGAACTGGTCGCGCGGCTCGGCAACGACGAATTCGCCGTGCTGCTGCCCGAGACGAATCGCGCCGCGGCCGTGTCGGTGACGACGCGTCTGCTCGCAAGTCTGTCGCAGGTCTCGGTGTTCGGCGACGACGGCTCGCCAGAGCCGCTGAAGGCGTCGGTCGCTATCGTCTGCTTCCCGGAAGACGGTACGTCGGCGAAGGACCTGCTGGACAGCGCCGAGAAAGACCTCGAAGGCGCAAAGAACGAGCGCGAGGAACAGATGCGGGTCAACGCAGCGCGCGGGGTCAACCCGCTTGCGCGGGCAGCCGGCGAGCGCCTGCGCGGATAGCGTCACTCGCGCGGCGCCGCGCCGGCGACATCGGCGTCCTTCACCATATTGGAAATCTCACGCACGTGCTTGATCGTGGCATCCGGAGGCGGCACGTTGTTCGGATACGGACGCTGGACATACTGATGCGTGAGGACTGCGAACATCCCCGCAGTTTTCGCGCCGCCCACATCGTGGATCGGACTGTCGCCGACGAACGCCGCTTCCGCCGGTTGCACAGCCAGCTCTCGTAGCGACTTCTCGAAGAGCGCGCGGTGCGGCTTCCGCCATCCTTCCTCCGTCGACACGACGACGCTCTCCATGACGCGCTCTAGTCCATGTTTGCGCAGCATCGCTCGAATCGCTCCTGTATCCGCAAGTGTATTGGTGATGCAGCCGAGCCGATATCCCTCCTCGGCGAGCCCGCGGACAGCCTCCAACGTGCCGGCGTCGACGACGAGGCCATCGATCTCCGTCGAAAACAGCGGCGGCGTGATCTGCCGCAGCAACGACTCGTCGATTTCGAGGTCGAGTCGCCGGCAAGCCGCGTTGATCCACTCGTGGGGAGGCGGCTCGCGCAGCTCGGGACCATCCATGAAGTACGTCTTCGCGGCGTCATGCAGTACGTCGCGGACGGCGCGCTGGAATGCACTAGCTTCGGGAAGGTCGCCGCGATCGAGGCGCTGCGCGAGCGTCGTGCGCATCTGGACGTAGGCGCGTGCGAGGGCTTCGGGCTGCGGTGCGATGTCCCAGAGGGTGTGGCCAAGATCAAAGACAACGGCCCGGATCGTCATCGAGGAACGGGCGCCTCCGACCGAAACGCGGCTGTTGCTTCGCGGGCCGGAGCCACATCCGGCTGAGCATCAGCGGAAGCCGACGGCGCGTTGTCCGGCTCAGATGCGGCCGTCTGCGCGAGCAGTTGCTGCCGCTGCAGAAGGTGAAGAAGGCCGCGCATGTACCTCGCCGAGCGAGGGACTGCGGTCTCGGGATCCTCGACGACGCCTTGATAGTCGATCATGACGAAGCCACGGTATCGCCCCAGCTTCAGCGACTGGAGGAGTCCCGGCCAATGGACGTTCGCATCACTGCCGTCTGGGCGCACATCGTGCATCCGGGCGTGGACCTGCACGATGCCAGGTAGCGCCGCATCGATGGCCGCGCTCGCGCCGAAATCCGCCGGATCGAGGCAGATCCGCAGCCAGGGCGATCCGACGTCGCGTACGCACTGCGTCAACTGCGCCGTTGCACCGACGATGCCTTCGCTTCGGTTGTTTTGGAGCGCAAGCACGACGCCGCGCTCCGCCGCGTAGTCAGCGCACTGCCGAAGCGTCGCTGTGACGTCCGACCAGAGACGGCGCGGGTCGACCTTCGGCGCACCGAAGACGCGGCGAAACGCACCGACGATCCTGCCCTGTCGCTCCTCGATTCGTGCGGCCGGCACCCAGCCGGCGAACACCCGCACAACCGGCGCGCCCAGGTACGCAGCTACGTCGCACCACTGCTTGACGCGCTCTGCCTCCAGGGACCGGCGTTCCGCCGCACCGAAATCGTTGCTAACGGCGACACCGCCAATGGTGAGTTGGAGATCGGTACACAGCTTCTTGATATCACGCAGGTATAGGGGATCCGTCGTCGGAAAATGCAGATCGACCAACTCGACGCCGTCCAACTCCATCTCTTCGGCGCAGAGCCGGAGCCATTCGCGCTGATCGATGCGACCACCGCGAAACGCGGCGTGGTAGGACCAGGATGAGCAGCCGAGCTTCACTAGACGTCCTCCACGATCTGCTGATCCTTCGCGAGCGACTCTATGCCGCCGAAACGCGTGCGGCGAAAGCCTTCGGCGTAGGTGCAGCCGAGGCCTGATCGCCCGGCGACGGCGCGGCCGGCCGCTTGCATCTGCTTCGCGATCACGTTGCGATAGTCGTGCGGATCGAGCGCTTCGAGCCAGGGGATGTTCAGCCCCGACGCGTGCTGATGGCACTTCATGTCCGCAACCGTCAGCACCATCTGCGCCTCATGCTGCCACAGTGCTTCGACCTTCCGATCGATCTGGCCGTCGATGTCGACGAATTTGTTCTGGTCGCGCGGCGACTTGGCAAAGTACCAGTGCTCGCTCACGTAGTGCGGTTGTAGGCCATCGGCAACGTGCTCGGGATAGAAGTTTGGAAAGTGGGCGAAGCTCGCGGCCTCGTTTGCGGCTACCGCAACGGCACGATGATCAGGATGCCCCTCGTACGGCGCGAACGGATCCCACGTAAACATGATGTCGGGTTTGATCTCGCGGATCAGGCGCATGAACTGGCCTCGCAGCACTCGCGGTGGCGCGTCGTACGCGAGATCTCCGTCCGAGTACCCGAGCGGGATCACGCGCGCCACGCCGAGCACCGCCGCGGCCCCGTTCAGCTCCCGGTCGCGAAGGGCGCGCATCTCGTCCGCTCCCAGCTCAAACGAGCCCTTATCGTTGTCGGTGGCCACGACCACCGTCACCTCATGGCCGGCGGCCGCGAACTTCGCGATGGTGCCGCCCGCGAAGAACTCCATATCGTCGCCGTGCGCTTCAAAGACGAGTACGCGCTTCATGTTGCCCTGGCGTGTAGACGAGGCTGGCTGAAGGCGTAGTGTAACCTCTCGCTCGATTCAGGTCACCATCGCCGGTCGCGACATAACGCGGGTTCAGGCGCTGACTTCACGCAGCAGATCGATCGCCGCCTCCCGGATGGTCTCCTCCGCGGCCTCGTCGAGCATCGCCACACCAGGCTCGTAGCCGCCGCGCGCGAACTCTGCGCGCGGCACGACGTAGAACACATGGTGGTTCGCGTAGCACGCGATCATCAGGTGGGGGAGGCCCACCGCGGCCTGGATCGCCAGCGCCGTCTCGACAAAGAACTCGCCCGGCAGCGCCAGGATGGCGCACCCTTCGCCGAAGCTGATCGCCTGGATCTCGGGGCGCAGGTGGTGCGGCCCGCCCGGTCGCAGACGGCTGGCGACCCCACGTTCGCCGCCGAGCTGTGTCAGCCGCTCCATCACACGACGCCGCGCTTCGATATCGGCTGGATCGAGCGCGACGCGCTGCTGCTCCAGCTCGGCGATCCGCTGATCGTAGAAATCGGGCGGCTGGAGTTGCCGTAGCCGCAGTGGAACGAGGCGGCTGGCTACGCGCAGACGCGGCTCGATGAGATTGCCCTTCGCCGGCTTATCGATAAGCTCGCCCCAGCGGATGTTCCAGACCTTCTGCTGGTTGCCGAGTGGGCGCAGCTCTTGCAACCTTCGCGCCGCCTCGGCGCCGACGATGGAGCCGACGCGCTCGGCCTCGTGGTACTCCTGCTCGATCCATGCGGGGTTCACGTCGCCGCAGGCGCCGTTGAAAAACAGCGAGGGCGCGTCGCCGACGATCTTTTGCACGGTGCGCAACGCGTAGCCCGGGTAATCGGCGCTCATCTGCATGTTGGTGTGGTAGAGCACCGTTGGGTGGCAGGAGAAGTTCACGATCGATGCCACGGCGCCGTCTCGTGGGTTCGGCGAATCGAACAGCAGCACGCGCAGCGCGTCATCGGCCGGACCCGCAGGATCGCGGCGGTTCTGACTGATGCTATCCACCGAGCCGCGCCCGGCCTTCAGTGCGGCTGGCCGCTTGTTGCGATGCGCCGCGGCTATCGCCCCGGCGATCAGCCGAGCCATCGTATCCAGCAGCGTCGGATCCGCGTCCGCGCGCAGGCCAGCTGGGCCGGCGTGCGTGTGGGTGGCAGCGATCAGGATGTGCGCGGCCGGTATACCCGTCACCTGCGCCGCGATCTCGCGTGCCGCCGCTACCAGTCGCCGGTCGACCCCGATCAGATCGCACGACACCAGCGCGACCTGTGTCGCGCCATCGTCGACAACGATTGCTCGCGCATGCAGATCGTCGTGTACGCCGACGGAGCCGGTCGCGCGCGCTCCGTACCCATCGAGATGCGTACCAATTGGTGGTGTGATGACGACTTCGGCTGCGCCGGTAAGCAGAGGCAAGGGGCTCCTAGTTTCGGGATCGCCTTCTGAAAGCTGTTCGAGGCGATTATAGGGCCAAGATCGTCCCGACGCACCCGCAACGGCGCTTCGACAGCCCTTCGATAGCCCTTCGATCAGCCCCGTTCCGAGTGTCTCCGCCGGACCACCAGTTCTTGCTCGTGGCCATGGCTCACGATAGACTTCGGCCGCTCTAACGGAGGTGCACGGCGCCTCCGTTTGTGTGTCCGCGCCATGACGCGACGCCCGGTGAGCGAATGGGAGGAGACGCCGATGACGTTGGTATGGATGGTCCCGGCTACAGGCCTGGCAGCGGTGCTGTTTGCCTTGTGGCTGGCCCAGGACGTGCTCAAGCGAGATACGGGCACACCGGCGATGCAAGAGATTGCCGGCATGATCTTTGAGGGAGCAATGGCGTTCCTCTCGCGCCAGTACAAGACCATTGGCGCGCTCGCGATTGTGACAGCGGTCGCCGTCGCCCTGATCGTTGGTTCGATCTCTGACGGTGTGAAGCCGATCCAGTTCCAGGATGGGCAGGTCAGCTTCGCGACGGGCACGGTGATCGGCCGCTGGGAAGAAGGACTGCTCACGGGCATCGCCTTCCTCGTTGGTGCGATCTGCTCTGGTTTGGCGGGCTACATCGGTATGTTCATTGCGGTGCGATCGAACGTCCGGACGGCCGCTGCCGCGCAGAAGAGCCTCAAGGACGCCGTAACGGTCTCGCTCCGGGGAGGCGCCGTCTCGGGCTTCCTTGTCGTTGCACTCAGCCTGCTCGGCGTGTCGGGCATCTTCCTCGTCTACAGCAATCTGCTCAACAATCCGCCGGAGATTGCGCCGTTCCTCATCGTCGGCTTCGGCTTCGGCGCCAGCTTCGTGGCGCTGTTCGCCCAGCTCGGCGGCGGTATCTACACAAAGGCTGCTGACGTCGGCGCGGACTTGGTCGGCAAGGTGGAAGCGGGCATCCCGGAGGACGATCCGCGCAACGCCGCCGTTGTGGCGGACCTCGTGGGTGACAACGTCGGTGACTGTGCCGGCCGTGGCGCCGACCTCTTCGAGTCCATGTCCGCGGAGAACATCGGTGCGATGATTCTCGGCGTCGCCATCTTCTCCGTCACCAAGGACATCGAGTGGATCATGTTCCCGCTGGTGCTGCGCTCGTTCGGCATCATCGCTGCGATGGTTGGCCTCATCTCGGTGCCGTTCTTCACCGACGCCAGCGAGAAGAGCGAGCAAGATCCGATGACGCCGCTCAACTACGGCTTCTACGTCGTCTCGGCGTTGTCCGTTGTCGGCCTCTTCATCGCCACGTACGTCATGCTCGGCGATGCGTGGTACTGGTTCTTCTACTGCGGTCTCGTCGGCATCGCGACGGGCATCGCCTTCGTGTACATCACGCAGTACTACACCGCCGGCTCGTGGCGGCCGGTGCAAGAGATCGCCGAGGCATCGAAAACCGGCCCGGCAACGAACATCATCATCGGCACGGCGGTCGGCTTCGAGACCACGGCGCTTACGGCGATCGCTATCGGCCTCGCGCTGATCAGCTCGTTCGCCCTCGGCTCGCAGGCCGACATCAGCCCGGCAATCCCGCCGTTTACGACGGGCATCTTCGGTACCGCTGTCGCCACCATGGGCATGCTCATGTCGGCGGCGTATATCCTCAGCATGGACACCTTTGGCCCGATCACCGACAACGCCGGCGGCATTACGGAGATGTCTGGCGCACCGGAAAGCGCCCGTGAGATCACGGACAAGCTCGACGCCGTGGGTAACACGACCAAGGCACTCACGAAGGGATACGCCGTCGCGTCCGCCGGCCTCGCGGCCTTCCTGTTGTTCTCCGCGTATCTCGACAAGGTGAAAGAGCGGCTCGAGATTCCGCTCACGGCGGAGCTTCCGATCGACCTCTCGAAGGTCGACGTGTTCGTCGGCGGTTTGCTGGGAGCGATGCTCGTCTTCCTGTTTAGCTCGCTCGCCATCCGCGCGGTCGGCAACGCTGCCGGCGCGATCATCGAAGAAGTCCGCCGCCAGTTCCGCAACGACCCCGGCATCCTGGCCGGGACGTCGCGCCCAGACTACGCTGCGGCGGTCGACATAACCGCGAAGGCGGCGCTACGCGAGATGGTGCTCCCGGGCATTCTCGCCGTGGGCCTGCCCGTGGCTGTCGGCTTGATCTTCCGATACGCCCGTCACGAAGAAGTGGTGACAACGCTGAACGGAATCACGTACACGGCGCACGACTCATCAGGCTGGCTCGCCGTTTCGGGCACGCTGATCATCGGGACGATCGTTGGCATCCTCATGGCGACGGTGCTCAACAATGGCGGTGGCGCCTGGGATAACGCCAAGAAGTTCATCGAGTCTGGCGGCCTGAAGGACGACAAGGGCAACACGCTCGGCAAGGGCAGTGAGGCTCACAAGGCGGCTGTAGTGGGTGACAC
>CAYWOO010000034.1:0-2828 GCA_964458665.1 uncultured Dehalococcoidia bacterium
CGGCCACTCCAGCAGGCGCACGTAAACGGTCGGCACGCCGAAGAAGAGCGTCGGCCGGACCTCCTCGAAGAGCGCCTGCGCCTTGTCGTGCTCGAAGCGCTCCACGAGCCGCATCCGGCAGCCGCTCGCGAGCCACGAGCAGACGCCGTTGCCGAGCCCGTGCACGTGGAAGAGCGGCAGCACCGCGAGGTAGCGGTCCGCGGCCGTGATGCGCCAGGCTTCGAGCAATACGCCGGCGTTTGCGGCCAGGTTGGCGTGGGTCAGCACCGCGCCCTTCGCGCGGCCCGTGGTGCCCGAGGTGTACACGATCGCCGCGGGCGCTGCGGACTCCAGCCGCGTGCCCGGCCGCGTCGCGGGCGCCGCTTCGGCCTCGACCGAAAGCGCCTCGACGTCCCAGACCGCGAGACCCGGCAAGCGGTCAGAGAGCTGGACCGAAACCCCCGCCACAACCACAGCGGTGGCGTCTCCCACCGTCACGAGGGCCACGGGCTCGGCGTCCGCGAGGATGTGAGCGACTTCCCGGTCACGGTAGAGGACGTTCACCGGCACGATCAGCGCGCCGAGCTTCAGGCAGGCGATGAAGAGATCGAGGAACTCCGGCCCGTTCGGCAGCTGTAGCGCGATCCGGTCGCCCGCGCGCACGCCTCGCGCCGCGAGCGCGTGCGCCATCCGGTTCGAGCGCAGCTCGACCTCGCCGAACGTCAGCGTCCGGACCGGTCCGCCGGCCGGGCCCAGATCGAGCGCCGGCTCTGTCGCGCGTCCAAGCAGCGACGCGTCGAAGAGTCTCAGCAGCGCACCGCTCACGCCCCAAGAGTAGCGCAAGGTCAGCGCGTGCATCGGCTGCGTGCCGACGCAAATTGACAGCCGGGCGCCGCAGGCGAGACGGTTCTCGACCTCCGGCAGTACAGCGTGCTCCCGGGCCTGATCGACCTGCACGTCCACCTCGGCATGCAGCTCGCGCCGGGTGCCTACATCGAGCGCTTCACCCTGAACCCGGCCGACATTGCGCTCCAGGCCGCGAGCCACGCGCGCACGACGCTGCGCGCGGGCTTCACGACGGTCCGCAACCTGGGCGACAGCTACAACGTCACGGTGGCGCTGCGCGACGCGATCCGCCGCGGGCTCGTCGAGGGCCCGCGCATCTACACGGCCGGCAAGAGCCTGGCCACCACCGGCGGCCACGCCGACCCGACGAACGGCACCGCCGACGAGTTCGAGGGCGATCCCGGGCCGAAGGAGGGAGTCCTCAACGGGCCCGAGGACGCGCGCAAGGCCGTGCGCCAGCGCTACAAGGACGGCGCCGACCTGATCAAGCTCACGGCCACCGGCGGCGTGCTCTCGCTCGCGCGCAACCCGGACAACCCGCAGTTCACCGAAGCTGAGCTGCGCGCCGTGGTGGAGACTGCGCGCGACTACGGCTTCAGCGTGACGGTCCACGCCCACGGCGCCGAGGGCATGAAGCGCGCGATTCGCGCCGGGGTTGACTCGATCGAGCACGGCACGCGGCTCGACGACGAGGTGGTGCGCCTGATGCTCGAGCACGGCACCTACCTGGTCGCCACGCTCAGCGCGGGCCGCTACACCGGCGAGAAGGCGAAGCTGCCGGGCTGGCTGCCGGAGGTCGTCAGGCCCAAGGCCGCGTCGATCGCCGCGCTCGGGGCCCAGGGCTTCGCCAAGGCCTACAAGGCCGGGGTCAAGATCGCCTTCGGCACCGACTGCGGCGTCTCGCCCCACGGCGACAACGCGAAGGAGTTCGTGTACATGGTCGAGGCCGGGATGCCGCCGATGAAGGCGATCCAGGCCGCGACGATCGAGGCTGCGCGCGTCTTGAAGGCCGACGCCGACCTGGGCTCGATCGAGAAGGGCAAGCTCGCCGACCTCGTGGCCGTCCGCCGTGACCCGCTCGCCGACGTTTCCGTGCTGCAGGACGTGGCGGTCGTGGTCAAGGGCGGCGTAGTCGTCAAGGGACCCTGACGCGCCCCGTGCGAGGACTGCCCCACGGGAGGGCTGCCTATCGTTCTATTGACTGCACGGCCCGCCGGGCTCTGCTAGCATAGGCGCGATCCCATGGGCGGCGACGCCAGCTTCCTCTTCGACGAACGGCTCATCGCGCGCCGCAGGCTGCGCCGCTTCGCGGCCGCCGCGGTGGGCGTCCTGGTCCTGATCCGCCTCTTGGCCGAGGTCGTGCCGGCGATGCGGGTCCCGGACCTCGTGCTGCTCGACTCCTGGCAGTCTTTGCGCGGCACGGAGCGGGCGAGCCCGCAGGTCGTGATCGTCGCCCTGGACGAGAAGAGCATCCAGCGCTTCGGGCCGCCCGCGTGGCCGCGCAGCGAGTACGTCCCGCTCGTCGAGCGGCTCGCCAAGGCCGGCGCGAAGGTGATCGGCTTCGACTTCACCTTCGGCGCGCTCGAGCGCGAGGCGCCCAACAACCAGCGCTTCGCCGCGGCGATGAAGAAGGCGGGCAACGTCGTCTTCGGCTACGAGTTCACGGACGTGGGCGATCCGTCTCCGCCCGGGAGCCCCGGCTCGGCGGTGCTGCAGGCGAATGCCCTGGCGCGCTTCAAGTCGACCGCGCTGCCCCCGGCGCCGCGCCTGATCGAGCCCGAGCCGGCGCTGGCGGGAGCTGCGGCCGCCCTGGGGCACGTCTACACGGTCGCGGGCGACGACGGGAAGATCCGCGTGCTGCCGCTTTTCATCCAGCACGGAGGCAAGGCCTACCTGTCGCTGGCGCTGCAGCTGGCGCGTGTCTACATGGGCACGCCGCTGGAGCAGGTCCACGACGAGGGCGGCGTCGTCCGGATGGGGGCGCTCGACATCCCGGTGTCGCC
>CAYWOO010000035.1:0-4540 GCA_964458665.1 uncultured Dehalococcoidia bacterium
GAGCAAGCGCGGCTCCAGGAGTCGGTGCGGCGAAGCCAGACGATGGTCGCGATGGGCGCTCTGGTCGCGGGCGTAGCCCACGAGGTGCGAAACCCGCTCTTCAACATCTCCTCGACACTAGATGCGTTCGAGGTCAGCTTCTCGTCGCGCCCCGGGGATCGGCGGCTGCTCGATACGCTGCGTCGCGAGCTGGACCGGCTGGGCAACCTGATGAGCGATCTCCTGGAATATGGGAGGCCGTCCGAGCTGGATCTCCGGTCGGGGTCGGTCGCGGACGCAGCCCGCGACGCAGTCGCCTTCTGCGAGGGGTTGGCGTCTCGTGCGAGCGTGCGCTTGAGCTTCAGCGAGGAGCGCACGCCGCTCGTGACCATGGATCGGGCTCGGCTGGCGCAAGTGTTCCAGAACCTGATCCAGAACGCGATCCAGCACTCGCCGTCCGGCGGGGAGGTCCGGGTCCACGTCAGCGTGATCGAGCCGCACCAAGGCGACGTGTCGTGTTCGGTACGTGACGCCGGGGCGGGGTTCGCGCCCGAGGACCTGGCGCGCGTGTTCGAACCGTTCTTCACGCGCCGCCGTGGCGGCACCGGTCTGGGTCTGTCGCTGGTGCAACGGATCGTGGAGCTTCACGGCGGATCCGTGGTCGCCGGGAACCACCTCGAAGGCGGCGGCCTCTTGACGATTCGCGTGCCCCGCCTGAAAACGAGCCCGACCGGCGCTACTATCCAAACGCACGGAGGTTCCTGAGATGCGTTTGATGCGCGCCGCGCTCGCCGTGGTGTTGCTGGTGCTTTTGCCGGCCGCTCCGAGCTTCGCGAAGTTCGGCATGAGCAAGACGAAAGTCGTGCTCCAGGCTCCGCGCCCGCCCGAGCTCCCGGTGCTGGCGGAGAAGGTGTTCCTCGACGTTCGCGGCGACGGCGACGTGGGACGCCGCTATGCCTCGGAGGTGCAGCGCCGCGTGGAGCAGGCGTTCGGGGCCACCGACCTGTACCAATTGGTCGCCAGCGAGCGCGAGGCAGGCGGGCGCGTCGTGATAACGCTCCACGACATGCGCGCCGACATCCGCGACGAAGTGCGAACGGAATCGAAGAGCGTGAAGGTCGGCACCAGGCAGGAGTGGAACGAAAAGAAGAAGAAGAACGAGACCAAGGACGTCTACGAGAACCGCGAGGTGCCGGTGGTGTACGTTCGCGGCGACGGCTCGCTGGACGGCGACGTGGATGTGGACTCGGGCGGCGGCAAGAAGCGCACGCGCCGGCTGGATGCGCGCTTCAACCAGGTCGAGAAGCGCGACGGCAGCGTCAGCCGCGAGCTGCGTTCGGAGAGCGCGCTCCGCGACACGCTGGTCGAGGACCTGGGGCGGCGCGCGGTGGCGACGGTAACCTTTCACAGCGAGCCGCTGGAGGTGCTGCTGGCCGTGAACGGCGAGCTGAAGGAGGGCAACAGGCTGGCCGAGTTGGGAAGGTGGCCGGAGGCGCTCAGCGACTGGAACCGGAAGACCTACAAGGGCGACACCGAAGCGGCGCGGCTCCACAACGTCGGCGTCGCCTACGAGGCGCTCGCGTATCGTCTGCCGCTGTTCGACCAGGAACACAAGGACCTGCTGCAGAAGGCCTCCGAGAATTACGAGAAGGCGCGTCAGCTCGATCCCGACGAGAAGTACTTCAGGCCGCCGCCGGAGCGGATCGCCGTATCGATCACGGCCGCCCGCGACGCAACCGCGATCAAGGAAGACCTCGACCGCTTCCGCAAGAGCAGCCGGCCCACGGTGCAGAAGTCGCCGCGCTAGCCGGAGCCTGGGACGGATACAGAGGAGGGCCCATGACTGTCCGCGCCGTCGTCGCCTTGGTTGCTGTTTGGTGTGTGCTGTCGCTGCCGGGTCGTGCGCTGGCGAGGGACGACAGGCCGGATCGCTCCCGGGACTCGGGGCGCCTCGTCATCACCAGCGTCGCGACCGATTTCGCGCGCGCAACTGGTCGTCCGTGGCCTGAACTTCGGCCGGAGCCGTTCGCGGGTGACGCTCGCCGGCGTTGGGCTCACGGTCTTGCGTTGGGGACCCCGGGAGATCCTCGTGACGCTGCCTCGCGATCTGGCGCCGGGAGGCTATCGGCTTCGCGTGTCGCGAAGCCATGGGGACGACGAAGCCGCCGAGTTCGATGTCGCGATCGGGATCGCCGGTCCTCCGGGAGAGCCCGGACCTCCCGGACAGCCGGGGATGCCTGGACTCCCCGGACAGCCTGGACTTCCGGGGTCCCCAGGGTCGCCGGGAGATCCGGGCCTGTTGGGTTTCGAGGTCGTCACCCAGCCGTTCTCGATGGCCATCGCTGGTACCTCCACGTTCACCGTGCCCTGTCCGCAGGGCAAGACCGCCCTGGGAGGCGGCGCCAACCCGTTCACCGACTCGGCGGGCGTCCTCGCCTCGTACCCCGCGCCGGGCGGCTGGGCGCTGCGGATGGGAGCCAACGCGGCCGCGAACGGCGTCGTATACGCGCTCTGTGCGCAGATCCCCGACGCGCCTTCGTGCTCCGACATGGATGGAGACGGCTTTCCCGCCGAGAGCGCGTGTGGCGCGGCGGACTGCGATGACACCCGCTCGGACGTGCATCCCGGCGCGGCCGATGTCTGCGACGGGGCCGACAACGACTGCGATGGACAGACGGACGAGAACTGCGCGTCGGTCCCACCCGAGCCGTCCGTTGCGCGGCTCTCCGTTGTGCCCGGACTGCTCAGCGTGCGTCTGTCGGTGGGTGCTTGTGTCCCGCGCTCGAGCATAGGCAGGCCTAGCGGCGGCTTCCTGGGAACCGGGGCCGAGTTCTGTGGAACCCCCGGCTGCTCGGGAGGAGCCACGGGTTGTCAGCTTTCGCCGACCGTCGCCGCCGGCGGGGTGTTTCTGGAAAAGCGAACGAACGCACGCCTCTTCATCCGCACCCAACTGGACACCATCCTCAACATACCGATCAAGGGCCAACTCCTCGGGGTCGGTTTCAGTTGCAGCCTCCAAGCGGTAGTGCAGAACGCGACGATTGATGCGATGGTGTCCTACACGTACAACGAAGCAACCGACACCTTTCGGCTATCACGGGTCGACTCGATCGACATCGTCAACCTGAACCCCTCGTTCAGCAACTGCGGCTTCCTCGAAGACATCGCCGGTCTCGCCACCAACGTGGCCGATACCCTGCAGGTAACCATTGTTCAGCTGTATGTGCCGTCACTCGTGGGTATCGAGTTCTAAGGCTGCTAGTTCCAGCGCCGCCATTCCTCCTGGTAGTAGCGCACCAACGCCTGGTTGTCGAGGCGGTTGATCTCGGTCTCGACCGGCGCCATGTCGGGGCCGATCACGAAGAGAGCGGCGAGTGTCGGGACGTCCAGCGAGCGCAGGCCGGGCAGCGGCTCTCTCGGCGCGGCGAACGGTCTCTGCGCCGCCAGGGCGAAGCCCCATTCTCCGAAGGACGGCACGAGCGCGTGGTACGGCCGCACCGCGAAGCCGGCCGCTTCGAGGGTGCGGTTGATGCACCAGTACGACTGGCGCGCCATCAGCGGCGAGGTGGTCTGGATCGCCGCGACGCCGGTTTCCGGGGTCCGCCGCAGCAACATCGAGTAGGAGTGGCGCGTGTAGAGCTTGCCGAGTGAAACCCGGCGGCGCCGCCGCCGGGTTTGGCCTCGCTGCTCATCTGCGGGAATGAGCCGGCGCATCGCCGACACCGGCAGTAGACTACGGCTAGCCATGCGCACCGTGATGCTGGAAGACGAGCTCGCCGCGCTCCTCGAGCAGGAGCAGCCCCTCGACCAGGCCGCGCGCGAGGCGCTCGTGATGGATCTCTTCCGTCGCGGGAAGCTCTCCACCGGCAAGGCCTGCAAGCTGCTCTCGCGCGATCGCGCCGCCTTCGCCCGCCGCGCCTCTGAGTTGGGCATCCCCTACTTCCTGATGGGCAGGGAGGATTGGGAATCCGAGAAGGCGAGCATCGACGCGTGGCTACGGTCGTAGCTGACGCGAGCGTCCTGATCGCGCTGGCCCAGATCGACCAGCTTTGGCTCCTCGAAAAGCTCTTCGGCAACGTGATCATCCCGCCCGCCGTCGCCCTCGAAGTCGCGCCGAGCTTGCCCTCGATCCCGCGCTGGATCGAGACGCGCTTGCTCGAGCGACCGCTGCCTCCGCGCGTGGTGGCCGCGGATCTCGACGCGGGCGAGACCGAAGCGATCGCCTTGGCTCTCGAGCTGAAAGCTGAGCGGGTCATCCTCGACGATCTGCCGGCCCGCCGGCTCGCCCAGGCGCTCAGGATCGGGATCGTGGGCACGGCCGGCGTCTTGTTCATGGCCAAACAGCACCGGCTGATCCCCGGCGTCCGCACGCCGCTGGATGCGCTCCGCGCTGCCGGCTTCCGCCTGCGCCAAGACGTCTACCAAGAGATCCTGAGGGCCACGGGCGAGGAAGGAAAGGCCTGAAATCCCGTCCCCCTTTGGCATCTTGCTAGTTCCAGCGCCGCCATTCCTCCTGGTAGTAGCGCACCAGCGCCTGGTTGTCGAGGCGGTTGATCTCGGT
>CAYWOO010000036.1:0-2566 GCA_964458665.1 uncultured Dehalococcoidia bacterium
CAATTTGCAATTTGCAATTTGCAATTTGCAAGCAGTGGCTTCTTCAAGGTAGCCGTTGCGAGGCGACCGGCATACGCCGCCGAATTGCCGCTCGGCTCGCCGAGCGTTACGGTGTCACCCATGCGTCGCGGTCTGTGTTTCATCCTTCACCCTTAACTCTTCCAACCATGCCTGACTTCATCTACTGCTTGAACTCCAGCACGATTCGGCCGACACCGATTCTCGACAAAATTCGCATCGCGGGCGAGGTGGGTTACGCGGCGATCGAGCTGTGGCACGACGATATCGACTTATACCTGTCGAAAGGAGGCCGACTGGCCGACATCCGCCAGTCCGTCGACGACGCGGGTCTGACCGTGCCGACGACGATCTATGTCAAAGGCTGGGCTGAACCGGATGAGGCGTTGCGTCGGGAAGAGCTCGACGAATGCCGTCGCCGCTTCGAGCAATCCGCCGCTGTCGGAGCGATTCACGTGATCGCCGGCCCACCGGCGGGAGCTTGCGATCGCGCGCTGGTGGCGCGCTACTATCGCGAGTTGCTCGACATCGGCCTGTCATTCGGAGTGCAGCCGGCGTTCGAGTACCTCGGCTTCGTGGACGACATCAACACGATCGACGCCGCGATCGAGATCGTGACCAACTCGGAGCACCCGCAAGCGACTGTCGTGCTCGATCCATTCCATTGCTTCCGAGGCGGCGGCGGGTTCGAGTCGATCGCCAAACTGCAAGGGGATCAAATTGCGATCTCGCACTTCAACGACACGCCCGCCTCGCCCCCGCGGGTCGAACAACACGATCACAGCCGCGTGCTGCCGGGCGAGGGACATCTCGACCTGAAACGCTATCTCGATCTCCTGCGACAAGTCGGTTATCGCCACTGGCTGTCTTTGGAGCTGTTCCGCGAGGATCTGTGGTCCCGCGACCCGCGCGAGGTCGCCAAGCTCGGCTTGGAGAAAATGCGGCACGTGGCCGAGGGCTAACCGGGCTCGCCGTCGATGCCGTCTGATTCGCCGCCTGCGCGAATTCTTCCGGTGACAACGCGCGTTCGGATCGCGCAAGTGACGGGAAGTTTTCGCAAGCTCAGCACCGTCCGGCTCCGAAGTGATTTCCAGCGGAGATTGTGTTTCGCGCGGAGAGGTCGCACCGATCACGTCTTGCCAACGACAAACACCTCCGCCTACGTTAATTGTGATGCCTCGGGGACTGTCACGGCGGTCGGGCCTCATTCCGTGAGACTTCTTTTGGTCGTTCTTCGTCCGCACCGGAATCCACAGCGTGAAAAAACTCTCTCTCATCGGTCTGTCGCTTGTGCCGGCGATTCCCGCCGGGTTCTTGGTGTATCTGCTGGTAATGGCGCTCACGGAGAAGCAGATTTGGAACAAGCAATTACTGGGCGGCCTGGTCGTGGCCACGGCGGTGATCGCGCTGGTGGTCGCCGTGTGGCCACCGATCTACGCGATCGCGTTCTACACCGAGAAATCGAAAGAGGACGACGAGGAACAGGCGGAAGGCGAAGCATCCCTCGCGGACGACGAGGTCGCCGACGAGGCCGAGGAATTCCCCCAGGAAGACCTTGAAGCTTTCGATGGCGAAGCTGAGGAAGTCGAGGCGGACGAAGTCGGGACCGAGGAAGTTGATGACGAAGAGTTTCACCCGGCCGAGACTGGCTCCGAGTTCGATTTGGAAGAAGATGAAATCGAACAGGTCGAGACCACTGACTTTGAACTTGATGCCGCCGAAGCCGAGGAAGTGGAAGAGTTCGAGGAAGAACTTCCTAAGAAGAACAAGAAGAAAAAGAAGAAGTGAGCCGCCACGGCCGACGACGGTGTCCCGGCAGTCCGGTCGGACGATTTGGTCGTTGCTTGCGCCACACTTCCAATCACCGATCATGCAATCGTTGCCGTTGCCGCCCAACAGCGTGCCGTTGCCGCCTATTGTCGGTCGTCCGTTTCCCGACGCCGTTGATGGTGGCAATGGAGTTCCCATTGCTCGGCTGCGACATCCGAATGTCGTGCAGGTCTATGAAGTCGGGCAGCACGACGGTCAGCCGTACTTCTCACT
This sequence comes from uncultured Dehalococcoidia bacterium, assembly GCA_964458665.1. Taxonomy (GTDB): domain Bacteria; phylum Chloroflexota; class Dehalococcoidia; order DSTF01; family JACRBR01; genus JANXYW01. The sequence continues at coordinate 2,062 of CAYWOO010000036.1, forward strand.
GGAATACTGCGAGGAGAGCACGCTCGCCGAGAAACTCGCCGGCACGTCCCTGCCGCCGGAGGACGCGGCTCGTTTGCTGCGGACGATCGCCGAAGCCGTTCATGCGGCGCACCTGGCGGGAGTCGTGCATCGCGACCTGAAACCGGCGAACGTGCTGCTACAATGAGTCGAGAGTCGAGAGCAAGACAAAGACGGATGGGCAATCCTCTCTCGACTCTCGTCTCTCAACTCTCTCATCCCGAAGGTCACCGACTTCGGACTCGCCAAACAACAAGGCAGCGACCTGACCGCCAGCGGCGCGGTGATGGGGACTCCCAGCTACATGCCGCCGGAGCAAGCGTCGGGCAAAGGCCATGAGATCGGTCCCGCCGCCGACATCTACTCGCTGGGAGCGATCCTGTATTGCCTGCTCACCGGCCGCCCGCCGTTCCAAGCCGCCAGTGCGCTGGACACGTTGCTGCAAGTCTTGGAACAAGAACCGGTCTCGCTCCGCCAACTCAACGCC
>CAYWOO010000037.1:0-4579 GCA_964458665.1 uncultured Dehalococcoidia bacterium
CCTACACGAACTCGCAGCGGCTGCTCGACATGCAATCGAAGGACCTGCGCGAGGCGCGCGCCGCGGCAATGAATATCGTGCCGACGTCGACGGGTGCGGCCCGCGCGCTGAAGCTCGTCATCCCGGAGATCGAGGGCAAGCTCGATGGCGTCGCGTACCGCGTGCCGACGCCGACGGTATCGATCGTCGAGATCGTGGCGCTGGTGAAGAAGAAAACGACCGCTGAAGAAGTGAATGCCGCGATGCGCAAGGCCGCGGCCGGCAAGATGAAGGGCATTCTCGCCGTCACCGACGAGCCGCTCGTATCGATGGACCTCAAGGGCGACCCGCACTCGTCGACGGTGGATTCACTGATCACGAACGTGGTCGCGGGCGATCTCGTGAAGGTCGCGTCGTGGTACGACAACGAGTGGGGCTACTCGTGCCGCACGTCGGACCTCTGCGCGTTCATCGCGGGCAAGGGGCTGTAGGCGAGTTCGTAGTTTGTAGTTTGTAGTTTGGAGCGGGGGCCGACCTTTGGTCGGCCTCTGTCGATCGCGAGGGTGGATGACGGCCGGGGACAGCATCCCGCTTACGGCGGTGCAGGGCGCGCAGCACGCCGGGCACGGCGCCGCGTACGAGGCGCCGTATCGGTGGTTCATCGCGGCGAGCCTGACGCTGGCGATCGGCGGCGGCTTCATGCTGTCGCTGCTGTTGCCGCTGGCACGCGCCGAGAAGTGGGCGTGGGGCTCGGGGATCCGCTGGCAGGCGCTGATCCAGGCACACGGGCAGTTGCAGCTCATCGGATTCGGCGGGCTGTTCGTGATGGGCATGTCGATGCGGCTGATGCCGCGCTTCTCGGGCCGGCCGCTGGCGTTTCGTGCGCTCGTCCCCGCGCTGATTCCTGTGATCGCAACGAGTCTCATCGTGCGCTCTATCGCTGAGCCGTGGGGCGATGGCTCGATTCGCGATGTTGGGCTGGTCACGTCAGCGGTGCTGCTGGTGGTGGGCGGCGGAGCATTCACGGCGATCATCTGCGGCACGCTGCTGCATCGCGAAAGCCGCGCGGGCGCGACGGGCTACTACTTCGTGCTCGGCTCGATCGGGTTCTGTGTCGGCGCGGTGCTCAACCTGATGCAGGTGATCGAGATTGTGCAGGACGGGCTGCCGATCGCGCCCGTTTCGAAAGAGACGGCGCAGGTCTTCATCCAGCAGTACGGGTTCCTGGTCATGTTCATCTCTGGCGTCGGGTCGCGCGCCCTGCCGACGTTCACCGGCGCGACGCCGCGCGCGCTGGCATCGCGCCTCGCGGTGTTGATCCTCGCGGTGGGCGTCGCGCTGTTCACGGGTGCGATGCTGTGGATCGCGTACCGGTCGTACTCGAGTACCGCAGCGCGGATCGGCGACGTCGGCCAGCTGCTGACGGCGGTCGCGTTCGCGATGTCGGTGTGGCTATCGGGCGCGCTGTGGCCGTCGAAAAATCGCGTTGCGGCGGCGTCGCAGACGGCGTTCTGGCTCGTGCGATCGGCGTACGCGTGGCTGCTCGCCGCAGCGGTGCTGACGGCGTGGCACGGCACTCGCGCGTTTCTGGACGGCAGCTTGCCGGATACGTTCGAACTGGATGCCATCCGCCACATCCTGACGATCGGCGTGCTGACGATGATGATCGTCGGCATGTCGCTGCTCATCGTGCCGGAGTTCGCCGGCCGGCGCCTGCAGCATCCGGACGAACGCTGGCTGATATGGGCGATGATCGCCGCGCTCAACGCCGCTTCGGCGTTGCGGTTGTGGCCGGCGGTGGAGGGCGTCAACTGGCTGACATCGACGCGCTACTGGCCGATGGCCGCTGCGGGCGCGCTCGCGTCCGGTGTCGTGATCGTGTTCGCGGGGATGTTCGCGCAGAGCTACATCGAACAGCGCTCGCCGCGATGGGGATCGCCGGCAGCGCTCGCTGCGCGTCGCGGGCAGCGCGAGCCGGCGCCTTAGCACGGTGTGTCTGGCGTCGTTAACGTTCGGTGATTTCTTCCTGCCATGCGTGAATCTGCGCTTCTGACACGCCGAGGGTCTCGCTGCGTTTTCCGCATCAGCGGTCGTTCGACATCGATCCCCATCGTGCTAGGCTGATCGAGCGGTTCCAACGCTGACATCCGCTTGCGGAATCCACTAGTTGCACGGAGAGCCCATGGCATCGATACCCCGCAACGCTCCGCCTACCGCCGGCGTTCTCGAGCGGTGGGCGCGCTTTTCGTATCGCAATCGCTGGCGGGTCATCGGCGTCTGGGTGGTGTGCCTGGCGGCCGTCATCGCAGCGAACTTCCTGTTTTCGGGTGAGTACTCGTCGGAGTTCAAGGTTCCCGGCTCCGAGTCGCTGAAGGCGAACAATCTCCTTGAGGCGCACTTTCCCGCCCGCGCCGGCGACTCGGCGGATCTGGTCTTCGAGGCGCCCGCAGGCGTGACCGGCACGGACGCGCGCCGCCGCATCGAGGCGGTCGTGGAGCAGGTCGCGCAAATCGACGGCGTCGTCTCGGTCGATTCGCCGTACGATGATCCACGATACATCTCCAAGGACGGGACAATCGCGCGCTCCGATGTCAGATGGGCGACCCAGAGTGGCGACGTGACCTCTGCGAGCTTCAACCGATTTCTGAACGTCGTGGATAATGCCAACGGCAACGGCCTGCGCGTCGAAGCCGGCGGCGCAGTCATCGGGCAAAACGAGCAGGTGGCATTCGGCTCGGAGGCGCTGGGGCTGCTTGCCGCGGTGCTCATCCTGCTCATCGCCTTCGGATCGCTGATCGCCATGGGGCTGCCGCTGGGCGCCGCAGTCTTCGCGCTAGGCGCGGGTTTCTCGGGCATCGGGTTGGCAGCGAACTTCGCCAAGTTCCCGGAGTTCAGTCCGCAGTTTGCCGCGATGATCGGCATTGGTGTCGGCATCGACTACAGCCTGCTGATCGTCACGCGGTTCCGCGAGGGCCTGCACAGTGGCAAGAGTGTCGAGGAGTCGATCGTGCTGGCAGTGACCACATCGGGGCGCGCCGTGATCTTCGCCGGCATGGTGGTCGCCGTCGCGTTCCTCGGACTGTTTCTGATGGGCATCCCGTTCGTCGCGGCGCTGGGAGCTGCCGGCGCGATCGTTGTCGTCTGCGCCGTGCTGGTGGGACTGACGTTGACGCCGGCGATGCTGTCGCTGGCGGGCCATCGCATCGACAGCCTGCGCGTGCCGTTCCTGCATACGACGGAGGGCGTCGACCCGAAGAGCACGTGGTACCGGCTGAGCGAGGCGATTCAGCGCCATCCGCTGCCGTACTTCCTGTTGACGGCGATCGTGCTGTTGATCATGGCGGCGCCGGCGCTATCGATGGATCTCGGCTTCACCGATGCTGGCAACACGCCGGAGTCGCTGCACTCGCGGCGTGCCTACGATCTCCTGACGAAGGGGTTTGGCCCCGGATTCAACGGCAAGCTCGTCGTCGTCGCCGACATCTCGCAGGGCGGGGGCGACCGTATCGACGCGCTGCGCGGTGCACTTGCCGGCGCGGAGAACGTCGCCGAGATCGCGCCGACGAGGACGAACGATGCGGGCGACACCGCGTTGATCGTCGTCGTTCCGGGTACGAAACCGCAGGACAGCGGGACGAACGCGCTCGTACATCGATTGCGCGAGGAAGTCATCCCGCCGGTGATGAACGGCACGGGCGGCAAGGTGTATATCACGGGCGGTGTCGCGAGCTTCCTGGACGGGCGCGATCGGATCACGTCGCGGATGCCACTGCTGTTCGCCGGGGTCATCGGGTTGAGCTTCCTGCTGCTAACCGTCGTCTTCCGCTCCGTGGTCGTCGCTGCGAAGGCGGCGATCATGAACCTGCTGTCGATCGGCGCCAGCTACGGCGTGCTGGTGGCTGTCTTCCAGTGGGGCTGGCTCTCCAACGTCATCGGCATCGAGAAGGGCCCGATCGAGACGTTCATTCCGATGATGATGTTCGCAATTCTGTTCGGACTATCGATGGATTACGAAGTGTTCCTGATCAGCCGCGTGCGCGAGGAGTATCTGCGGACGCACGACAACGCCACGGCGGTGAGCCACGGCCTGGCAGCGACCGCGCGCGTGATCACAGCCGCAGCCGCCATCATGGTGGCCGTGTTCCTGACCTTCGTGCTGGGCGAAGACCGTGTGATCAAGGAGTTCGGCATCGGCCTGGCGACAGCGATCTTCGTCGACGCGACGATCGTTCGGCTGGTGCTCGTGCCTTCTACGATGGAGCTGCTGGGCGACCGCAACTGGTGGCTGCCGAAGTGGCTCGATCGCATCCTCCCCCACATGAGCTTTGAGGACGCCAAGGAATCGCCGATAAGCATCGGCACGGCGGCGGGCGGCGGTTCATAGGGCGCGCGGCGCGGCTTCGTGAATAAGTTCAGATACCTGCGTTACACCGAAGTGGAGGCGTACAACGTCTCCGGGAGGGGTGTATGCGGAGGACGACGAACTGGGTGCGTGGGACGACGGCACGGAGCCGGCTGAGCCCGGAGCTGTCGCCCCGGGGGAAGCAACGGATGCAGTGGATGACGCATCTGGAGAAGTACGGCAATAAGGTTCTGACGT
>CAYWOO010000038.1:0-11949 GCA_964458665.1 uncultured Dehalococcoidia bacterium
CTTCACGGTGTACCTGGGCAGCGAGTTCGAGTCGGAACAGATGCGCGACGCGGCGCAGGCATGCTTCCAGGCGCACCGGAACGGCCTCGTCTCTGTGCTCTGGATCTATCCGCGCGGCGCTGCCGTGCCGGAAGAGCAGCATCCGCACCTCATCGCCGGCGCAACGGGGCTGGGCGCGACGCTCGGCGCGGATTTCTGCAAGGTCAACTACTGCAAGCCGAAAGAGGGTTCGCCCGCCGAGGCCTTCAAGGAAGCGGTGCGCGCGGCGGGGCGCACGCGCGTCATTACGGCGGGCGGCGGCAGCACCGACGTCCGTAAGTTCCTGCAGACGCTGCACGACCAGATCTTCATCTCGGGCGCGTTCGGCAGCGCAACGGGACGCAACATCCACCAAAAGCCGCTGCACGAGGCCGTGCAGATGACGAACGCGATCTCCGCCATCACCTACGGCGGCCGCAGCGTCGACGAAGCAATGGCCGTGTACGAGGGCAAGGCGCAGTTCTCGCTGTAGGTCTGACACTACGGGCTCACCGGAGAGACGCGGAAAGCGCGGAGGCGCTTCATGTCGCGTGATGCGGCTGCGCTAGCGCGCGACGCGGCGCATGCTCCATCCGGCGAGCGTCAGCATGCCCAGCAGACCGACGACTGTCGCCAGCACCGACACGAACCCACGGGCGGTGCTGTCAGCGCTCGCTCCCATGCCGGCGTCCGGCAGCCCGGCCACATTGCCGCCTGAGATCAACGCGTACAACGTGAAGTGCGACACGCTCACCGACACGGTGTGCGATTCCGGATCGACTGTGCCACCCAGCAGCCGCCAGCCACCATTGATGTAGACCCACACCGCGAGCACCGATGGATCGACGTCGTCGGCATCGCTGTACGGAAACGTGATCACGGCCGGCGGATCGAACGTCACGCCCTCCGGCTTCAAATCCAATGCCTGGCCGATGGTTGTGCCGCCCGACGGCGCTGCCGGTACATCCGCGCTGTCAAAGACGCGCAGCGTCACCACCGTGTCTCCGGTGAACGTACCCGGAGCGAAGGTCACCGTCTCACCACTCGCCACCGATACCGCGCCGCCATCGACGCCAATGCTGGCCACGGCAGTCGCGATGGCGCTCGATTCCGGCGGGTAGCCCGCGGGGAGCGCCGTCGGCGTGGCGATGACGGCTGCTGTTGCCGTGGGTGTATCCGCCGCGATCGGCGTTTGGGTCGCCGTGGCCTCCGGAGTGTCGGCCGGCGCCGACGTACTCGTCACGGTCGGCGTGTTCGTGACGGTCGGTGTCTCGGTTGACGTGCCGGTAGCCGTGCTCGTTCCGGGCACAGTCGTGCTGGTGACGGTCGGCGTGTCCGTCACGGCCGGCGTCGCCGTCGCGGTGTTCGTGTTGCCCGGTGTCGGTGTCGGCGTGTTTGTATTCAGCGGCGTGCCCGTCACGGTCGGCGTGTCGGTACCGGCTGTGGTTGCCGTCGACGTCGCTGTGTTCGTCGGGCTCGCCGTCACGGTCGGCGTATCAGTCGCCGTCGGCGTCACCGTCGGCGTATTCGTCACCGTCGGCGTTTCTGTCTCGGTCGGAGTTTCTGTCGGCGTATTCGTGACCGTCGCCGTGTTCGTCGCGGTGTTCGTCACCGTTGGCGTACTCGTCACCGTTGGGGTCGGTGTCGGCGTGTCCAGCGCACCGTTCGACAGCGTGAGGTTGTCGAAGTAGGCCAGATCTCCCGGGTCGCCGCTCAGCAGCGTCAGCTCGACGAGCGCGTTCGTCTGTCCCACAACGACGATGCTTCCGGAATGCGCCTGCCAGCTGTCCGACTCACTGACGGTGGCGGTGGATTGCGCCGCGGTTTCCGACGAACAGGCGTCCGAGTAGATGCGCACCGTCATCACTGCTTGCGTCGCGCCGGTGTTCGCCGTCGGCAGCTTGACGCTGCCCGCAAATTCGTACGTGTTGTCGCCGGTGAGCGTGATACAGGCCGAGCGCACCACGGCGTTGCCGGTGGTGTTGAGACGCGTGACGTTCCCCGCACCGGACGCCGGGTTGAGCCCATCGGCATCCTGCGTGTCGACCTGCGCGATACTGGCGTTAGCGTCAGCGGCAGTCCATCCCGTTGCGTTGGACGCGAAGTCCCCGTTCGCGACGAGGCTTGCCGCAGCGTCGCCGTGCTGGCTGCCGCCGAGTGGCACGAGCGCGAATACCGTCGCGAGGATGGCGAGAGCAGCGAGCGGCGCGAACGTGTTGAACTGGCGTCGGGCGCGCATCGGCAACTCCTGGCTCGTGACCGTCGCCGGTAGACAGCCGTCTCGGCGCACCCGTCTCCCTTAGGTTTCGCACGCGCGCCACTCGCCGCACATGAGGGAGGCACCTATCTTTGACAGGTAGCGAGGAACCCATAGGGAGACTGGAGTAGGAACGAGGCGGGGATGAGCCCGGCGATCCCCTGCGTCGGCCGTCACGGCGCTTACGGGCCGGCGACTGTATGCCATGCACGCCGCATCAGACCACGAGGCCAAGTCCATGCCTACACAGACACGCCGCGGCATTCCCCGCGTGCAACACTGTGCATGTTCACGGGCGTCAGGCGCCGATGAGCGCCAGCGCCTCGCGTTCGACGATGCGGTAGACCTCCGCGAGCGGCATCTCGCGCGCTTCGGCGATGCGTCGGCACGCTTCGTACTCCGGCGCGACGCGCGGCGGCTCCCCGGGAAGGCGTTTCACCTTCACCGCTGCGGGGCCGAGGCTCGATTCGAACTCGAAGCTCTCGCGCTGGGCCTCGTGCCGGGAGACCGTGCTGACGCGCACACCGAGCGTCGAGGTCTCGCGCAGCAACACGCCGGCGATGGCGTCTTCGCGATCGGCGGAACAGAGCACCGACAGCATGACGCCGGGACGATTCTTCTTCATCTGGATCGGCTGGAACCAGACATCTGCGGCGCCAACGGCAAACAGTCGCTCCTGCACGTAGCCATAGATCTCCGGGTTCATGTCGTCGATGTTCGTCTCGACAAGCAGCATCGTCGGCCGCGCGGGCTCGATCGCGTCGCCCAGCCAGATGCGGAGCGCATTCGGCCAGCCTTCCGGATCGCGTCCGCCCGCACCGTAGCCGACGCTGGTCATGTGCATCGGCGGCCGCTCGAACGCGGCGAGCGTAGTGACGAGCGCGGCGCCGGTGGGCGTCACCATCTCCATCGGCCGGTCGCCTGTCGATGCGGCGAGCGGCGCATGCGCCGCGGCGATCAATTCGAGCGTCGCGGGCGCCGGCACAGGCAGCGCGCCGTGGGCCGACCGCGCCGTGCCACCGCCGGCGGGCAGCGCCGAACTGTAGAGCCGCTCGATGCCCAACAACCGCAAACCGACGACACTGCCGACGATATCGACGATGGCATCGAGTGCACCCACTTCGTGGAAGTCGATCGACTCGCGCTCGACGCCGTGTACCCGCGCTTCGGCGTCTGCGAGCCGCTGGAAGACGTTGGCCGCGCGTTGCTTGTCGCCGGCATCCAGCGCGGAGCGCTCGATCAATGCGAGGATGTCCGGCAAACGCCGATGCGGCTGCGGCGACTCCGCCAGATCGACGTGCGCTTTGGTGGCGGCGATGCCGGCGCGCGTCACGCGTTCCGTCCGCAGCGTCCAGCCATCGACGCGCAACCGCGCCAGCTCCGCTTGCAGCACATCGATATTCAGGCCGGCATCGAGCAGCGCGCCCAGCAGCATGTCGCCGCTGATGCCTGAATAGCAGTCCAGATACGCGATACGGGTCACAGGCGTCCTCCGTCGCAACATCGTACCGCGCGGAACGCGGCAAGGGCGGAGGCGTGAGGTCGTGCGGGATCGCGAATGCGCACCACTGCGTGGGTCCGGGATGACGGCATCGTGTCCGCGCTGCGCATTCTGCGGAATGGCCCACGACGATATGGGCTGCTGGTGGGTGATCGTTGCGTTGCCGGCGGTGGGCCGGAGCTGAAGCGGGAATGGCGTTTTGTGTCAAACCGACCATTCCCGCTGAAGCAGGTGTGAGTTGGGATTGCATCAATCCGCAATCCGTGGGTCGACGGTTGCGGATCGACCCTTCCGCCCCGTTCGCGTACGATGCTTGCATGAGACACGCGCTCGATGATCTCGATGCACGCCGGCTGCTGGGTGGCTCGCCGGTCGCTCTCGTCACCACGGCGTGGCATGGTGCGCAGAATGTCATGCCCGCTATCTTCGTGACACCGCTGAGCATCGATCCGCCGCTGATTGGCGTTGCCGTGCATCCGGCCAGGCATACGCACGACATGATCAAGTTCAGCGAGGAGTTCGCGCTTAATATCCCGACGCGGGAGCTTTTGCACCACGTCCAGTACCTGGGCAGCGTGAGCGGCACCGAGTTGAGCAAGTTGGAGCTGACGAAGCTGCCGACCTTCCGCGCGCGCCGGGTCGAAGCGCCGCTGTTGGAGGGCTGCGTGGGGTGGATCGAGTGCGGTGTGCACGACGCGTATCGCGTCGGCGACCACACGCTGTTCGTAGGCAAAGTCGTCGCCGTGCAGGCGGAGAAGGATGCGTTCGACGAGACCTGGCTGCTGGCCGATCCGGAGGAGCGCCCGCTGCACTACCTGGGCATCAACCGCTACGCCATACTCGGCGACGTCATGGAGGCGCGCGTCCCACAGGCGGCCGACATCAAGCGCGACGTCGAAGCCGGCGCAGCCGAACTCGTCGATGAGGCGGAAGCGGCGGAGCGACGGGAGCGCGAGGAGCAGGCGAAGGACCGGGAGAGTCGCGGATAGGCCGTGATGAGCGCGCTCCGAACCTTCGCTCCGGGTACGACGGCGCCTCGCTACCGGACGCTTGCGATTGCCGAGCGACCTGCTATGCGGGCTCCAGCACGGCGCGCGTCGCTAGATCGCTCAGCAACAGCCCGGCCGCTCGTGCCGACAATCCGCTGCGGGAGTAGAGTTGGTCGAACGACCGGAATCCGGTGAGCATCCACAGCAGATCCACGGCGTTTCCTTGTGAGAGGCCCTTGCGCAGCTTCGCTTGATCATCCAGGCGCTTCACCAGCCACGAGATTACGTCCTTGCGAGTCCCATCGTATTGCTCGATGACGCGCCGCGCCTCGGAGTCCACATCGCCCAGGCCATGGAGATTGCGCACCAGCACGTCCTCCTTCGACCAGAACGCGACAATCTCCCTGACATACAGTTGAACGCCAAGAGCGGCGTCCGGATGTTCGCGCGCCCGTTGCGCACGCTCGGTTCCCACACGCTGGATGATGGAGGCGACGACGGCGTCGAGCAGCCCGGCTTTCGATTCGAACTGGTAGTAGACGGTGGCGCGCGCGACGCCGGCCGTCTTCGCCACGTCGTCCAGGGTTACTGAGTAGAAGCCGCCCTGGCCGAACAGTTCTCGTGCCGCCTCGATGATCCGCTCGCGCGTGTCTTCGACATCCGCTTGCCTTTTGCCCAGGCGGTAAGGGCGTGGACTCATACTCTCACCTCAGCCGCGAGTTTGCGCGTCGGAGCGCCTCTCCCCCCAGGCTGAGTTTCACGCACGGAACTAACGAATGCAACCGCGCAGCGATCGCTCATCCGTACTGACAAGTCTCTTGGATGTTGTATCCGCAGAAACGGAGAGAGGCCGGACACCCCGCCTTGTCCGGCCTCCCGACCACTCGACGTGCTTGCGCGCGCCGGTTGGTTTCTCGTGTTGCGTCTGAAGCGATGATACGCCGTTCGCATGAACGGAAGGTTATCGCCTGTTAATGTCTCCGCATCGATCGCGGCGATTTGCGGCGATCACTCGGCGGCGAAACGCACGGGCATGTGTTTGATGCCGTTGATGAAGTTCGAACGCAGCCGCTGCACCTGACCGTCTAGTTCGAGATCCGGCAGGCGGCGCAACAGCTCTTCGAACATGCAGCGGATTTCGAGGCGCGCCAAACTCGCACCGAGGCAGAAGTGCGGCCCGCCGCCGCCGAACGCCATGTGCGGATTCGGAGCTCGGCCCACATCGAACGCCTGTCCGTCCTCGAAGATGGCCTCGTCGCGATTGCCCGACGGGTAGTACATGGCGATCTTGTCGCCGGCGCGCATCTGCTGTCCGCCGACTTCGATGTCACGGGATAGCGTGCGCCGGAAGTAGATGAGCGGAGAGACGTAGCGGAGGAACTCCTCGACCGCCGTGGTGATCAGGGCCGGGTCTGCGATCAGGCGTGCACGCTGCTCCGGGTGTTCGATCAGCGCGAGCATCGCGCCGGAGATGAGGTTGCGCGTGGTCTCGTTGCCGGCGACCGCGAGCAGGATAAAGAATCCGTCGAAGTCGGCCTCGGACAGCAGATCACCATCGACCTCGGTACCCATGAGGATGCTGATGATGTCGGCCTTCGGGCGCGCCTTCCGCTCGGCCGCGAGGCCGTGCGCGTAGACGAACATCTCGGTCGCAGCTATCCGCCCGTCTTCCGCCGATGTGTTGTACTCCGGATCGTCGAAGCCAATGAGCCGGTTGCTCCAGTCGAACACCTTGGCGTGGTCGTCCTCGGGTACGCCCAGCATCTCGCAGATCACGGCGAGCGGCAGCCGCGCGGCGATGTCCGTCACGAAGTCGCAGGATCCGCGCTTCGCCACGTTGTCGACGATGCGTTTTGTGATCTCGCGCACATGCGGCTCTGTCTGCGTGACGATCTTCGGCGTGAAGCCCGTGCTCACCAGGCGCCGGTACTTCGTGTGTTTCGGTGGATCCATGTTGATGAGGATCGTCCGCAGCAGCGTCATGGCATCTTCCGGCATGTCTTCGATGTTCGTGCCGCCGCGCTCGGACGAAAACAGCGAGTTGTCGGACGAGACGGTGACGATGTCCTCGTAGCGGGTGAGCGCCCAGTAGCCGGGGCCTTCAGGCTCGGTCTGCCAGATCACGGGGTCATGTGTTCGCAACAACGTGAACGCTTCGTGTGGCATCGAATGCGCGTACGTGTCTGCGCTGTACAGGTCGGCGCGGGTTTCCGTCGTCATGCTGAGTCTCCTCTAGTGCTCTCTGTCGCGGAGCGCGGATCGATGCCGAGCAAGCGCGCAACCGCGGACTTCAAGAATCGCCGCTGCCGTGAGAGGGCCGCTGGGCTCCGCACGTCTTCGCCCAGCACGGCTTCCAGCAAGGACGCATCGGCGAAGTAGCCGAAAATCAGATGGTACAGCCCGGCCGCGACGTGCGGCAGTTGGTCGCGGGACCACGGGCTGCCGGCATCGGCCAGCACACGCACGCCAAGCGCGTACAGCGGTTCGACGATGCGCGCGACGGCGCCACGCACGAGGCTGCTTTCGTCCTGGCCCGCCCGTTGGATGAGGCGAGCGATTTCCGGATGATCGATCAAGTAGTCGAGCACGCGGTCGAGATCACGGCTGACGATCGCTGCATCGCGCGTGTGCTGCGTCGCGTCCGCGCCATCGGCCAGGCGCGCGATGATCGCATCGACGCCGCGGCGCAGGGCCGCCTCGTAGATCTCCTGCTTGTTCGCGAAGTGGTAGTAGAGGCTGGCCTGGTTCTTCAGGCCGGCATCGGCGGCGATCTCGCGCACCGAGACGCCATCGAAGCCGCGTGCGGCGAACCGCCGCTCCGCGGCGTCGAGGATAGCTTCGCGTGTGGAGGTCAGTTCAGGCGCGGAGGTTGGCGTCGATGCGGTCATGTGGCGATGGTACACAAACAAACGTTTGTTTGGCAACATGTCGTTGTCGACTGGAAAGACCGCACCTCCCGCGCTTACCAAAGGCCGGAGGTGAGGCGCCCCGTACCAGCACCATGTCGCAACGTGCCAGCGACGCGAGCTACCCACTACGAACTGCCTACCACAAACTACGGTCATGGCCCTACCCTTCATCCTCGACACCGACATTGGCACCGACGTGGACGATGCGCTCGCGCTGGCGTTCGCGCTGCGACATCCGGATCTCGACCTGCGCGCCGTCACGACAGTTTCGGGCGACACGGTGCGACGCGCGCGCATCGCTAGGAAACTGTTGTTGCTCGCGGGCCGCAGCGACATCGAAGTCGCTGCGGGCGAGCGCGGCGAGCAGAGCCAGCCGCAGCGCAGCGCCGAAGCCGGCCACGAAGACGCCATGCTTGGCAATGCTCCGAGCGACCTTCCGATCTCCGACCGCGGCGGCGTCACACTTCTCATTGATGAGTGCGAAGCGCACGGCCACGAAGTCGCGACCATCGGCATGCAATCGAACGTCGCCGCAGCGCTTGAGCGCGATCCCGGGTTCGGAGCGACCGTCCCGCGCCTCACCGTGATGGGCGGCGTCTTCGCACCGGTCGACTTCCTCGGCAACGCGCTGCCACCGTCCGTCGACCATAATCTCAACCTCGATCAGGCGGCGTCCCTCCGCGCGCTCAGCGCCGGCATCCCGACCCTGTACGTGCCGTGCGACGTGACGTTCTCGACGTGGCTGCGTGCATCACAGGTTGATCAGCTCCGCAAGGGCGATGCGCTCTGTCGAGAACTCGCGCGGCAGCTCGACATCTGGACGCCGCACCTGCATCGCGGCGGGCGCGGCGTGATCCCGCCCGAGAACTCCGCGCTGCTACACGACCCGTTGGCCGTCGCCTGTATGGTGAGCGCGGGTCGGCCCTTCGTCACGACGCAGAAGGTGCGCGTAACGGTCGCCGCGCACCACGGCCACGTGCGGACGTTCATCGACCCCGCAGCCGGCAACGAGGCCGAAATCGTCACGGGTGTGGAAGCGGCGGGCTTCGCCAAGTACTGGCTTGCGACCGTGTTAGGGTAGACCCTGATAGCCAGAATGGCGGCCGTTCGCCGAGAATGAAGCTGACGGGAACGCATCCGCGCGTGCCCGTAGGAGGACGGAGGAATCATGCAAGCACAGGACTCAATGGCGTCTCAGCCAACGGTTTCGCCCGAAACCGTGTCGGCGGACTTCTTTACGCGCTTGGTGGCGGCCATCATCGATGGCGTCATCCTGATCATCCCAAACATGATCCTGCAGCTCGTGTTGGGGCAGGTCATCGGCGGCGTGCTCAGCCTGGCGATCGGCATCGGGTACTCGTACTACTTCTGGACGACGAGTGGACAGACGCCCGGCAAGATGGCGATGGGCCTGAAGGTGGTCAACGCCGAGAACGGCGCACTGCTGGAGCCGAGCGCCGCGCTGCTGCGCTATGTTGGCTACTTCGTCTCGGGTATCGCGCTGGGTCTCGGCTACCTGTGGGTGCTCTGGGATCCGAAGCACGATGCATGGCACGACAAGATCGCGAAGACGAAGGTGATCAAGGTCGTGAAGTAGCGCCGGGGACGATCCACTAAGAGCACGAAGGACACGAAGGGGCCGCTCGATTGGAGCGGCTCTTTTGGTTGCGGCAAATCGTGATTGGGCTGGAGCCCGATTTGCAGGCGGGGCGCCTGCGCTCCATTCTTCTCTACTACCGAAGCTCTAACGCTCTGCGCCTCCGTGGTTCAAAATCAAGCCATGACGCGGTACATCATCTACGGCGCGGGTGCTGTTGGCGGCGTGATCGCCGCCCGGCTCTTCGAGCACGGGCTCGATGTCGCGATGATCGTGCGGGGTGCGCATCTCGACACGGTGCGGGCGCGCGGGCTGACGCTGCAGACGCCCGACGCTTCGGTGACGCTACCGATCCCGGCCGTCGGGCATCCGTCCGAGCTGCGGTTTACCGCCGATGACGTCGTGCTGATGACGATGAAGACGCAGCACACGGCGGCGGCGCTCGACGACCTGCGCGACGCTGCGGGTGCTGACATTCCCGTCATCTGCGCGCAGAACGGCGTCGAGAACGAACGGATCGCGGCACGGCGATTCGCGCACGTGTACGCGATGCTCGTGCTGCTGCCGGCGACGTACCTGGAACCGGGCATCGTGCAGGCGCACTGCGCGCCGATCAGCGGCATCCTCGATGCCGGCTGCTATCCGTCGGGCGAGGATGCGCTGATCGCGCGCGTCACCGCCGATCTCGATGCATCGGGGCTGAGTGCGCACCCCACGCCGGACATCATGCGCTGGAAGTATGCCAAGCTGCTCTCCAATCTCAGCAACGCGATCCAGGCGGCGTGCGGCTTCGACGGCGATGCGCGCTTGCTGTACGCCAGCGTGCGCGACGAGGCGATCGCCTGCTATCGCGCCGACGGCATCACCTGGGCGTCCGAAGCCGAGATGGGCGAGCGCCGAACGTCGATGTCGCCGATGCGGGAGATCGCCGGCCACGCCCGCGCAGGCGGATCGACGTGGCAGAGCCTCGCGCGCAACACCGGCAGCATCGAGACCGACTACCTCAACGGAGAGATCGCACTGCTCGGCCAGCTGCACGGCGTCGCGACGCCGGCGAACGCCGCGCTGCAGGCGATCGCGTCGCGCATGGCGCGCGACGGCGCCGCGCCGGGTTCGGTGCGGGTGGCGGACGTGGAGGCGGGGATGAGTAATTGAAGGCGGTTATAGAATCTTGCGCGCTATGCCGCGACGCTCGACTGTCCAGATGAAAGGACGTTCGGTCGCATCAAAGACCTCTATCATTGCATCGAGGTGCGCCGCGAGGAGCTTCAAGTACTCCCACCGAGTGAGGTTCTTGCGTGTCGTGATGATGAAACAGCCGACGCCGTGGTCTTGTATCGCGCGACGTTCAGCAGGGCGTCGCGATATGTGCTTATCGCGCGATACGACTAGCCAGCCATTGCGGCCAGCTTCTGCGAGCCAGTCAACATCTGAAGTGTCGTGCGGAAACCGGGGCTCAAGCCACTCGACATCGTTGCGAACGCACTGTAGGGCTTCAGCGACGCTCTTTGGGATAGAGCGGTCAATGAAGATCACGCCGCGAACTTAAGCCTTTTCGCCTCGAATTGGATGGCTAGCTCGACGTCGCGAGCTTCCAAATTGAAGTCGAGGGCAATTTCGTCGAACAATTCACCCGACTCGAAACGCTCGAACAGTATCTCAGTTCGAACACCGGAATTCTTGATCACCGGCAAACCAAACGCGTAGGCGGGGTCAACGACGACAGGGCTGTTCTTTCCCTGCGGCCACCATCGACGGGCAACGTTGTGCTCGTATTCCAGGGTCTGAAGGAATGGAGCCAAAACCTCCGTCCACGCTTGGCTGCCGCGCTTGCCGAGGACCTCGACGAGTCGATCGCCCTCTACTTCGACGAAGATCTGTCGACCGCCCGTCTTGAACTTCAATGTGGTCAGGGGGCGCTGGACGCCGAGCAACTCCTCGCAAGACGCCACTATCTTCCGGATCTGATTGAGACCAAACCCCTTCTCTTTGAGTCCGCCGATCGCAACGACTTCGACGAGATCAATGAACGAGGCATCCCGAGTTGACGGGCCAGTAACTGGCGGCAGTTGGACGACGTCGCCATCGATTCCGCGATAGGAGTAACCGGCCAACCATCGCCGTGACGTGCCTCGGCTAACACCTGCCAGAAAGTCTGTCTCGGCGAAGCTGTAGCGAGGTTCCTCGACGAGGTGGAGTGATCGTGCTGGCATCGGCGTCATCTCCCATACGCGCGGGTCGTCGTGCTGAACACCCTACAGCAACGCGGTGTGCGGCGTCTACTGACAGAATCGAAACAGAAAGGCCGCCCGATGTGGGCGGCCCTTCCTTCGTGCTTCTGCGTTACCTCCGTGGCTAACCGGCGACTAGATCGCGAGCTCTGACGCTACCAGTTCGCGGTGGTAGTCGCTGTCGCCCCAGGCTAGCTCCGATGCCTTCTGGCGGCGGAAGTAGAGCTGGACCTTGTAGTCCTTCGTGAAGCCGATGCCACCGTGGATCTGCTGGCCGTGCGCTACGACGCGGCGCGTCGCCTCGCTGCACCACGCCTTCGCCATGTGCACGTACATGTCGGCGTCGGCCTCGTTCTGGTCGACCGCCCACGCGGCGCGGTACATGATGAAACGCGAGCCATCGACATCGGTCACCATATCGGCGGCCTTGTGCTGGATCGCCTGGAA
>CAYWOO010000039.1:0-6457 GCA_964458665.1 uncultured Dehalococcoidia bacterium
GTGCGACACGATCGCCTTGGTGCCGCCTTCGGTGATGTAGAGGTCGCAGCCGGGAGCGGGCCGTCCGGCTACGCAGTAGACGCTATCGAGCTGCGCACCGACCGGCGACAGGTAACCGCCGCCGAGGCGTTTCTGCTGCCATCCGGTCAGGCGTCCGATCTCGTCGGCATAAGGAACGATGTACCCATCCCGCGCGGCCTGTGCGCTCCAGAAGGTCAGTCGGTCGTTCTTGTCGACGAATCCGGGACACCGGCGCAGCAATCCTTCGTCGAATCGATCCTTGACCTCGGCCATAAACCGCTGATGCTCCGCGCCGAGACGCGGCACGGAGCGGAATCTCCACGCGGCGATCGCCGCATCGGAGAGGCCGCGGCGTTGTAGGTCGCGCTTCGCGTCCGGCCGGAGATCGAGGATGCTGAGCGCAAACGAGTACACCTCGTCCCGCTCCTCGACGGAGGCGATCTCGCGCCGCCGGTACGCACGCCCGTGTTCACCGCCGACCGAACCCCAGCCGTGGGCGGCGCCGCATCCGCACGCGCCGAAGCGCCGGTGCTGGTACGCGCCCGGCGACAGGGTCATGTCGAACGGCAGAGTGCCGGCGTGCTCTTCGCGCGTGCAGTAGACGACGAAGTCCAGCGTGAACCCGGCGCAGCGGATGCCACGATGCTGCGGCAATCCGGCGTGGCCGCCACAGACGGGGCAGGGCCACCGCGCGTCGTGTCGTCGCAGGCTGCCGGGGTCGATCGTGTCGTCGTTGAGCGCCAAAGGAAAAGGCTCCCCACGAACCCTTCCCAGGTCCGTCGGGAGCCTGTGCGCTGCTCCGAGCGATGTATTCGATTGTTGCCCGCGGTGCGATGACCGCGGCGTTCTATGACGCTCGCAGAATCAAGTCAGCGGGCGCAAACCATCGTGGATCTGTGTAGGTAATCTGGGTTCGAGTCCTGTCGGGGGTACCACTTCGGCTTCGTCGAAACGCGGCGCGAACCGCGCTTATCCCCGGAGTGCCGCGACGGACGAGCCATCCGCGACGGTGAGCCCTTGACGTGCGAGCGCAACCGCCTGATCGCCCATCGTCTCGAACCCGGCGCCGACGGTGCCGCCTTCGAGGTAGCGGGCGTGGATGCCTTCGAGGATCACGGCGAGCTTGAAGAACGCCAGCGCAGCGTAGAAGTCCAGGTTCGAGATGTCGCGTCCGCTCTTCACGGCGTACCGCTGGATCGCCTCCGTGCGTGTGGGAAAGCCCGGCAGCGCCAGCACGGCGCCGCTGGTGACGGCGCCGGTCGCGGCCGGGCCGCCGCTGCCGCGATCGGGCCAGTACATGAACTGCAGTCCAACGTCTGTCAGCGGATCGCCCAGCGTCGCCATCTCCCAATCGAGTACGGCGGCTATGTGGCCGTCGTGACTGATCACGCAGTTGTCCAGCCGGTAGTCGCCGTGCACGAGCGAGTGCGCCGACTCCTCGGGCACCGCGCGCGCCAGCCGCCGAGCCAGCTCCTCCATCTCTGGCACCTTGCGCACCGTCGACCGCTCCAGTTGCTCGCTGAAACGCCGCACCTGCCGCGCGATGAACCCCTGCGGCTTGCCGAAGTCGCCGAGGCCGACCGACGCCGGATCGATCGCGTGGAACACGGCGAGCGTGTCGATCAGCTCTTCGCCGAGCAGCCGGCGCGCGACCTCATCGAACTTTGCCGCAACGATAGCCGGATCGGTCGGTACAAGGCCATCGACAAACGACATGATGTAGAACGGCGCATCGTTGACGCTGGTGTCCTCGCACAGAGCCATGGCGTGTGGCACGGGCACGTCCGTCGGTTCAAGGGCGGAGATGATGCGGAACTCGCGCTTCATGTCGTGGGCCGTCGGCAGCACATGCGAGAGCGGTGGCCGCCGTAGCACCCACGCCTCGTCGCCCGCCTCCAGCCGGTACGTGAGATTCGAGCGGCCATGCCCGACGATCCTGGCGGACAGCTCCGTTACGGGCGCAACGTGTTGGCGAAACCACGGCAGCAGCCTCGCGAAGTCGATGCCGGGTACGGTCTGTTCGCTCATAGCAGTCTCATTCCGAAGAACATACGCCGTGACGTTACCGGACGCGCCTCATACACTGGACGTGCATCAAGCCTTGCCAGGAGGATCGCCATGGCCATCGACTTCACGCTCTCCCCCGACGTTGAGGACGTGCGCGACCGCGTGCGCAAGTTCATGGACGAAGAGGTGCGACCCACCGAGGAGAAGCTACGCCAGAACGAAGCCGACCGCAACGGCTATGTGACGGCCATTGGCGGGTTGCGCAAGCGCGCGCATGAGCTTGGCTTGTGGAACCCACACATGCCGAAAGAGTGGGGCGGGATGGGGCTGAGCCATGTCGCCATGGCGTTCGTCTCGGCCGAGGCGGGGCGGACCGGCATGGGGCCGTTCGTGCTGAATGCGCAGGCGCCTGACGAGGGCAACATGCACACGCTGCTCCACAACGCGAACGACGACCAGAAGGAGCGCTATCTGCGTCCGCTCACAGAGGGCCGATCGCGGTCGTGCTTCGCGATGACGGAGCCTGAAGTCGCCGGCTCCGACCCGACCGGCATCCTCACGTCGGCGGTGAAGGACGGCGATGACTGGGTGATCAATGGCCACAAGTGGTTCATCTCCGGCGCCAAAGGGGCACGCTTCGCGATCCTCATCGCTCGCACTGACCCCGATGCCGATCCGCCGCAGGCGCGCAACTCGGCGTTCCTTGTCGATCTGCCGTCCGATGGATGGGAGATCGTCCGCGACATCGACACGATGGCCGGTGTCGGCAACCACTGCGAGATCCGCATCAAGGACTTGCGCGTGCCGGCGAAGAACATGCTCGGAGAGCGCGGCCACGGCCACCTGCTCGGGCAGTATCGTCTGGGTCCGGCGCGGTTGGCTCACTGCATGCGCTGGATAGGCAACGCCGAGGTGGCGCTGGAGATGCTGGTCGATCGTGCATTGAAGCGCGAGTCGCACGGATCGCTGCTCGCTGACAAACAGGCGATTCAGTGGATGATGGCCGACTCGGCGATGGAACTCTATGCCGGCAAATTGATGATTTTGCACGCCGCGTACAAGATCGAGAACGGCCTGCCGTTCAAGCAGGAAGTGTCGTTCGCCAAGCATCACGTCGCGAACACGCTCTGGCGCATCGTTGATCGTGCGATCCAGGTGCACGGCGCGCTCGGCTATTCCACGGATACGCCACTGGAACGCATGATGCGCAACGCGCGCTCGGCACGGCTGGTTGATGGCGCCGACGAGGTGCATCAGCAGACCATCGCACGCAACGTCATCTCGTCGTTCAAGGAGACGGGAAGCACGCGCGCGGCCACAGGCGATCTTCTCTAGCCCGCGGCATCGCACGTGAGGGCTGCTCATCCGGTACGCGGAGAGGCCGGTGGAATCGATCCACCGGCCTCATTTTGTAGCCTGCCGCTTGTCTCGACGCTGCGCTACGCCGCGCGCACGAGCAGGATCGGGAGATGTGACTCGTGGAGCACTTCCTCCGCGACGCTTCCGAACATGACGCGGTTCAGGCCGCGCCGCGAATGCGTGGCCATTGCGATCGCGTCGACTCCAGTCTCCTTTGCCGTGGAGATAATCTGCTGCGCCGGCTGCCCCTGCATGACCAGGGCGTGAGCCGTGACGCCGGCCTGTGCCAGTTGCTCGGCCACGCGGTTGAGGTACGCGTTGGCCTGGTCTACGTACGTCGACTTGATGGACGTCGACGCCCGGCCCTTGCCGATCGCACCGCGCTCGCTCCAGTCGGAATTTGCCGCATCGACGACGCGCAGCAGTGTCACTTCGGCGTTCATCGTCTTTGCGATATCGATCGCGTGCGGAATCACGGATTCTGCCCGCGGCGAGCCATCCAGCGTAACGAGCAAGTGCTTGAACATGCGAGTGAACTCCCCCTAGATGGCAGAGGCCGCGCCGGCCTGTGCCAACGACTTGGCGGCCGTGAGTGCGCCGTCCGCGTTCGCTCGAACGCGATGCACCCTGGCCCCGCTGCTACCCGAACCCAAGTACGTTATCGGCAGGTAGACGGTGCTTCCGTGCTACTATGCGGCCGTGATTCGCACACTTTTCTTGCTGCCGATGGTGCTGTTCACGCTCGTGGCGGCATGCAGTGGTGCAAGCTCTGACACTGCGTCCAAGCAAACACCGACCATCGTCGCCGCGATTGTGCCTTCCGCTGTCACAGGTTGTTCGACGCCCCGCCCTCACGCAGCCGGCGATTTCGATCAGTCCATGGAGAGCGGTGGTTCCTCGCGAACGTACATCTTGCACATACCGACCGGTTACGATGGGAACACGCCTGCTCCGCTGCTCATACCACTGCATGGCTATGGCCTCAGCGCGAAGCAGATGGACGACTACACGCGATTCGGCGCCCTATCTGATATGGGCAACGCGATCATTGCGACGCCGAATGGCAGTGGTGCGCCGCAGCGGTGGAACTGGCGCAAAGCGCTGGGCGAACCGGATGATGTCCAATTCGCGACCGACCTGCTGGACAAGGTCGTAGCGGATCTGTGCATCGATGAAGATCGTATCTTCGTCGCCGGCTTTTCGGACGGCGCAGCCATGAGTCGCATCCTGGCGTGCGCCCTGCCAGCCCGCATCGCTGCCATCGCCACGGTCTCGGCACCCAGCGTCCCGTGCGCGGCGGCTGTGCCGATGGTCGGGTTCCACGGCACCGCCGACCCGCTGATCCCCTTTGAGGGTGGTGTGGTCCCGCAGGCCGTTGGCGGTGGCGGTACGTTTCCACCGGTACGCCGCAGCGTGTCGGAGTGGGCGCGCGCTCTGGGCTGCGACGGTCTGGCGATCATCTCGCGTCCAGCGGCGACCGTAGAGCTTTCAACCTATGTCCGGTGTCTGCGCGGTGATGGTGAAGCGCTGCTGTATACGGCGATAGGCGCCGGGCACACCTGGCCAGACGCTCCGCCTCTGCCGCCCGAGCAATTCGGCCCGACGTTGACAGGCCTGGATGCCACGTCCATTATTTGGAGCTTCTTCGTCGCGCATCCGCTCGCCCACTAGCGGATCGGTCTCAGTCGATCCGCAGGATGTGGTGCTTCGTCCAGTCCCACGGCTCGGCCTCCTGGTAATGGAGCAGGTACTCCTGCCCAAGCTTCGGAATGAGCAAGAGGATCAGTGGGACCAACGTGGATCTGAGCGACTTCGGATAGAGCTGCGGGGCGAATCGCGCCACGATGACGCAGTAGAGCCACCAGTTCTCGAACAGATTGGGGAACACCAGCAGGAGCGCGCGGGTGTCCGTGATCTCGAATGCGATGACGCCGACGACGCGATACGCATACAGCACGAACGCGGGGAGGCGGGCGTACACGCTCGTCCAGCGAAACGCGACGATCAGCTCGAGCGTCAGGTAGTACGAGTCGAGCAGCTTGTCCAGTTCGGAGTAGTGCGCACCAAAGCCGCCCAGACCAAGGCTGTCGATGATCACGACATCGAGCGTATCGAGGACCATCGCGGTGACACCGCCGAGGAGCGGAGAGCGCAGGATCAGCAGCGGGATCATCAGCCGCAGCGCGATGATGATCAGCTCGCCTTCGCTCATCCGCGCACGCGTTGGCGATACTGGATCGCTTCAGCCAGGTGCGCTGACGTGATATCTGGCGCCTCGGCCATGTCGGCGATTGTGCGGGCGAGTTTGAGGATGCGGTGGAACGCGCGAGCCGAGAGGCCGAGCTGCGCCATCGCCAGCCGCAGCAGTGACTGCGCCTGCTCGCCGAGATTGACCTGGCAGTACTCGCGCACTTCAGTCGGCGTCATCTCCGCATTGCAGATGAAGCGCGAGCCCTTGAAGCGCGCGGCCTGCACGCGGCGCGCATGCTCGACGCGCTCTCGTACGGCGTCCGACTTCTCGCCGACAACGTCCGACGCGAGCTTCTCGTAGTCGACACGTGGCACTTCAACGAAGATATCGATGCGGTCGAGCAACGGGCCGGAGATGCGTTTCTGGTACCGGCTCACGGTTGATTCAGAGCACGTGCATTCTTTCGTCGGGTCACCGTAGTATCCACAGGGACACGGATTCATCGCGGTCACCAGCATGAAGTTAGCCGGGTACGTGATCGTCCCCTGCGCGCGGGAGATCGTCACCGTGCGATCTTCAAGCGGCTGGCGCATCACCTCCAGCACCTGCTGACCGAACTCCGGCAGCTCATCGAGGAAGAGCACGCCGCGATGGCTCAGCGTGATTTCACCCGGCCGCGGATTGCGGCCGCCGCCGACGAGGCCGGCATGGCTGATCGTGTGATGCGGCGCGCGGAAGGGACGGCGCGCGATCAGCGGCATATCGGACGGCAGCAGGCCCGCGACCGAGTAGATCTTCGTCGCCTCCAGCGTTTCGTCCGCGTTCATCGTAGGCAAGATCGATGGGAGTGCGCGCGCCAGCAGCGTCTTCCCGCTGCCG
>CAYWOO010000040.1:0-5550 GCA_964458665.1 uncultured Dehalococcoidia bacterium
CGATGGCGTTGAGGCGATCGACCCACGCGCGCGCGGGCGCGTTCAAGAACACCTCGTCGAGGATGGCGATCAGCGCTTCGGCGTTGGTGCCGATGCGGCCGACGTACGTGTTGAAGCGTTCATCTTCGAGCAGGTCCGGCCTGCCGATCACATCGCAAATCTCATCCCACGCACGATCGAGCAGCATGCCGATGACGAACCATTTGTCATCGCCCGCACGATACTCGCGCCAGAAGGGGCGCGAGCCGCCGCGGAAGGCGCGCGGCCGCAGCTTGTTCGTGAAGAGATGCGTCGCGATATCGAACGCCTGCAGCGATACCTGGCTGCCGAGCAGCGACGTATCGAGCTTGAGTCCGCGGCCCGTCGCGTTGCGGCTGACGAGGCCGGTGAGCGCCGCGATCGCCACATGCAGCGCGCCTACCTGGTCAGCGATCGGCACCTGTGTCGGCAACGGCGGGTCGTCGGGCTCGCCGTTCGTGGCGGCGAATCCACCGCGCGCCTGGGCGAGGAAGTCGAAGGCGCCGAGATCGGCGTCGGGGCCGGCCGGGCCGTAACCGGATGCCTGGACGTAGACGATCGCCGGGTTCGCCGCCGCAACAGCGTCGTAGCCGAGGCCGAGGCGCTCGATCGCGGCGATGCGAAAGTTGTTGACGAAGACGTCGGCGCCAGCGGCGAGGCGCATGAAGATGCCGATACCCTCCGGATGCTTGAGGTCGAGGGCGATCGAGCGCTTGCCGCGGTTATGCGCCTCGAAGTAGCTGCTGAGGCCGAGGTCAGGGTTCATCCAGGCGAAGCGGCCGGGGTCGCCGGACGCGCGCTCCTCGATCTTGACGACGTCTGCGCCAAGGTCGGCGAGCATGGCCGTGGCATACGTGCCTTGCTGCCAGATGGTGAGATCGAGGACGCGGATGCCTTCGAGCGGTCGCTGCATGGGTCGATTCTCGCGCGCCGGGCGCCGAGTGTCCAGAACGCGCGCGATTGACCGTCGATCCGGCATCGCCTACAACGTGGACGTGACCGATTCCCCGCTCGATGCTCCGCGCACCTACGAGCACCTCGATCCGGCTGGCCTGTACGGCCGAATCGCCGCGCTTCCGTCGCAGATCGATGAGGCCTGGCGCGCGGCTCGTCGGCTGGAGCTGCCCGCCGCATTCCGCGCGTCGGACCGCGTTGTGGTGCTGGGGATGGGTGGCTCGGGCATCGGCGGCAGCCTGCTGCGTGCGCTCGCGCTCGATCTTGGCGCGAAGACGCCGGTGGACGTCGTACGCGGCTACGAGTTGCCTGCGTTCGTCGATGAGCGCTCGCTGGTGATTGCGTCATCGAATAGCGGCAACACGGAGGAAGTCGTGTCGACGTTCGGCGCTGCGCGTGATGCCGGGGCGAAGTGTGTCGCCATCACGACCGGCGGGCGGCTGCTGGCTGCGGCGCGGGAATGCGGCGCGCCTGCGCTCACGTTCGCGTGGGACGGTGAGCCGCGCGCGGCACTCGGGTGGAGCTTCGCGTCGCTGCTCGCGATCTGCGGGCGGCTGGGGCTGATGCCGGATGTTGAGGCGGACGTAGCGCCCGCGCTCGTGGCGATGCGCACGCTGGTTGCGCAGACCGGCCGTGACGTGCCGGAGGCGGCGAACCCCGCGAAGCAGCTCGCCCGGCGGCTCGCAGGCAAGCTGCCGGTCTTTGTCGCGGCGCAGGCGCTAACGCCGGTCGCGTATCGCTGGAGGACGCAGGTCAACGAGAACGCGAAGTCGTGGGCGATTGCGGACGAGCTGCCGGAGATGAACCACAACGCTCCGCTTGGTTACGGGGCGCCCGCCAACATCGCTTCTGCGATGCACGTTGTGCTGCTGCGCCACGCGTCGATACATGCGCGCACGTCGCGCCGTGTCGACCTGACGCTGGAGCAGCTGCGGGCTGCGGATGTCGCCTCGGAGGTGATCGAGGCGCCGGGATCGTCGGTGCTGGCGGAGATGCTGTGGGCGATCCAGCTTGGGGACTTCGTCAGCTACTATCTCGGGCTGCTGTACGGCGTCGACCCGTCGGAGATGCGCGCGCTGGAGTGGATGAAGGCGCGGCTGTTGACGAGCTAACCGCCGGGAACACTCGTCGTCGGTGACTGGATGAGCTGCTCGAAGTTCGTGTCGCTGCCGAGGATGACGACGATCGATGCGCCTCCCGCTGACATCGTGGCACGTTCTGCCGCGGTCGCCTTACGGTAGCCGCTGTCGGGGATCTTCAGCCAGCTTGCCAGCAGGTAGCCGTTCTTTTCGTGCGTGCCGTCGAGGTCGATGATTTCCGACGTCGCGTGTGACGCGCCGTCAAATACGTTCGCGGGGTTCAGATCGTTCGCTGGATATCCCTTGCCGATGATGTAGCTGACGACCCGTGCTGCGAGCCCTTCAACGCCGGCGCCGTTCTGCACCTGCACCTTCACGGGTTCCGGCGTGACCACCACCTGCGCGGGACCGCTGCCCGGCTGGTCGACGAAGAGCGAATTGACCAGCTTCGTCACGGCATCCTTCTGGAAGATCAGGACGGCCGCGCCCTGGGCCGTCGTGTACGGCGCCGCAGCCGACCCGAGCGAGACGGCGTGAATCTCATCTTTCGTTTCGTTTGCCAGTAGCGCGTAGCCAGGGATCTGGACGTCGCTGATGTCGGTCTTGACGGTGTCCTTGTACTTTGACCAGAGCGATGTCGCATTCTTGAGCACATTCAGCGATTTCGCCTTGTCGATCGTCGCGAAGATCACGCGCTGTTGACGCTGAATGCGGTCGAGGTCGTCGCTGCTGAAGCGGATGCGCGAATAGGCCAGCGCCGTGACGCCGTCCATGTGCTGGTTGCCAGGGTAGAAGTGCTGCGGCAGGAAGTCGCCCGGGATCTCCGTTTCGGAGTAGTACGGATCGTACACCTCGTCCGGTACGTCGACGTCGATGCCGCCGAGGTCGTTGATCAACGACTCGAAGCCCTTGAAGTCGATGAGGACGTACTTGTCGATCTGGATGTTGAACGGCTCGGCTGCGAGTACCTGCTTCATCAGGCCGATGCCGCCCCCGTCGTACTTGCTGAGTTCGCCGTTGACGTACACGGTGTTCACGCGGTCCTGGAACGTGCCGCCATTCTTACCCGGGATATCGACGATGCCGTCCCGCGGGATGCCGAGGATACCGGTCGACTTCGTCTTGGGATCGACGGTCACGACGAAGAGCGTATCCGTACGAGTTGGCTCCTGGCCTTCGCTGGGCCGCCTGTCGAGCCCCATCACGAGGATGTTGATCCGGTCCTTGATGCCGCTGTCGCCGCTGCCATCGACGCCGGGCAGCACGTTGCCCACGGCGCCGGGAAGCGTCAGTTGGTGGCCCGGGAAGAAGATGCTGTCGACCCGGGTGATGATGACCAGTCCGAGGTAGGCGGAGATGACGGCGAACAGGAGGATCGCCGCGCCGATAATCGCTCGGTGACTACGGGCGGAAGGGGTAGCAGAGGGTGCTGAGCCAGTTGACACTGGTATCGAGCGTATCGGGCGATGATCTCGCATGTCAAGCAGACACGATCGATCGCGTCGCTGCTACGGCTGCGGTTTGACACTGCGCGGGCAGCAACCCTATGATCCCAAGCCGCGCGGGAACCCTCGCCAGCATCAGATCGCCTGTTCGGAAAAGGAGCGGCGCATGCCCGAAACCAGCGTAGAGGAAGCAGTGAAGCAGAACTGCCAGGCCGTGCTCATCGGCGACCTGATGCGCATCATGGCAGACCTGACGCCTGAGGCACTAGGCGCATTGATGGCGAACGCCGGCGGTGGCATGGGCGCCATGCCGGCGCTGACATCCTTCGACATCCAGAGCCACGACGTGGCCGGTGACGACCACGTATTCAAGATTCAATTCAAGGGCGACCAAGACTTTCTGGCCGTGGCGACGTGGAAAGACGTCGGCGGGGCGTGGAAGATCACCAATCTGGCGATGGAGCAATAGGAGGAAACCAATGGATGCCAAAGAGTTCATGCAGACGCACGCCGACAACGCGGTAGCAGGCAAGATGGCCGAAGTGATGAAAGATCTGACGCCCGAGTCCATGGCGCAGGTCGGCCCGCTGATGGCTGGCGGCCCGAACCCGCTTGAGGCAAACAGCGTCGTCTCGCGCGGCCAGGAGGGTGTCGATCACATCTTCGACGTCACCTACACGGGCGGCGGCAAGTCCGTTTCCATGCGCGAGTGGATCCGCGACGTTGACGGCACGTTCAAGATCGTCAAGCTCGAGAAACCAGTCTAGGAGGCAGATGATGGCAACGATCGATGAAGCAGTCGCGGGTTACGTGACCGCGATCAAGAGCATGGACATCGGCACGCTGATGGCGACGCTGACGCCGGATGCTCTCGGCAAGGCAATGGCGCAGATGGGCTCGCAGCCGCCACCGACGGCCGTGAAGGAGATCACGGCTCAGAAGCAGAGCGAAGAGAACGGCGAGTTCGTCTACCACCTCGTCATCGATGCGGAGGGCGGCGCCGCCACGATGATGACGCGCTGGAAGGAGATCGACGGCGCCTGGAAGGTGACGGATATCGGTCAGGCGTAGGGGGGCGTAGTTCTTCGTTTGTAGTTCACAGTTCGTAGTTCAGAAGGGCCGCGCTTAGCGGCCCTTTCGTTCTGTTCACCGCGAAGGCGCGGAGGACGCGGAGGCGTTTGTTGGAGCGGTCGCGGCCCCCGTGCTGCGATTACGCGTGTGCGTGTGCGTGGGCTGCGGCCTCGCGGGCTCTCAGTGATTCGGCGATCACCTTTTGGGCGATATGCTGCGGCACTTCGTCGTAGTGGTGGAACTGCATTTCGAAACTGCCGCGGCCCTGCGTGATGGAGCGGAGATCCGTGGCGTAGCGCAGCACTTCCGCCAGCGGCGCCTCCGCATCGATGACGGTGGTGCCGCCGTCTTCGGGCGACATGCCGTGCACCTTCGCGCGCTTGCCGTTGAGGTCGCTCATCACGTCGCCAGTGCTCGCATCGGGAACGCGAATCTTCAGCTCCATCACGGGCTCCAGAAGCACGGGGTTCGCCTTCAGCGCGCCTTGCTTCAGCGCCTGCGAGCCGGCGAGCTTGAACGCCATCTCGGAGGAATCGACGGGGTGCTCCTTGCCGTCGAACAGCGTCACTCGCAGGTCGACCATCGGGAAGTGCGCAAGCGCGCCTTCATTCAGCGCTTCGTGCACGCCCTTCTCGACGGCGGGAATGAAGTTGCGCGGCACGGCGCCGCCGACGACCTTGTCGACGAACTCAAAGCCGCCGCCCTTGTTCGGCTCGACCATGATCGAGACGCGGGCGTACTGGCCGTGGCCGCCGGTCTGCTTCTTGTGGATGTACTCCGACTCGACCGTCATGGTGACGGTCTCGCGGTAGGGGACTTTGGGCGCGTGCAGATCGACCTCGACGCCGAACTTCCGCTTCATCTTCTCGGCGGCGACTTCGACGTGTGTTTCGCCCATGCCGGAGATGATGGTCTCGCCCGTCATCTCATCGCGGTGGACGTACAGCGTCGGGTCTTCCTCGGCGATGCGATGGAGCGATGGG
>CAYWOO010000041.1:0-14406 GCA_964458665.1 uncultured Dehalococcoidia bacterium
GATCGCTGGAGCGATCACCATCTCCGTCTTCTGGAAATCGCGGATGGTGCGCGCGCCGCACGTGCCCATCGCCGTCCGCAGCGCGCCGACCAGATTCTCTCGGCCGTCGGTGCGCGACGTCGGCCCGAACATCGCCTGCGGTAGCGTCGTGTCGATGCCGACCTTCACGCGCGTGCCGCGGGGCAGCTCGCCGTGCGGTGTCGCCATGCCCCAGTGGTGGCCGCGCCCCGGCGCTTCCTGCGTTGCCGCCAGGATCGAACCGAGCATGACAGCGTCGGCGCCGGCGGCGAACGCCTTGCACACAGCGCCGCCGTTGCTCAGCCCGCCGTCGGTGATGATTGGCACGTAGCGGCCGGTTTCGCGGTAGTAGGTGTCGCGCGCCGCGGCTGCGTCAATCGTCGCCGTCACCTGCGGCACGCCGATGCCCAGCACTTCGCGGCTCGTGCACGCTGCGCCGGGCCCGACGCCGATTAGCACGCCGGCGATGCCGGTCTCCATCAACTCCTTTGTCGCGGCGAACGTCACCGTGTTGCCGACAACCACCGGCACGTCGCGCATGTTCTGCACCAGCTCGTCGAAGATCAGACCCTTCTCGCTGGTCGAGACGTGGCGCGCGCTGGTGACGGTCGCCTGCACGACAAAGACATCCACACCTGCGTCTGCCGCGATGCTCGCGAACTTCTTCGTGTTCATCGGCGTCGATGAGACGGCGGCAACGCCGCCCGCGGCCTTGATCTGCTTGATGCGCTCGCCGATGAGGTTCGGCTGGATCGGCGCCGAGTACACCTTCTGCATCAGCGCCGTGACGGCGCCCTTCGGCGCTTCGGCAAGCTCGCGCAGCACCGGGTCGGGGTCCTCGTAGCGGGTCTGTACGCCCTCAAGGTTCAAGACAGCAAGACCGCCGAGCTTGGAGAACTCGGCGGCCATGCGCACATCCACGACGCCGTCCATTGCGGCGGCGATGAACGGCAGCGGGAAGTCGAGTGCGCCGAGCTTGAAGGAGAGTTCTACCAGGGTGGGGTTGATCGTGTGGTGGCCGCCGGGGACGATGGCGACGTCGTCGAAACCGTACGCGCGCCGCATTTCCTTGAACTGTGGTTGTGACATTGGTTCGGGTACCTCCAACTATGCCGCCGGGCCTGCCCGCCTTTCGGCTTCGCTGCTTGTGGTCCCCGCCCCGCCCCACCCGGCTGCCGGCCTACGGCCCGCTGGGGGTATGACGAGATCGAGGCCGGCGGAGGCGTTCCTACCGGTGTGCCGTGCTAGCTACTTCTATGTTCGTCTGTCTGTGCGCCCCTGAGGGCCCTTCGGGGGATATGATTTCGTTGAGTGTACCGCCATCGTATCTGGGAGATCAAGATGTTCGGCGTAAGCCAGTGAAACGCTATAGCGCTCGCCCATATCTTTTCGCGCCGGATGGCGCGGTCCGGTGAGTACCCTCTACCTCGTCGCGACGCCGATCGGCAACTTCGACGACATAACCATGCGGGCACTCCGCGTGCTCGCCGATGTGGCGCTCGTCGCCGCGGAAGATACGCGCACCGCACGCCGCCTGCTCGACCATTTCGACGTGAAAGCCCGCGTCACCAGCTACAACGAGCACAACAAGATCGCGAAGACTCCCACGATCCTCGACGCCCTCGCCGCCGGGGACGTAGCCGTCGTCAGCGATGCGGGCATGCCCGGCATCAGCGACCCCGGCTACGACCTCGTCGTCGCCGCGCTCGCAGCCGGCCACGCCGTCGTGCCGATCCCCGGCGCGTCGGCCGTGCTCGCTGCCGTCGCTGCCAGCGGCCTGCCGTCGCGGCGCTTCTACTACCTCGGCTTCCTGCCACGCCAGTCCGGACCGCGCCGGCGCGCGCTCGCGGACGCCGCTGCGTGCGGCGACACGCTCGTCGCGTTCGAATCGCCGCACCGCGTCGTCGCGACGATGACCGACTCATTGGCAGCGCTCGGCGACCGCCGCATCGCCGTCTGCCGCGAACTGACGAAGGTGTACGAAGAGATCTGGCGCGGCCCGATCTCCGAAGCGATCACGCACTTCGCCAATCCGCGCGGCGAATTCACGCTAGTGATCGAGGGCGGCGCCGCGCCATCGCCGGACGATGACGAGCCCGCCGACGTCCCCACGATCATCGCCGCGCTAAAAGCCGAAGGCGTCCCCGCAAAGTTAGGCGTCGCCGCGCTGATGAAGCGCGCAAAGCTCTCCCGCCGCGCCGCCTACGCCGCCTGGCATGCGCAGCAGGAGCACCGTCCCGAGGGGCCGCGCTGACATAGTTGTTGCGTTGGCTCAATGATTCACGAGGTCGCGGGCAGCCCCGGTTTCCGCGTCCACCGAGATGACTCGCACCTCAGGGGTTTCGGCCTCGCGCTCGGTACAAATCGCCGTCCATCTAGAACGGGCCTCATTGAGTTCGGGTTCTGCGCAGTCCCATCCGGCGAACGTTTGGAACGTGTCGTTGATCCACTGGACGGCGAGTGCCTGGGCTTCAAACGCGGTGAATTGCGGGGTGACGGTGGGGATGACCGTGACGGGTGCACCTGGAGCCGGAGTGAGATCGCGGTTGCGGACTGCTGAACCTTGCGACTCCGACACGTACCAGTGCAGCGTCGTCCTGTCGAGTGCCATGAACGCACCGAGCACAATTGCGAGAAGAACAGTTGAACCGGCCCATCGCCAGATAGCCACCATCGTGAATCTCTCCCGACTGAAGTATATGGCGTCGACGGTGCTCGGACGCACGTCTTGACTACGGCGGCGAGATCAACGCCGGACGGTGTGGCCGTCTCGTCTCCCGCTTCGCGCATCCCGTCTCCAAGCGCACCGATCCGATAGAATTCCGAAGCTTTGACTACGAACGCACATTCGCCGCGCCGCATTCTTGTTGCCGTTGCCTGGCCGTACGCGAACGGCTCGCTGCATCTCGGCCACATCGCGGGCGCGTATCTGCCGGCCGATATCTTCGCGCGCTACCACCGCATGGTTGGCGACGACGTGCTGATGGTCTCCGGCAGCGACCAGCACGGCACACCGATCACCGTCCGCGCGGACAACGAGCATCGCACGCCGCAGGAGGTCGTCGACCAGTTCCACCCGGAGTTCCTCCGCTACTGGAGCGAGCTCGGCATCTCGTTCGATCTCTTCACATCGACCGGCACGCAGAACCACGCCGACGTCACGCACGACGTGTTCAGCCGGCTGATGGAAAACGGCTACATCTACAAAGCGACCACGTCGCAGTTCTACGACCCGCAGGCGAAGCGCTTCCTCCCCGACCGTTACGTCGAGGGCACATGCCCGCACTGCTCGTCAGAGAAGGCGCGCGGCGACCAGTGCGACAACTGCGGCCGCACGCTCGACCCCGACCAGCTGATCAACCCGCGCAGCAAGCTCACCGGCGCCATGCCGGAATCGCGTGACACCGAGCACTTCTTCTTCAAGCTCAGCGCCTTCCAGGAGCCGCTGCTTGACTGGCTGCGCTCGCGAGAGGGATGGCGCAAGCACGTGCTGAATTTCAGCATCGGCTTCGTCGAAGAGGGCCTGCACGACCGCGCGATCACGCGCGACCTCGAGTGGGGCGTGTCGCTTCCCGTCGAAGACCTCGGCCCGGGCAAGCGCATCTATGTTTGGTTCGAGGCCGTCATGGGTTATCTCTCGGCATCGAAGGAGTGGGCGCAGCAGCGCGGCGAGCCGGAGGCGTGGCGGAAGTGGTGGGAAGATCCCGAGGCGCTCACCTACTACTTCATAGGAAAAGACAACATCCCGTTCCACACGATCATCTGGCCGGCGATCCTCATGGGCTATCGCGGCCTCAACCTGCCGTTCGATGTGCCGGCGAACCAGTTCGTCACCTTCAAGGGCGAGAAAGCGTCGAAGAGCGAGGGCGTCGGCGATTCCGTGCTCAGCTACCTCGAGCGCTATCAGCCCGACGCCATCCGCTACTGCCTCGCCGCCAATCTGCCCGAGACATCGGACACAGACCTCACGGAAGCGGAGCTGGTGCGCCGCAACAACGACGAACTCGTCGCGACGTGGGGCAATCTCGTCAACCGCGTGCTGGCGATGACGCACAAGAACTTCGACGGCATCGTGCCGGCGCCCGGCTCGTACGACGCGCGCGATCAGGCCCTGCTCGATCACACGGCCGCGTTGACCGGCGTCGTGCAGACGCACATCGAGGCGGTGCACCTCAAAGCGGGGCTGCACGCCTCCATGGCGCTCGCGCAGGAGGCGAACGGCTACCTCAGCGATACGGAGCCGTGGAAGACGGCGAAGACTGACAAGGAGCGCACCGGCACATCCCTCTATGTGGCGCTCTGTGCTATAAACGCGCTGAAAGTGGCGCTCTACCCGTACCTGCCGTTCTCCAGCCAGAAGGTGCACGAATACCTGGGACTGGACGGCGCGATCGAGGGCTCCGGGTGGGAGGCGCGTTTGCCGGTGCCGGGGACTGCCCTGCGCCAGCCGGAGCCGCTCTTCAAGAAGATCGAAGTCACCGAGGCCGAAGGGGAAGCGCGCCTGTCGGCGTAGATATGCGCCTCATCGATACGCACAGCCACATCCACGACGCGGAGTTCGACGGCGATCGCGACGCCGTCATCGATCGCGCGCGCGAAGCCGGTGTCGCCATGATCCTGACCCTCGGCGTCGACGCCGCGAACAGCCGCCTCGCAGTGGCGCTCGCCGAGCGTCACGAATGCGTGCTCGCCGCAGTCGGCGTGCATCCGCACGACGCGGAAGCGGCGACAGACGCCGATCTCGATGCGCTGGAGGAGCTGGCGCAGCACCCCAGGGTCGCCGTCGTCGGCGAGATCGGCCTCGACTTCTACCGCAACCTCTCGCCCCGTGATCGCCAGATAGCAGTCTTGCGTAGGCAGTTGGAGACGGCGCGTCGCGTCGGCAAGCCGATCGCCGTCCACGCGCGGGAGGCGCACGCAGAGATGCTGCCTCTGCTGACAGACTGGTCGCGCGAGACGGGTGGGCGGCTGCCCGATGGACGTCCGCTCGGCATCATGCACTACTTCAGCGAAGATGCCGCGATGGCGCGCAGCTACGTCGAGCTGGGCTTCATGATCTCGATCCACACATCCGTCACGCACCCGAAAGCAGCGCAGCTTGCGGACGTCGCGCGCGCGATCCCGTTCGAGCATCTCGTCATCGAGACCGATAGCCCGTACGGCGCACCGCAGAAGTTCCGTGGCAAGCGCAACGAGCCCGCATACGTCGCAGAGGCTGCGGCGAAGATCGCCGAGCTGAAGGGCATCACCCTCGCGGATGTCGCCGCAGCAACCACACGCAACGCAGAGCGTCTGCTAGGCATCGCCTCATTCGGTAGCGCGCGCGGAATACGTGGCGCGAACGGAGCGCGTGGCGCAGGCGTCCCGCCTGCACGTGACGCAGGATTTCAGCCGTCGAACACCGCAGCCCCCGTAGCCGGAAGGAGCGGGCCATGGCCATGAAAGTCGCCTCGCTCTACGGCCCCGTGCAGGAAGACCTCCGCCTCGTCGAGGACGCGCTCGATCGCATCAAGCACGTCGAGAGCTTTCCCGCGCTGTCGAAGATGCTGGCGCACGTCCTCGCCGTCAGTGGTAAACGCTTGCGACCGGCGATCGCCCTGCTCGCCGGGCAGTTCGGCGAGTACAACATCGACGTGCACGTGCCGCTCGCCGCATCGATCGAGCTGCTGCATACCGCCACGCTCGTCCACGACGACGTGATCGACGCGTCGCCGTCGCGTCGCGGCCGCCCGACGGCGAACGAGCTGTTCAGCAATTCCGTCTCCGTCATGCTCGGCGACTACATGTTCGCCCACTCCGCCGAATTGATCTCGCGCACCGACAACACGAAGGTCGTGCGCCTGTTCGCGCACACGATTATGGCGATCGCTGGCGGCGAGCTGCACCAGGACATGAGCGCCTACGACTACGGCCAGGACACGATCAAGTACTTCGGCCGCATCGAAGGCAAGACGGCATCGCTCTTCGCCACGTCGGCCGAGGGCGGCGCGATGGTCGCGCGCTGCTCATCCGACGAGCAGGAGTCGCTGCGCACCTACGGCCTCAACGTCGGCATGGCGTTTCAGATCGTCGACGACATTCTCGACTTCGCCGGCGACGAAGCCGAGATGGGCAAACCGATCGGCAGCGACCTCATGGCCGGCACGCTGACGCTGCCCGCCCTGATCCTCATGGAGCGCCACCCCAAAGACAACCCGATCAAGAAAGCCTTCCGTACAAAGAAGCCGAAAACCGAGCACGTCGCCGAGGCCGTCTACATGGTCCTCAACTCCGACATCCTCAACGAGTCCTACGCCGTCGCCCGCGACTTCCGCGACCGCGCGCTCGCAGCGCTGAAGCCCCTCCCCAACACCCCCGCCCGCGCGTCCCTGGAAGACATCGCCGAATACGTCCTCGACCGCCGCTCCTAACATCAGGCGAGAGTGGCACAGGCGTCCCCGCCTGTGAGTCGCCCGGATCCACGCAAGAAGCCCTCTACTCGTGAACAACTCGGCCAGTCGCGCAGCTTCTTCTGCGCACGCGACGGCAACCTGTGGCATGAGGGGTTGTACTGCGTCGGTCCGGCTCCGCCGGCCTGCAGGCGGGGGCGCCTGCGCTCCACGCTTCGCGTCTTTTCAGCTAACGCCTTCTGAAGCAGCGCGACTGGCCGAGTTGCCGCCCCGCTGATTAGCTGACATGCTGAACTGCTGAAAGACTGATCGACCGAACGACCGAAAGACTCCACCCCATGCCCATCTACGAATACGCCTGCCACAAATGCCGCCAGTTCGTCGAAGTGATCACGCGTCGCATCCCGGACGATGACTTCGCGCCGCCATGCCCGGAATGCGGCAGCAAGAAGCTCACCCGCATGATCAGCAAGTTCCAGTTCCACCTCTCGATGAAGTCGCAGATCGACCAGCTCGACCCCAAGTACGACAAGATGATCGATGCGTCGAGCCCGGACCTCTCGTTCGACAACCTCGTCAAGCAGTACCGCCTCGACAAGCCGCAATCGACCATCGCCGAACGCAAACTGATCCGAGAAAAAGGCGCCGGCCTCATCCCCGACCCAAAGCCGAAGCCGTAGTGCCGGCGCCCCACACGATGCGTCGAGCACCATCCCAACACCGTAGCGCGGGCTTTCCAGCCCGCGCGTTCTCCATACCGAGCCTGCCCGCCGCACACAACACGTTAGCGTGGACTTCAGTCCGCGCGATCACCGTATGAGCGGCCCACGCCCGGACAGCGCCCACGCTACATGTGCGGTCGATGATGCACGTGCTACGGTGAAACGCGCTGATGGTGGCTACCGCCGCACGCCGCGCGGGCTGGAAAGCCCACGCTACAAGCTGGGTTTGGAGGTTCGATCCGCTACCAACCCAATCTGTGTAATCTGTGAAATCTGTGGTTCCCCCGAAAACGGAAAGAGGCCAGCGTGCGAAAGATCTTCGACATCCACATGCACTTCCCCCGCAACTGGGAGAAGCCCGACTCCGATCCCAGGCCGCTCGTCGAGAACCTGTACAAGCAGGCGAAAGCCGCCGGCGTCACGAAGGCGAACTTCCTCTGCGGCGGCCGGTGGGGCATCTCGCACGAGGCCGCAATCAAGCACGCCCAGCGCCATCCCGATCTCTTCATCCCCACCGCGATGATCGATCCCGAAACAACGACGCCAGCGCGCCTCAAAGAACTGCGCAGCATGGGCTATCGCGGCCTCAAGATGATCGGCGTCCAGCGCGACTACGACTGCGAGGCGTACTTTCCCGTGTACGAGGCGGCGCAGAAGTTCGGCTGGCCGATCCTGCTGCACATGGGGGTCATCGGCGGTGGCATCGACTACCGCGTCACCCACCCGCGCCGCAACGCCGAGGCAGCGGAGGGCCTGCGCCGCGCGCAGTCCGGCGTCTTCGCGCAGCCGCGCAACATGTCCGCCACGCGCATGCGGCCGTTCCACCTCGACACCATCGCCAACAACTTCCCAAGGCTGCGGCTCATCGGCGCTCACCTCGGTGGCACCGGCAACTACGACGAAGCAGCATCCGTCGCGCGCTGGCGCCACAACGTCTACTTCGACTTCAGCGGCGGCAGCACCATCGAGCGCCACGCGCTCGAGCGCCGCCTCATCGGCCACGAGATCGGGTTCGAGAAGCTGATCTTCGGCTCCGACACGCAGCCCGAAAAGATCGCCGAGCACATCCGCCGCTGGGACACCATCTTCGACCTGCTCGACGTGCCTGATGACGCGCGCGAACGCATGTGGTGGTCGAACGGCGCCGAACTCTACGGCGAAGAACCCATCGCCTGGATGAAGAAGCCCCCGGCGAAGAAGAAGCCCGCTCCGATCACCATCGCTCGCACCCCAAAGCGCCCAGCCGCAACAAAGTCCGCCGCAGCGCGATCGAAGGAGCCATCCGCCCCGAAGAAGCCAGCAACGAAGCGCGCCAAGTAGCCCTCACGGCGGTGCATAGGTGCGTACCACGTAGCGCGGGCTTTCAAGCCCGCGCGCTGCTCGTACCAACAACGAACTCCCGTCGTGAACGCGCGATGCCCCACGCTACGTTGATGTTTCCTTGACATCGACATCTCCGAAGCGTCTCCCACCCCCAATCCGTGAAATCCGCGACGTCCTTGTTTCCCCCGTCGTCCAGCCGGTGAAATCTGTGGATTCGTACCAGCCGGTTGACACCTCAAGGACCCTGTGGCTAAGATCGACACACCGATGGCAACATCTCCCATGATCGACCGTCAGGCCACGGCCGCGCAGGATTGGCCGCCCGCATCGCACTTCCGCGAGTCGGCGCGGACCGGCCGCATCCCGCTCCTCGCGATCGTTTTCGCGATCGGGCTGGCGCTCTTCATCACCGTCGACCCGCCGCGACCGTGGATCCTGCTGGTCATCACCGCGCTCGTCGCGCTCGGCGCCGACGGCATCTACCGGCTGCATCCGAAGGCCGACTTCCACACGATCGCCGACACGGCGCCGCACCTGTTCGTGCCTGTGCTCTTCTCGCTCTCGGCGGGGCTCTTCCTCGAAGACGTCGTGCTCAGCTACTGGGCCGCGCCCGCCGTCATCGGCGCCGGCACGCTCATGGGCGCCGCGCTCTACGCCGAGCACGTGTCCGTCGAGCCACACAGCGAGTCATATCCCGCCGCGCGCTTCGTCCTCAACGTCATCACCTACCTGACCGCGTTCGGCTTCTACGCAGTCGTCTACGGGTTCGATGTCGAACTGGCGCCCGCCGCGTTTGCCGTCGGTCTCGTCAGCATGCTGCTCTCGATCGAGGTGTTCCGCGAGGCGGAGGCCGACCCGATCCGTGCGCTCGTCTTCGCCGCCGTCATCGGCGTCATCGTCGGCGAAGCGCGCTGGGTGCTCTACTTCGTGCCGCTCGAGGGCTTCCTCGCCGGCGTCTTCTTGCTGCTCGTGTTCTACCTCACGACCGGCGTCATCTCGCACTACCTTACCGACCACCTCGACCACACAGTGCTGCTCGAATTCGCGCTGGTCACTGGCGCTGGCCTCGCCATCGTCGTCGGCGGCCGCGTCCTCGGCTGATCGCCACACGAGCAGTGCCCAAAACGTACTTCGGCCTCGACTTCGCCAGCCACGGCCGCATATCCGGCTACTGTGTGCTCGACGACGCCGGCACGCTGCTCAACATCGGCCTCGCCGGCGACGACGCGGAGATCATCGCGCTGATCGAGCGCTCCGGCGCCCGCACCGTCGCCATCGATTGCCCGCTCGGCCTCCCCGCCGGACTCGACTGCCTCGATCCGGCGCACTCGTGCGCGCCGACATCGCCGAAGGGCATCCGCGAGAGCGAACTCGCCGTCCGAGCCCTCGGCTATGGCCTCTATTTCACGACGAAGAAGACGATCATCCGCGCCATGACCGAACGCGGAATCGCCCTCCGCCGCACGCTCGAAGCGCGCGGGCTGCGCGCGCTGGAGGTCTACCCCTACGCCACAAAGTGCATCCTCTTCGGCAAAAAGATGCCAAAGAAAACCACCACCGAAGGCGTGACCTGGCTCCGCAACAACCTCACCACCATCATCCCCACCCTCGCCGACATCCCCCGCGCCCTAACCCACGACGAACTAGACGCCGCCACAGCCGCCTACACGGCCCTGCTACACGCCCGCGGCCAAGCCACAGCGCTAGGCAACGAAGCCGAAGGCGCCATCATCGTCCCAAACGCCTGACCAGAACGAGCGATTCCACTGTACGGGCGGACCTGTGTGTCCGCCCGTGCGGGCTCTGCGGCGAATTCCTTCTCCCCAACAAAACCTCTGTGTTCTGTGTGTCCTCTGTGGTTAATCCCAACAGACCCTTCGCGTCCTTCGCGCCTTCGCGGTGAAATGCTTCTTACCTCGCGGAGAAACCTCTGCGTCTTTGCGGCTCTGCGGTGAACTCCTCCTCCCCGAAACGCCCCAACAAAAACCTCTGTGCCTCTGTGTCTCTGTGGTGCAAACCCCATCGTGCTATGATCGCTTCACGCCAATTTCGCACACTCGGAGCAAACAATGGTCACCGAAACCACCTTCACCAACACCATCACCACGCTCGATCAGCTGCGCGAGTTCATCCCGCCGCCGAGCGGTCCCGCCCTCGCCAAAGAGATCGACCACATCGACGAACATGCGCGCGCCTTCATCGAACGCTCGCCGTTCGCGCTGATCGCCACATCCAGCGCCGACGGCCGCTGCGACGTCTCGCCGAAGGGCGACGTACCCGGCTTCGTGCAGGTGCTCGACGAGCACACGCTCGTCGTCCCCGACCGCCCCGGCAACCAGCGCGCCGACTCGCTCCAGAACATCCTCGCCAACCCGCACATGGGCATGCTGATGATCATCCCCGGTGTCGAGTGGACGCTGCGCGTCAACGGCCGCGCGCAGCTCGTGCGCGATCCGGGCATCCTCGAACGCTGCGCCGTGCAGGGCAAGCAGCCGCTGCTCGGCATCGTCATGCACGTCGAAGAGCTGTTCCTCCACTGCCCCCGATGCTTCCTGCGCTCCCAGCTCTGGGACACCACGCAGTGGATGCCCGCCGACGAGCAGCCCCGCTGGGCCGCCGTCCTCCGCGACCACACGAAGCTCGACGCCATCCCCGTCGAAGTCATCGAGAAGGCGCTCGACGCGGGGCACGCGCCGGAGAAGTTGTACTAGCGGCGATGGTCGCCGCGCACGCACCAGCCCTGCTCCCGTGAAGAGTGGCTCTCCACTCGATTGAGCGCGATGTCCGCGTCGTGATAAGATCACTCCGTTCGGGGCGTGGCTCAGCCCGGTAGAGCACCTGACTGGGGGTCAGGAGGTCGCAGGTTCGAATCCTGTCGCCCCGACCATATTTTCGTACCACTGCGTTGCGTTCTGTACCGTTCCGTGTCGTCGCGTATCACGGATTTGGTTAGCAAAACCGATCTCGTCGTACCAACGTGTCACGTTCTGTGCCGTTCCCTACCACGTGGTCGTGTGCTCCAGCGGGATCTCCCGGCCGACGCATCGCACCAGAACCCGGAACAGCCCGCCGTGTCTAGGAGCGGCCAGCAAGCACTCTGGATATCGATTCGGCCAGTGCTAGACCGCTGAGATAAGCGCCTTCAACCCGAGGTGCGCCGCACCAATCCCCACACGCCCCGAGCAGCATCTCGGCATCGAGCAAGCACTCATCGGGGAGCGGATTCGTCGGGCGAGCGTAGCGCCAGCAGCGTATGGCGGTCACAGCAGAACGTGAGAGCTTTCGCCCGACAGCCTCGTCGAAGGCATCAAACATCGCCTCGGTCTGCCACGATGCATCGCGTTCGAAGTGCGCGGCGGACCAACTGGAACTCCCGTGCAAAACCCAGTTCGCATCGGGACCGCGCGCCGGCTTGGAGCCATTGCGTGCGATCCAGGAAAGGGGGCTGTCCTCAACGAATGCGCCGTCGAACGAGAGATTGGGGCTCACCGGGTAGTGCGCCATGAGCGCGATACAAGGCTCCATTCCGGCGTCGCGCACGCGCGTAGCGATTGCCGAAACATCGCCAAGCAGTTGCTGGGCTTGGGGCGCGGGAATCGCCAAGACGACGGCCTCGAAGGGCCCGACGGGACCCGTGCGATCGAGATGAAGTACCCAGCGCGACGAGGTGCGCTCAAGATGCGCCACCTCGCTCTCGGTGCGGACGGAGAGGCCGCCGGCGAGCAGCTTGCCCAGCGAGCTCATCCCGGGAACTGTGACAAAACGCGGGCCGCCACTGTTCACCGGCAACGCGTCACCACTCCGGAGCGACACGATACGGCCGCGCCACTCGGCCGCGTCACCGGCGGCAATCCAGCCGCGCACCTCGCTGGCGAATCGCGGGTCGCGGGCGGTGAAGTACTGCGCGCCGTGATCGAACGCTCCCTGCTCGCTTCGTCGGGTCGATGCGCGGCCGCCCAGGCCTCTGGACTTCTCGAACACGACGACATCGTGCCCGCGAGCGCGCAGTTCGGACCCGCACCGCAGACCAGAAACGCCGGCGCCGACGATTGCTATTCGCGCCACGCGTCGTCAATCCCCTGAAAACGTCCGGGTTGCGGGTCGATTCCGGCGACCATGACGTTCACGACGGCACATCTCGATCGATTCGCGGCGTATATCGTCTCAGATAGTCGCACGCGTGCAGGATCCGGGCTCCGGGAGGTCGAGCGGAGCCATCACGTCCGAAGGTCGCTCGTGGAAATCGGCTAGCTGCTATTGACGATTTCAGAGAAACGCACATCCTCTAGAACTCGCACGTTCGATTGCAGAACGAACAGCTGTCCAGCATCATGTTTGACTTAATCATGCCTTGTGATCGTCGAGCGAGTGTATCCACTGGAAGGAAACGCATTCGTCAAGAGCAGCCGGGATGCCTTCGTTAACGGACGGATATTTGGGTATGAGGCCAAGTTCATCCCAAAGCAGACCAGATTCAACGGGGAGATGCAGGTTCCATCCGTGCACTGCGTCGGGCGTGTAGACAGATGGCATCCGTCGCGTTCGTCGAATGGGAGTGTAGGCGCGCGTACCAAGCGTGGCCATCCAGGTGGGGATACCGTACCGCCGAAATCTTGGGTAGAACTTGGCTATCACGTCGAAGAAGTCGTTCCAGGTCACGTTCAACTGATCGGCAACCGGGGTCTTGCCTCGCCACCCCACCTCGCCAGCCCGAATAAGAATTCGTGCGGCGTCTTCGACATGCAACTGGGCGTAGAGATTGTTGCCTGAGCCGGGGAAGAGAACCCGCCCGCTCTTAACCTGCTCGAACATGATATCTCGGGCGCCGTACACATGTGGCAGGCGGATCACCGCCAGGTTGATCCCGGCTTGCTCCGCCATCGGCACTAATCGCTGTTCCGCTTCGAGTTTTGCTCGACCGTAGCCGGATCGGGGCTCCGCCGGAGTACGGCCATCGATCGGCGTCTCCTGGCTGGCATACACGAGCAAACTGCTGCCAAACACAAATGTCTTCACGCCGGCGTTCATCGAAGCCTGCATGAGTGATACGGTTCCATCGACAATAGTCGGCCTCACCAGGGAGTACTCTTCGAACACTGCCCGGGCGCCCAAGTGGATTACGGTATCGACTCCCTGAACAGCTCGTTCCAGGCTCTCGGGACTTTCCAAGTCGCCCTGCACCAATTCAGCATCCATCGAGGCCAGCAGCGCGCCTCGAAGCGGGCGCCGCACCAGGAGGCGCGGTCGGGTACCCCTCTCGGATAGTTGACGGGCGACCTCCAGGCCGATGAAGCCAGTTGCGCCCGTGACCAGTACTCTGTTCAATCGCCCTCCAAGCGCCAGCTGATGTCGGATCGACACGCTGCTGAATCGAGACGTCGGCTTCGTGTGTTGCCCTCAGCTCCGCGCCGTCTTCCTCGGTCGCACCGCACCCAGTACGGCGGCCACTCTCACGAGCCGCTGCCGACTAGGCGCTCCGCTTCTCGGCTCGCTCAACGATGCGCCGCGCCATGCCCGAAAAAATAAGCAGGTGCACCGGATAAAGCGCCCACCAATACAGACGGCCCACGATTCCACGCGGTGTGAAGCGCGCTGTCTGCACGAG
This sequence comes from uncultured Dehalococcoidia bacterium, assembly GCA_964458665.1. GTDB lineage: Bacteria > Chloroflexota > Dehalococcoidia > DSTF01 > JACRBR01 > JANXYW01. The sequence continues at coordinate 14,058 of CAYWOO010000041.1, forward strand.
GACGGTTGCGTCCGATTCCTGCTGCACGGCGATCTCCAACTCGGCCGTGCCCGGAACCTTCATCAATGCCCGCAAACGTAGGCGATGCCCGGCGTCGAGTTCGACCACGCGCCAGAAATCAAGCCGGTCGCCGACGCGTACGTCGCTGGCGGTTGGTCCCGAGCGATTCAACCCGGGACCACCGACGAGACGATCGAGCAAACCACGAATTTGCCACAACACATCGAGCATCGGGTAGCCACGGCGCCCGCCGATTTCCACAGCGCTTCTCCATAGCTTGTCGGCCTCTGCATGCGATCGATGCACCTGCTCATCGAACAACACAGGCGGCAGCAGGCGGGCGCGAGCG
>CAYWOO010000042.1:0-71480 GCA_964458665.1 uncultured Dehalococcoidia bacterium
CGCGATGAGGGCGCCGACGACGCCCTGCCAGATCGCTGCGTGAACCGGAGAGCCGATCGCCGCCGACGCCGGCAATACGATCGCGCCAAACGAGGTGGCCGCGATGGCACGCAGCCAGGTCGCGGCGCTATCACCAGTGCCTGCCGGTGGTGGCCGGATCGCGGTCACCATATATGATGCGCGCTGCGGGAGTTGATGCTCATGCTCGTACAGGCTAACGGAAGCACTGAACCGACCTCGGCGCGCACCGCCGTAGCGGGGCGTCTTGCGCTGGGCATCATCGGCGCGGCGTGGCTGCTCGGACTCGCACTCATTCTCAGCCATCGCATTTACGTCACCAACGACTCGCTGAGCAACTATATCCATGTCTGGTACGTCGGCGATCGCTTCTGGCACGGTCATGGCATACCGCTGCACATGCCCGTGCTGGGACACGGCGAGGCGTACGCCTTTCCGTATGGATTCGTCCCGTGGTTCACCGCCGCGCTGGTCCGTCCGATCTTCGGCGACTGGATCGTCACACTCTGGCTCGTCACCGGCGCCGTCGGCGTCATCGCCACACAGTGGTGGGCGTTCCCGGCGCTGCGTGGCGCCTGGTGGACGGCGCTGCTGCTCGCGAATCCCATGCTCGTCGAAGGTCCGCTGCTCGGACAGCTGCCGTTCCTCTGGGCCGTGGCGATGCTCTTCGCGGCGATCGCGCTCTGGCGTAAGGAGCATTGGCTCGCGGCCGGCGTCCTGCTCGGCCTCGCGCAGGCGACACATCCGGCGGTGCTGCTTCCCATCGCCGGACCAATCGTCCTTGTGCGCCTGATCCGGGAGCCGCGCAAAGCACGCCTTGTGGCGTGCTACGGGTTCTCGCTTGCGATCGCCGCGCCCGCTGCCTGGCTCGTCGTTGCATCGCCGTCCGTCGGCGACAGCTCGACCAGTACACTCGTCACAAACTTCGTCGATACCGTCAGTCTGCGCGCATTCGTCGTCGCGGCGCCGTTCATCGGGCTCCTGCTCCAACGCACGCCGTTGTCGCGCATCCCGGCGATCATGCTCGTAGGCCTCATCGCCCTCAACCTGATCCTCGTGCCGATTCGCAAGGATCAGTTCGCGTGGACGGCGCTCACGCGGACGGCGGACACGTCGCTGGACGCGTTCATCCGGTCGGATGACTTCCGCCCCGGCGCTACCTACCGCATCCTCCGGGTCGGCGACGGCAAAGTCGGCATGTATCAACTCGTGCGCGGCGGCGCCCGGCTCGACTCTGAGCCGTTCCCCGAAAGCATCGACCGCCGGAGTTGGCCGTCGGCCGCCGAGTACTCCGCCTTCCTGCAACAGCGCAAGGTCGACTACGTCATCGTCTACGCGGCGTACGATGCCCGGTATCGGACGAACGAGCATGCCCTGCTCCGTGCGTCCGAGTCCACAACCCGCGTGACGCCACCTTGCGCACAACTCGTCGTCACGACGCCCGAGTATGCCGTCTTTGGGGTCGCGCCGGGCGCCTGCGGCCCGTAGCTCGCGGTAGCCGCAGCCAGCATTCGGTGCGGCGTAAACGCGTGCTACGATGTTGGGATGGAGCCGCGCATCCAATACGCCACCACTTCTGACGGGGTCAGCATCGCCCTCTGGTCAATCGGCGAAGGCTCGGCCATCGTCAATCCGCCTCCCGCTCTGCCGTGGAGCCACATTGAACTGGAGTGGCAGATTCCGGAGTGGCGTCACTGGTACGAACACCTGACCGAGCACTACCAGATCGTCCGCTACGACAACCGCGGCTCCGGACTGTCGACGCGGGCGATTCCGAACTCATCGCTCGAGACCCATATCCTCGACCTTGAAGCGGTCGTCGATCGTCTTGGACTAGAGAAGTTCGCGCTGTTCGGCATGTACTTCAACGCCCCAATCGCCATCGCGTACGCAATCCGGCATCCGGAACGCGTGTCACACCTCATCCTCTTTTGTGCCGTCGCGAAAGCTTCCGATGCCGAACGCGATCCGACGACGCAGGAAGCGCTGGAACGCCTTCGAGATCTTGACTATGAGTTGTTTACGGAAACACTGGCGCACACCACGTTCGGATGGGAGGAAGGCGACGCTGCCCACAGAGTGGCGGTATACATGCGCGAGAGCCTTTCGGCCGAGTCCGCGAAGGCATGCTGGGAGTCAAATCAGGATGCCGATGTCACCGACCTGCTCGCACGGGTTACACAACCAACCCTCATCCTCCACCGGCGCGACTTCCCGATGCTCAGCGTTGAAGTCGCAAAGAATCTCGCCGCGACGATCCCCAACGCGCGCCTGAAGATCCTCGAAGGCGCGTCGCTCTCGCCGTACATGGGCGATATGCGGGCCGTGCTGGACGCGATACAGGAATTCGTCGGCGTCGATGAGGCTCGGGCGAATGCCGCCCGTCGCGCGCACGCGCACGAAGCGACGTCACAGCCACACGATGCGCCGTCCGCGCCCGTCAGCGCCGGCTTCCGCACGATCATGTTCACCGACATGGAGGGCTCGACCGCGCTCACGCAGCGGCTGGGCGACGCCGAGGCGCAGTCCCTCGTTCGTCTCCACAACGCCATTGTCGGCGAGGCGCTGGCCTCCCACGGAGGCAGCCAGGTGAAGCATACCGGCGACGGCATTATGGCATCGTTCCTCACCGCATCGTCCGCCGTGGAGTGCGGCATCACCATCCAGCGCGCATTCGCCCGGCACAACGACGCGAATCCCGCCGACCAGATCATGGTGCGCATCGGCATCAACGCCGGCGAACCCGTAGCCGACGGCAACGACCTCTTCGGTACTGCGGTTCAGCTTGCCGCGCGAGTCTGTGCGCGCGCGGAGCCTGGCGAGATCCTGACGTCCGACGTCGTCCGCCAGCTCGTCGCCGGCAAGGGCTTCATGTTCGCCGACCAGGGCGAGGCCGAAATTCGCGGCTTCGAAGACCCCGTGCGCGTCTACGAGGTGCGCTGGCGCGAGGAGAGCGCGTGACGGCTGAGGCGGCCGCCACCCAGACGTTCGACCTGATCCTCCGCAACGGCAATATCTACGACGGCGGCGGTGGCGCGGCGTACGCCGCCGATATCGGCGTTTCCGGGGACACCATCGCGGCTATCGGGCCGCTGACCGACGCCCGCGCCGCGATGGAGATCGACGCCACGGGCTTGGCCGTCGCCCCCGGCTTCATCAACATGCTCAGCCACTCGTACATGAGCATGCTGCAAGACCCGCGTTCGATGGGCGAGTTGAAGCAGGGCGTCACGCTGCAGATCTTCGGCGAGGGCAACTCGATGGGCCCGCTGACGCCCGACATGCAGGCCCGCATGCGCAAGAGCATGGCCGAAGGCGACATGCCCGTTGAGGTGCCGTGGCGTTCGCTGGCCGAATATCTCGCCCACGCGGAGAAGTTCGGCGTGACGCAGAACATCGCGTCCTACATCGGCGCGACGACGCTGCGCGCCTACGCCGTGGGTCAGGACGATCGTCCGGCAACGGACGCGGAACTCGACGTGATGCGCAGCCTCGTACGGGACGAGATGTCCGCGGGCGCGCTGGGGATTGGCTCTTCGCTCATCTACCCGCCAGCGTTCTTCGCATCCACCGAAGAACTCATCGAGCTGTGCCGGGCGGCCGCACCGTACGACGGCAAGTACATCTCGCACATGCGCGACGAGGGCGCCTCGCTGATCCCAGCGATCGAAGAACTGCTGCGCATCAGCCGTGAGGGCGGCGTACCGGCCGAGATCTACCACCTCAAGCAGGCCGGACGCGACAACTGGGACAAGCTCGACCGCGTGATCGAGATGGTGGAAGCCGCGCGCGCCGCCGGCGAACAGATCACCGCCGACATGTACACGTACGCGGCCGGCGCGACGGGGCTCTCGAACTCCATCCCGCCGCGCTTCCACGACGGAGGCCCGGAGAAGCTCTTCGCGCGTCTGGCCGATCCGGCGACGCGCGCCGAGATCCATGACGCCATCGCACATTCCACCGATGGATGGGAGAACCTCTATCGAGCGGCCGGCGGCGCCGAGGGCGTGCTGGTGCTGGGTACGCGCAAGGAGGAAAATCGCGGCTGCCAAGGGAAGACGCTCGCGCAGATCGCCGACGCCGAAGGCAAGGATCCGATCGACGCGCTGATGGATCTCGTGCTGCGCGATCGATCGCGCATCGATACGGCGTACTTCAGCATCTCCGAGGATAATCTGCGGCGACAGATCGCCCTGCCGTGGGTCTCGTTCGGCTCGGATTCACCCTCGACCGCGGCGGAAGGTGCGTTTCTCAAGCGCTCGACCCACCCGCGCGCGTACGGCACGTTCGCCCGCCTGCTAGGCAAGTACGTGCGGGAGGAGCGTTTGATCCCGCTCGAAGAGGCCGTGCGCCGCATGACGAGCTTGCCCGCCGACAACCTGGGCCTGGTACGTCGCGGCCGCATCGAGCGCGGCTGCGTTGCCGATCTTGTGGTGTTCGATCCGGCGACGGTCGGCGACCGCGCGACGTGGGTGGAGCCGCACCAGTACGCCGTCGGCGTGCGCGATGTCGTCGTCAACGGGACGCCGGCGCTGCGCGAAGGCGAGTTCACCGGCGCGTTTCCGGGACGGGCGGTCTATGGATCTGGCAAGCGCGGGTGATCTCCCGGCTGTAGACCCCCGCGCGGCCGGGTCGTACGATGCGGGAAACCGGAGGGTGCCCATGGTCACGCTGCTCGAGACCGATTTCCAACGTATCCGCGACGCCGCCAACGCCGTCGTCGCGGAGCAGCATCTGCCGGGCATCGCCATCGGCGTCGTCGTGGGCGATGACCTGGTGTTCAGCGAGGGGTTCGGCTACGCCGACATCGAGTCGCAGGCGCCGCAGGATCCCGTCCGGCGCCAGCGCATCGCATCGGTCACGAAGACGATGGCCGGGCTCTGCGTCATGGCGCTCGTCGACGAGGGCAAGCTTCGCCTGGAAGATCGCGTCGTCGATCTTCTGCCCGATGTCGCCTTCGACGGGCCCGCGGAGACGATGACGATCTGGCACTTGCTGACGCACACCTCCGGCATCGGCGAAGCGCCGACGATGGGTGCGCTGGCCGCGGTCTCGTCTCCAAACCGCGCCGAAGTGAAGGAGCCCGGCGACTTCGCAACGCTCTACCCGAAGGGCATCGTCGTCGAGGCGGAGCCGGGCACGAAGCGCGCCTACTGCAACAACGGCTTCGCGTTGCTGGGCGAGATAGTCGTCCGCGCAGAGAAGGCGCCGCTGCAGGATGTCATGCAGCGCCGTATCTTCGGGCCGCTGGGTATGCGCGACACGGACATCATGGATCTGCACGATGAGCGGCTGGCGACGCCGTATCACCGGCCGCCAGGCGAGGACTACCGCGAGCAGTTCGCGCGCGCGGGAATCGACGTGCCGGATGAGCCATTCGTCGACGGTCACAACATCCGTGGCGAGTTTCGCAGCGAGTTCAACAGAGGCATGCTGGCAGCCGGCGCCGTGCAATCGAACGTCCCCGACATGGCGCGCTACGCGTCGGCACTGCTGCGGCGCGGCGGCGGCATCGTCCGGCCAGAGACGTTCGATGCGATGATCGCGCCGCAATACTGCCCCGACCCCCGGATGGTCAGCTGGGGCCTCGCGTTCGCGCGAACGCCGCGCTTCGGGCGTCAGTTCATCGACCACGGCGGCGCCTTCTTCGGCGGCTGGAACACGGACTTCTCGTTCGTGCCCGGCGAGAATATCGCCGTTATCCAGCACATGAACATCATGCTGGACAGCTCGGCGCCTGTCTTCAGCCGCATCCTGCGCGCGGTGTTCGATGCGCCACGCAAGCCGCTTGGTGAGCGCACGACTGACCCGGCGATTCTGGCGAGCGCGCCCGGCCTCTACGAATGCACACCCGGACGGCTGACGAATTTCCGTCCCGCAACGCGCATCGGCCGCGTGCACGTCACCGCCGATGGCGACAGCCTGATGCTGCGCAGCCGCTGGGGCGCGTGGAAGGACGGACTGCGGATGCGGCCTGCCGATTCAGCCGATCCGGCATTCTTCGCACTGGAGCCGGAGGGCCGCGAGCGCGCGCATGTCCTGTTCACGCGCGATGCATCGGGCCGCGTCGACGGCTTGCGCTGCGACGAGCTGTACCATCTCGTGCGGCGCGATCTGCCCGCGGACTAGGGTTCATCACGGAGATCATGGAGTACACAGAGGGATCGTTGGGTTGGTAGAGACGGGCACTGGCGACGCGACTATTCTCGTGCGGCCGTTTGAGCCGCGGGATCAGCACGCTGCGCGCGCGCTCATCCTTGCGGGCCTCGGCGAGCACTTTGGCTCCATTGACGAGACCCTCAACCCGGACCTCAACGACATCGCGGCGTCGTACGCCAACGCGCTCTTCGTCGTTGCTTGGGTTGACGGCGCGATCGCCGGTACGGGCGCCCTGACGCCGCGGCCTGACGGCGTGGCCATCGTATCCCGCATGTCGACCTCCGCCGTGTATCGCCGAAAGGGCGTCGCCCGGACGATCCTCACCCACCTGGTCGAGCACGCACGCATCCGCCGCTGCACGCGGGTCGTGCTCGGGACCAACGCCGGATGGGAGGACGCGATCGCGTTCTATCTCGCGCTCGGTTTCAGCGAAATGCGCCGCACGCCGACAGGCGTGCTGTTCGAGTTGCCGTTGTAGCGGACGCGCCTCGACGCTGACTTGACGCTGCCCGCCGTCTACAACCGCCAGCCTGTCCCGCGCGGCAGTCGCTCCGCGGCCGGCAGCAGTGCGTGCGGCTGGGCGTGCGGCTCGAGCTGGTACCAATAGGCGGTGCTGGAGTAGTCGTTCGAGAGATCGTTGGCGTGACCATGCTCGATCGTCACCTTGATCGATTCGCGGAAGTGGATCGGATCTTCGACGTGGAATCGGTACATCGAGTTCTTGCCCGACCACGGCCAGATATCGGTGCCGGAGTACACGGTGAGCCCGTGATACGGCGCCGAGAACGTCTTCGCCGGGCAGAACGCGGTGTTGAAGTAGTCCTCGGTGCCCGATCCGCGCAGCGTCAACTCGCCGTCGATCCAGATCATGTCGTCGCCTTCGCCGTACCAGTCGTTCTGCTGCTTCTCGAAGACATCGATGTTGAGGTTGCAGCCGACGTAGTGACCACGGCCGGCGGCTTCGAGGATGACGTAATTCCCTTCGCCCTCGATGTTCGGCCGCGTCCACGCCTCTGCGCGCTCGTCGTTGGTGTGCGGCTCGCCCTTCTTGCCCCAGCCATCGGTCGGGTTTTCGCGCCGCCACTGCGCGTGGAAGTACGCTGCATCGCTCGGAGCACGATCGTACTCCTCGTAGTCGACGTAGAAGTACAGGATGAGGCTACGCTCGCCCTCGTTCGTGATGTCCACGCGGCCGCTCACGGCAAACGGCATCGGGAAGAAGCAGTTGAAGCTGCGGCCGTCGCGCGGACTCATGGAGAGCGGCTGGGACCAGAACTCGGCCATCATGCCGTGGCCGACGCCGAAGAAGTCGCCGAGCGGCGTCTCGACGCACGGCGACGCGGCGCCATCCCAGTACATCCTGAGCACGCTCCGGCGGAGGTACGCATCCTCGCGCGACATCGTCGTCATCCAGATATGCCGCACGCAGCCAGGGCCGCGCAGATCGGCGATCGTGCGCGTCTCGCCTGGCCGGATGATCCAGAAGTCGGCGTTGCCGCCCGTCGCGTCCCACGACGATGCACGGTGGCTGCGCGCGTCGCGCAGCGTCGCAAGATTTCCGAGGCCGGCGTGTATCGCGTCCACGATCACGCCGTCGCTACCGCGAACTCCTGCGCGATCACGGACTCGAAGAGCTTCACCTGCGGCGGCCCGGCGACGATGCCCATCATCGATGAGCCGCGGTGTCCCGCCGCGAACGCGGGGCTCTGCATCCACGCCATGAAGGCGTCACGGCTCTCCCACGTGCTGTGGCTGATGTACTCGCCCTCCGCGTCGCCCCGCAGCAGCGCGAAACGCAGAATGCCGGCCACGTTTTGCAGATGCGACTCGCGGTTCTTCCAGACCTCCTCGAATTCACTCTCCTTGCCGGCTACGATCTTGAAGCTGTTCATGGCAATGAACATCACATGCACCTCCGCTCATCTGATACTGGAACCGCACCATCGTAGCAGTCAGCCGGACGACAGACACACGGACCGCCCGAAAGCGGTCCGTGTGAGGCGGGGCGAGTAGACGCAGATGCTTACTTCGGGAAGCCCTGCATGATGGTGATAATCGCCGGCCCCAGGATGACGATGAAGAGCGTCGGGAAGATAAATATCACCAGCGGGAAGAGCATCTTCACCGGCGCCTTGTAGGCAGCCTGCTCGGCGCGCTGGCGGCGCTTCACGCGCAACTGGTCCGCTTGCACGCGAAGCACCGTGCCGACGGAAGATCCCATCGCTTCCGCCTGAATGACGGCGTTCGTGAACTGGATGAGGTCCGGCACGCCAGTGCGCTCGCCGACTTCCTTCAGCGCATCGCGGCGCGACTTGCCGAGCGCGATATCGCGCAGCGCACGAGACAGTTCGTCGGAGAACGGGCCCTTCACCTTCTCGGCGACACGCGCCAGGGCCGCATCCAGCCCGAGGCCTGCTTCCACACAGGTGGTGATCAGGTCGAACGCGTCGGGCAGGCTCTTGATGATCGCGTTCTGGCGCGCCTTCGAGCGCGATCCGACCAGGTAAAACGGCAGATAGAAGCCGATGAACGCGACACCGCCGGCCAGGGCGATCGTCATGCCGCTGACTGACGCGCCCGACACGACCACGATCGTGATCGCCAGCGCGGCGGAGGCAACCGTAGAGACGAGCACCATGGTGAGAAAGCCCTGCATGTTCATGGGCTCGCCCGCGTAGATGAGCTTCTGCTGCACGCCGCTGAGCAGCGAACGTGGAAGCAGACTGCCGAATCCTTCGGCGGCTCCATGCACGAACGGCGAAATGACCCGCTGGCCGAACGTCGGGTTCACAAGCGTCAGCTCGACTTCGCTGCCTCCGCGCTTGAAGCCTTCGAGGCGCTGGCGCGCGGCAGTAGCCGCCGACGACTGCCCGGACGCAGTGAGCCCCAGCAGCGCGAAGATAATTGTGCAGAAGACGGAGAACGCGATGAGCATCGCCATCGTGTCCATGATTACACCTCGATGTCCAGGATGCGCTGGATGATCATTACGCCGACCGTCTCCATAATGACGGCGGCGACGAGCATGCCCTTGCCCGTGAGCGTGGTGAACAGCGGGTTGATATAGCCGGGGCTCATCACCTGGAACAGCAGGCCGACGCCGAGGGGAATCATGCCAAGAACGATACCCGTGAGCTTCTGCTGCGCCGTCAGCGTCGCGATCTCTCCGCGGATGCGGATGCGCTCGCGCATGGTCTCGGCCACCGTGTCGAGAATCTCGCCGAGATTACCGCCGACCGTGCGCTGCACCAGGATGGCAGTCACGACGATATCCAGGTCGTAGCTGTCCGACCGCTCACTGAGCGCGAGCAGCGCCACTTCGGCGCTCGACCCGATGTTCATCTCGTGGATGGTGCGGGCCATTTCCGTCGAGATCGGGTGCGACATCTGCTCCGAGGCGGCGCTCATCGCTTGCAGCAGGCCGAAGCCGGCTTTCAGCGAGTTCGACATCATCGTTAGCGTCTCGGGGAGCTGCGAGTTGAGCTTCGCCACACGAGACGAGCGCCGATGGTTCCGGTAGAACTTCGGCAGGTTGTAACCGATGACCGCGGCAGCGCCAGCAATGAGGAAGGCGAGCCAGCCGGACACGAGGAAGACGGGCACGATGGCGAATACGGCCGCCATGGCAAAGCGCATGACGATGTATTCGCCGGGACGGAGCGACATGTCGGCGCGCTCCAGCTCGTGCGCCAGTTTTTCGCCCATGACGCCCGGCGCCAGGCCGGAGAACATACTCTTGCCAGTTTTCGACCCGCGCAGTGCCTGCGGGCCGGCTTCCACAACGGAGGTACCCGCCATCAGGCCTTCGAGACGGCCGCGGACGTTCGAAGACGTGACGGTGTTGCCGTAAAACGCGTAGAGCGTCACGACGATCGTGGCCATCACGGAAAGCGCGGCGACTGCTGCCAAGTAGTCGAACATATCAGGATCCTGCCGGTGTAAACATGTCTGACGGCAGGTGAATGCCGGCGACTTCGAATTTCTCGGCGAAACGCGGCCGGATCCCCGTCGTGCGCAGCTCGCCCAGGACGCGTCCGTCCGTGTCGATGCCCGTCTGCTCGAAACGGAACAGATCTTGCATGGTCACGACCTGGCCCTCCATGCCCGAGACCTCCGCCACGCTTACGACCTTGCGCGTGCCGTCCGGGAAGCGGGCGATCTGGATCACCATATGGATGGCGGATTGCATCTGCTCGCGAATGGCCTTCACAGGCAGCTCGAAGCCGGCCATCATCACCATGTTCTCGATGCGGGCGAGGGCGTCGCGCGGCGTGTTGGCGTGGACCGTGCCCAGCGAGCCTTCGTGGCCCGTGTTCATCGCCTGCAGCATGTCGAACGCTTCCGGACCGCGGACCTCGCCGACGATGATCCGGTCGGGCCGCATACGCAGGGAGTTGCGCACGAGGTCGCGCTGCGTCACCTCGCCCTTGCCCTCCAGCGACGGTGGCCGCGCCTCCAACGTGACGATGTGACCCTGCTGGAGCTGAAGCTCCGTCGGGTCTTCGATCGTGACGATGCGCTCGGTGTCCGGAATGAACGACGACAGCGCATTGAGCATCGTCGTCTTACCGGAGCCCGTACCGCCGGAGATGAGGATGTTCAGCTTGGCCTGCACGCAGGCCCGGAAGAACTCGGCGAGCTCGTTCGTCAGTGCGCCGGTGGCGACCAGGTCGCTAAAGGTCATCTTGTCGGCGCGGAACTTCCGGATCGTGATCGTCGGGCTCTTGGGGGCGACGGGAGGAATGATCACGTTGACACGCGAGCCGTCCGCGAGACGCGCGTCCACCATCGGCGACGATTCGTCGACGCGGCGGCCGAGCGGCGCGACGATGCGCTCCACGATCCGCATGATGTGCTGGTCGTCGCGGAAGCGCACCGAACTCAAGTAGAGCCGGCCTTCCTTTTCGTAGAAGACGGTGTCCGGGTGATTCACCATGATTTCTGAAATGCTGCCGTCACGAAGCAGCGGCTCCAGCGGTCCGAGGCCAAGAACTTCGTCAGCGACGGCGGAGACCAACTCGTCGCGCGTCGTGCCGACGATGCCCGGCATCTCCTGGGCGATCAGCGTGCGCGCTGCCTGCTCGACGGCTTCGCGCGCCTTGTCCTTGCCCAGACCTTCAAGCTTGTTCGGGTCCAACTCCTCGATGAGGCGCTGGTGAAGCGTGAACTTCAACTCGTTGAGGGCGACGACGTTCTGCGACAGCTGGCCTGGCCGCGAGGCGGCATTGTTCGAACCGCCACCTGTGACGCCGCCCGCCTGGATCTTTCGCGCCTGCCACTGGAACTGAGTCATGCTACGTTCTCCTACGTTCGCTTATCAGGCGGAGCGGCCGAGGACCCTGTCGAGGAACCCCCGCTTCTCTTGCCTGGTGCCAGTGAGCGCGTGCGCCAGTTCGATGATGGCGCGCGAGACGCGGGCATACGGCTTCGCCACGACGATCGGCTGGCCGAGTTGCGTGCTGCTCGAGACGCTGAGATCGTGTGGGATGCGCCAGAAGACGTCGTACTCCAGCACGCGCGAGACATCCTCCTCGCGAAGGCTGTTCGCCGCCGTCGAGTGGTTGATCATCAACTTGACCTTGTCTTCGGAAACACCGGCGGCGCGCAGCATCTCCAGCGCCAACGCGGTGTCCTTAATACTGGCGATGTCCATGCTCGTCACCAGGAGGATCAGATTGGCCAGCTCCAGCGTCGCCGCGATCAACTCGTTGAACGTGCCCGGCGTGTCAATGACAACGTAGTCGTGCGTCTGCGCCAGCAGCTCAACGATTCGCTCGATGTGCTGCGGCGTCATGTTGCGCCATTCGGTAGGGTGCAGCGGCGCCGGCAGAATCGACACGCCGCTGTGGTGCTTAACCAGGAAGTCGCGGATCTTGTCGCGGTCGATGTCGTCGATCTTGCGCGCCACGTCGGCGATGCTCATCTCGACCGCGACGTCCATCATGATCGCGACATCGCCAAATCGCGTGTCCATATCCAGCAGGCAGACGTTCGCGCCGGTCATTTTGGCCAGGGTCACCGCCAGGTTGGTGGAGATGGTGGTCTTACCGATGCCGCCCTTGGCGCCGAATACGGTGATCACGGTGCCACGAGCGGCGGCCTCGCTGGTCAGGCCGTCGGCGCGCAGGCGCTTCTTCTCTTCCTGCTCCAGCACTCCGTACACGGCGCGGCTGAGGTCTTCCGGCTTCAGCGGCTTGACCAGATAGTCGCGGGCCCCGGCCACCATGGCGCGGCGGACGGACTGCGCATCGGCCAGCGACGAATACACAATCGTCGGGATGCCCGGCGCGACGTCGGCGAGCGATTCGATCGTCTGGAGCGCAAGGGCGACGGGCTCTTCGACGGACACCAGGAAGACGTCCGACGGACGCTCCTTCGCGACCGTCACCGCTTCGACGCCGTATCCGCCTTCGCCCACGACCGTGAAGTGGGCAATCTGAACGGCGCGCTTCGTCTCGGCCCGACTTCCGAGGTCCGGGTCTACGGTGACGACTTCTGGATTTCTCGCCATCGACTACGTCTCCTACGTTCGCCTGAACGCCCGATCCTCGGTCCCGTTCTCTCTTAGCGCTTGTATCCGTCCGGCTTCAGCGCATCCGGAAGCGCGCTGATGGCGTCGATGGGAAGCAGTTCCGGCTGTGTCACGATGACGTAGCCGCTATCCGGCGTGTCCTGGTCGCCGACACCACGGGCGGTGAGGCGCAGCTTGCCACCCGCCTCGGCGAGGAACAGGATCTGCGCCTGCTCCGGCGTCAGGAGCATCGTGACGGTCGAAGCATCCGGGACGGCCACGGCGTCGCTCGCAGCGACGGGGTTGGTCGATCCAGGCGCCAGAACCGGCGCGCCGGCTGTCACGGTCGGGTTTGTGTTGGTAGTCGTGACAGGCCCGGACGGCACGATCGTCTGCGCGACCGCCACGACCTGGATGTTCCTGAGCAGTGTCTTCGACACCACCACGCGGTCCGAGCAGCAGGCCCAAACGATGTCCACCCAGTCGCCCGGGAGGATCAGGCCGCCCGCATTACCCACCTGCGACGCCGAGATCGACATAGCACGCTTGCCGGTGGGGACGACGTACGAGAGCGCGGCGTTGGCGATTGGTCGCGATGTGTCGATGACCGCGCTGCCGACGAGCTGCTGGTTCACCTCCACCGGGAATTTGGTGACCTTGCCCACGGCCGTGCTGATGTCGCCATACGCGCCTACGGCGACGCTGTTCAGCGGCACGCTCTTCACTTCCAGCATCGCGGCCGTGATGGTCGTCCGCTCCTTGATCGGGATCTTCGCGACGACGACCTGCTGGTCGCCCGCGGAGACCGTCGTCGAGGTCGACGTGTCGTTGGCCGAAATCTTCGCGTAGACCAGCGCCGCGCTGAGTCCAGCGAGAAGAATCGCCACCAACAGGAAGCGCCGGTTCGTCCGGCCCTGTGCACCACTCGCAGCTCTCTGTGCCATGGTTCATCCCCTATGTCGGAATCAGGCCCGGAGGCCAAGACGCTGTATAGGTATCGGCGCGACGCCGCCCTGCTTTACGACCCTGTGTAGATTCCGGGCGCCTGCTCGCCCACTTTGCGCCAGTCATCGGGTCCGCCGAACGGCCGGAGGCGCATCTGTACGTCAGGCGGCGGGATCCAGCAGCTTCATTTGCTTTCGCAGCGAATTGAGCGCACGGTGCTGAATGACGCGGATCGCCGCGACACTCTTACCGATAATCTCGGCCACTTCCTTGTAATCCAAATCCTCAATGAACCGGAGGATGATCACCTGACGCTGCTCCTCGCGGAGCTTCAGAATCGCCTCGCGTACGAGCTCTTCCTCGGCCGTCTGCTGGTACGACCACTCCGGATCCCGGCGCTCTTTCGTGTCCACAATGCCATCGTGCAGCTCCGACGAATCGCGTTTGGAGCGCAGGTAGCTGACGCCGAGGTTGTGGGCGATGCGGAGCAGCCAAGAAACGAACGGAGCGCCGCGCACCTGGTAGCGCTCGATGGCCTCCCACGCCCGCAGGAACGCCTGCGCGGTGAGGTCCTCAGCTTCGGCGGCGTTGCCCACCATGTAGTAGATATGACGGTAGACGCGTACGACGTGGCGGTCGTACAGTTCGCCGAACGCCTCCTGGTCGCGCCGGATCGCCCGCAGCACAAGCGGCGTATCGTCATTCGCGCGCGGTACCGCTGTGTTCGCACTGACCATCTAGCGCTCCGCTCCAGGCCGGCGGGCCGTACTCAGTTGGGCCTTCGGGGCGCCCGGGGAACCGCCGCGCGTTCCCCTACGGGTGCTCCCGCATTTCCCACATGAAGATCGGCATCCCGATGCGACCGCTTTAGGGTTAGACGCCTGAGGGGCGGAACTCTTACAGGAAGGGCTAGCTGGCCTGGGCGTCCAGATCCGGAGAGTCCTCCGGGGGCGCAGCGTGCGGCGCCTCCTCCCGCGGCCATATCACGCCAAGACCCGACGCCGAGGCGGGCGCGGTCGACGGACGCGGACCGATCGGACGAGGCGCGTCCGGATCGCGCAGGATGTTCGGCACCGGCGTTGGCGGTTCGTCTTCCGTTGGCGGCGGCGGCTCCGCCCAAAGCCTGAACTCGAAGCGGTGTTCGCCGATGTCCAGCGTGTCGCCCGGCTGAAGGATCGTCCAGCCGCCCGAGACACCATCCGCGGCGATATCGCTCAGCCGCGACATCTTGTGCACCATGAGATGCTCGTCGCGCACCCAAATCCGCGCTTCCTCGCCCGCCAACGATGGGTCGTTGATTCGGACAGCGCACCGCGCGGCCGAGCCAATGATCACGGGCTTGCCGCCCACGACGTACTCAGTGCCAAGCAGCAAACCGCCGCGTGACACCAGCACACCCATCGGTTCGCCCACCTCCTCCACGGCGACCGCCGGCAATTCGTTCACCGTCTCTTCTGCACGCGGTTCGAGGTTGCGGTGGCGTGCCACCCAGGGCGTGATGCGCTGATCGGCGGCCGGCCCGCTAATCGTGATGTCGCCCGCACTTCGCCGCAGCCGCATGACCACCGTTCCCGCCAGGAACAGCACGACGAGCAACGCCACGCCGCCAGCGATGGGCAGGAGCGGCAGCCTGGAGCTGGAGCCGCTGCTCGTCGGCGGCGGGGCGGCAATCGTCGACGTAAACGACACCGCTGGCGAATCAAACGTCCGCGTGCCGGCGACGACGCCGGCCTTCAGCGTGTGCGATGCCGCGCCGTAGGCGTGTGGATCGAACGTGAACTCGTAGGGGGCCTTCGCAGTCTCAAAGACGTTGACGCCATCGACGTAGAACGCGACCCGCGTCAGCCCCTGTGTCGCATCGAACACCGCCATGACCACACGCGCTTGACTGAGGGACTCGCCTTCGGTGATGCCCGTGAGCACGACGGCGATCGGCGGTGGCGCAAACGCTGCTCCCGGCTTGAACGTCGCCTGTGCGGTCGCCTTTGTTCCGCCCGCGTCCAGTGTGATCGTGACGGGCGTATCGGCGCTGGCGGGCGCCGCGCTCGCGTCGAAGGTGACGATGAACTGGCTTGTCAGCAGCTCTCCAATCGAAGCGAAGAGACCGGTAAGGTCTGTCGCCTTCGGCGCTTCCAGGTAGCGGCCCCTCGAGGATGTCGCGAGCTGCGTGAGGTAGGCCTGGTCAATTCCCTTGCCCTCGCCGATGGCGAAGAACGGCACGCCGGCGCTCGTCGCCGCGGTGAGCGCCTGGTCGCGCGTAGTCTTCAGCTTGACGCCGTCCTGCGCGCCGTCGCTGAGCAGAATGATCGCGCGGCGTGTCGAGCCCGAACCGGATGTGCCCGACTTGAACGCCGCCGCGGCCGTAGCGTCGTAGAGCGCCGTGTTGCCCTTGGCAGCCAGCCCATCGATCGCGGAGTTCACGTTCCCGCGCTCGATCGTGTAGTCCTGCACCAGCTTGACGGTGTCTGCGAAGCTCATCACAGCCACGCGGTCGTTGGGCGCAAGCTGCTGCACAAGACCCTTGGCCGCCTCCTTCGACTGCTTCATGGGCTCGCCCGCCATGCTGCCGCTCACGTCCATGAGCAAGAGCACGTCCAGCGGCGCGTTCTGGCTGGAGGCGAGGTCGGCCGACAGGATTGGCGCCGGCGTGCCACCGACGGTAGCGGCAAAATTCGTCGCGGTCAGGCTCTTGATGTCGAACACACCGGCGGCATCAATGTTCACCACCGCGCGGGCGGACGGATAATCACCGGCAGCAATGCTCGCGATGTCGGCGCGCAGCGACGAGGGCTGTTGTGCGTGTGCCACGGTCACCGTTGCACCCATCACGGCGATCGCCACGATGCTCAGCAGCCACTTCACGCGCATGATCTTCCCTCGATTGGCAGACCACCGGGTGTGCCCCAACGGCCGCGTTCTTGACGCCGACTATTTGCGTCCCAACCCCTTGACAGCGATGACCGCCGGTGTCAGAATCGACCCACCCTGGCGGAGGCGTCCGCGTAGGACGCCGGGTGGAGCCGACAGGTACATCGCTCTCACAGAACTATCGACCAATTGCGCGCCGTGCTGAGCGGCCGCAGCGCGCCAGGCACGGACGCAGGCGAGCCCGTCCAAGTTTGATCCGCGCGCCTTCAGGCCGCGCGAGCATCGGCCTCCCGCTGCGGTGGGAGTTGAACGTGGGGCCACGGGCCCGGGGGACGGCTGTTCAGGAGGCGGGGCCTGACTGACGCCCTCTGGCCCGAACCCGTCTTCCATTGATCAGTCCCCAAAAAGCTCAGTCCCGAGCTTCCTCAGTCATATATCCAGCTTTGACCACCAGAACCGATACTCCTATCGGAGGACACCGGGGGGGGCCGCTGCTCGTCCCGCGTCCGTGCGACCGCCAGACGTCAGGCTCAGGAGCACATGTGACCGGGATAGCCTGCTTCAACGTGAAGGAGCCGCGATGACGATCGAGACGGCGGGCATGCGTGGCTTGATCGGCGGCGCTGCCGGCGCGCGCGCGAACGGCGCCGCGCACGACGATGGTGCGCCCTGGGTACCGCAACCACAGACGATCGAGGAGACGGGCCTCGACTTTTCGATGATCCTCGACCTGGTGGTGAAAGCCGTCTATTTCGCGGGCCGCCCGGCGGCGCGGCAAGTGGCCGCGCAGATCGCCCTTCCGTTCCCCGTCGTCGATGAAGTGCTGGCGTTCCTCAAGCGCGAGCAGCTGGCGGAAGTCGTCGGCAGCGCGGGCATGGGCGAGCAGCTCTACCAGTACTCGCTCTCCGGCAAGGGGCTGGAGAAAGCCGAAGAGGCCCTGGCACGCAACCACTACATCGGCCCCGCACCCGTGCCGTTCGAGGTGTATCTGCAGGTTCTGAAGATGCAATCGATCCGGGAGATGCGCGTCACGCCGCAGGTCGTCGATACGGCTCTTTCGCACCTCGTGCTGGACGATGCCGTCTGCGAGGCGCTTGGCCCCGCCGTCAACTCCGGCCGCTCGATGCTGCTGTACGGCGGCTCGGGCAACGGCAAGAGCACGATCACCGGCGCCATCGGCAAGATGCTCCCCGGCGAAGTGCTGATCCCGTACGCCGTCGATATCAACGGCATCATCGTCAAGGTCTTCGACCCGCGCGTGCACAACGAGATCCCCACCGAGCAGCTGGAGCGCCGCGCCAACCCCGACAGTGCGAACGGCGGCGAGCGCCGGCGCGATCGGCGTTGGGTCGTGGCGCGGCGACCGATGATCACCGCTGGCGGAGAGCTGACGCTGAAAGAACTGGAGCTGCGCTACTCGCCGCAGTCGCAGTTCTACATCGCGCCACTGCAGTGGAAGGCGAACAGCGGCATCCTCATCGTGGACGACTTCGGCCGTCAGATGATCTCGACGAAGGAGTTGCTGAACCGCTGGATCGTACCGATGGAAGAGCGCATCGACCACCTCTCGCTGCACACGGGCGACATGGTCGAAGTGCCGTTCGACGTGCTGCTGATCTTCTCGACGAACCTCCATCCCTCGCAGCTGGGCGACGAAGCATTCTTCCGCCGTATTCGCCACAAGATCGAGATCCCCGACCCAACGCGCGAACAGTTCCTGGAGATCCTTTCGCGCGTCTGCCAGCAGCGCGAGATCCCGTTCGATCCGGCCGCCGGCTTGTACTTCGTCGACGCCTACTACGACCGGCTAGGGCGCGGCTTCAAGGGCTGCCACCCGCGCGACATCGTGGACCTCATGGTGGACATCTGCGTCTATCACGGCGAGCCGCCGTCATTCACGCGCCGCTACATGGATCAGGCCGCGCACTCCTACTTCGTCTCGCTCCAGGACGCCGCCCGCGAAGCAAAGCAGCAACAGCAGTTCGGCGGCCTCGCCGCCGCGTAGCGGCGGCGTAGCCGTGAGCGATGAGCGGTCGGCTGTTAGCTTCTCGCCAACCCCAGCGTCAGCGCATGATCCTCACCAGTACATGCGCAGCTTCAGCAGCGCCCCGTGGTGGCTCTGGCACGCCGCCCCGACTTCCAGCCCATCCAGCAGTCTTGTAGACAGTTGCAGCCCGCCGCCCACTGGCGTATCGTCGAGATCGGCTGGCACCTAGCCACCGCCGACCACCGACTGACGACCGAAGGAAGCACACGATGCCAGCACGCATGAACGCACAGGCAACCGCGGACGACGTAGCGGCATCGCTCAAACGAGACGGCTATGCCATCGTCGCGCGCCTGCTCTCGCCAGCTGAAGCGGCGGCGAAGCGCGCCGAGCTAACGCGCATCCTCGCGGAGACGCCGGAGGGCCGCAACGACTTCGAGGGCTTCAAGACACGCCGCATCTACGCGCTCTTCGCGAAGACACGCGCCTTCGACGAGCCGGCCACGCACCCCCTCGTCCTTGGCGTCCTCGACCGCGTCCTCGGCCCCAGCTACCAGCTCAGCGCTCCCGTTGGCATCGAGATCCATCCCGGTGAGACCGCGCAGGTGCTGCACACCGACGACGGCATCTACCCGATCGCCCGCCCCCACCAGGAACTCGTGCTCAACATCATGTGGCCGCTCGACGACTTCACCGAGGAGAACGGCGCCACGCGCGTCGTGCCCGGCAGCCACCTCTGGACCGACAAGCGCCCCGACGAATCGACGCCCGTGGAGTTGGCGACGATGCCCGCTGGCTCCGTCATGTTCTTCGTCGGCAGCGTCTTCCACGGCGGCGGCGCCAACAACAGCAGCAAGCCGCGCCTCGGTACGATCATCGAATACGTCAGTGGCTGGCTGCGCCCGCAGGAGAACCACATCCTCGCCGTCCCGCGCGAGATGGTGAAGACCCTAACGCCGCGTCTGCAGGAGCTGCTCGGCTACAACATCCACCCGCCCTTCGTCGGCAACGTAGACGGCCGCCATCCGCGGAAGCCGTTGGAAGCTTGAGCAGCTAGCTTTGAGCCCTTAGCTGATTGCGGCTTCGCCTTCGGATCGAGGCGCATCAGGTGAGATAGGACCGAATTCCGGTAGTTGCCTCGTGACGCGCATCCCGTCGGGTAGGGGCATTCCGTAGAATGCCCCTTCGCATGGCGGGAGGCCTGCGTCCCGCGTCCCGCGTCCCGCGTCCCGCTTCTCGCTTCTCGTTTCCCGCTTCCCGCGTCCAAGCTACGCTGGCCCCGTGAAGATGATCGTGAAGTACTTCATCCCGGACGAGTCGATGACCAGCGCAATGCCCATGTCCGTGTAGTGCGGGTTGACGATGTTCTCGCGGTGCGGCGGGCTGTTCCAAAGCGCGATGTCCGCCACACCCACAGCCTCGCCGTCGGGATAGTTGTTTTTCGCGAGATTCTCGCCCGCCCAACCGTACGGAACCCCGTGCCGGTCCATCAGCGTGAACGCGTTGTCGCCCGTCACCGGGCTAACGTGCGCAAAGTAGTTGTGGTCGGCCATGTCTTGCGAGCGAATGCGGGCGATACCGTTCAGGTACCCGTTCGCGCGCAGCGGTGGCAGGTTCTGCGCGGCGCGTCGGCGGTTCGTGTCATCGAACAGCTCCTGCGAATGCGCGTCCATGGGCGAGGTATCGAGCCCGGTCGGCTGCGCGGCCGGCGGCGCGGGCGGTGGCGCAGGCGTCGATGTCGGAGCCGGAGCTGTGGGCGGAGGCTTGGCGGCGACCGGACGTGCGGGCGATGGCTGCGCACGCGGGGTCGACGTCGGCTGCGCGGCCGGCGGCGCGGGGGGTGGCGCAGGCGTAGCTGTCGGCGGCGCCGCGGTCGCCGTGGGCTGTGCCGCGGTCTGCTCGTATTTCTCGATCGCGGCGAGTGTGGCACGATCGGCGGCCGTCAGGCTGGGCGGCGTTTCGTGCGGGCGCGCTACGGGAGCTCCGCTGCCGGTCGTCGGCGTGCGTAACGCGTCGGCTCGACCGCCTCCCGCGCTCGACGCTCCAGTGACCGATGACGCCGCGAAGATGGCGATCGTCGCAGCGCTCGCCAATCCGAGTGCCGCCGAGAGCCGCCCGCGCGTACACCACCGAATGAGTCGAGAAGTCGCGGGCGCGCTGTCGTCGTCGAACATCGATGGCTCCCGCCTGCACGCAAACCCTTAGGGGTTTGCCACCAACCTGTGCTCTGATGCTCGGCACCCGTAGGGGACAACTTGAGGCCTCGCGAAGCTGGATCTCGCGGATCGGCACGCAAGGAAGACGCGATCCCTACTCCCTGATAGGGCCCTAGGAAGCAGGAGCAGCCTTCACGTTTCCCCGTCTGCTTCCTCCCCAACCCGGCCGATGCTACGCTCGGAGAGTGGGTCGCAAACGGCCCTTCGTTTGCGTCAGACGCGACCTGTCGGCCCGGCCCGGGCGCGCACTCAGGAGTCCCCGATGCCCCAAGGCAGCTTCGCCTCGCTCGATTTCCTGTTCCATCCCCGCTCGATCGCCGTGCCAGGCGCCTCGACGCAGGATGGCCCCGGCTCGTTCATCGCGGCGATCAAGGAGATGGGATTCGCGGGCGACCTCTACCCGGTCAACCCGAAAGCCGACGAGATCGGCGGCCTGAAGTGCTACCCGCGGCTGCTCGACATCCCCGGCCATGTGGACCACGTCATCTCGTCCGTGCCGCTGCGCTTCGTCGAGCAGCTCATGGAGGAGTGCATCGCCAAGGATGTGAAGTCGGTCCACTTCTTCACCGCGGGATTCAGCGAGACCGGCGATGAGGACGCGACGGCGCTAGAATCGCGTGTGTTGGCGCGGGCGCGCGAGGCGGGCATCCGCGTCGTCGGCCCGAACTGCATGGGGCTCTACTACCCGAACGGCGGCCTCAGCTTCATGCCTTCCTTGCCGACGGAGCCCGGGCCCGTCGCCATGCTCTCGCAGTCGGGCGCCAACGCGGGTGAGTTCTGCCGCACCGCCGCCGTGCGCGGCCTCCGCTACAGCAAGGTCGTCAGCTACGGCAACGGCACGGACGTGCGCGAGTCGGAGCTGCTGGAGTACTGTGCCGAAGACCCCGAGACGGAGGTGATCGCCTGCTACATCGAAGGCATCATCGACGGCGCGCACTTCATGCGGGCGCTGCGCAAGGCCGCCGCGGCAAAGCCCGTCGTCATCCTCAAAGGCGGCCGCACCGAGGCAGGATCACGCGCGACGGCCTCCCACACGGGCAGCCTCGCCGGATCGCTGCAGATCTTCGACGCAGCGGTGCGCCAGGCGGGCGCGGTGCGCGTCGAACGCATGGAGGAGCTGGTCGATCAGGCGGTGGCGTTCCGCTACCTGAAGTCGCTTGCCGGACCCCGCGCCGGCATCGTCGGCGGCGGAGGCGGCTACTCCGTCCTGGCGTCGGACGAGATCGGCGCTGCGGGTCTCGATATGCCGACGCTGCCGGCCGACATCCAGCAGAAGCTGCACGACTTCACGCCTACCGCCGGCACCAGCGTCCGCAATCCCGTGGACACCAGCGTCGGCTGGGGCCCCGATGGCCTGAAGCCGATGCTCGATACGATCCGCATCGTGTCGGAGTCGCCGAACATCGACTACGTCCTCTACCACACCAGCTACTCGTGGGGCGCCATGCGCGCCGAAGGTCCAAGCATTGTCGAAGTGGCGACGGAGGCGGCGACGAAGCTGGGCGAGGTGGCGAAGGAGTCCGGCAAGCCGATCGTTTGCGTCGCCCGCATCCCGACGACCGAGATGGGGATGGCCGGCACCCTCGCCTTCCAGCAGAACGTCGCCAGCGCCGGGCTGCCCGTCTTCAATAGCGTCCAGTCGGCAGCCCTCGCCGTCCAACGCCTGCTCGCCTGGCAAGCGGCGCGCGCGTAGCCCTTTCGTTTCTAACCGCAGGCGTAACCCTCGCCCCCTTTTGGAGCCCGGGCATTCAGCCCGCGTGCTCGATTCCGCGCCAAACGTTCGGGAACCACCGACTTTCGCGGTCGACTGAGAATAGCCATCCTCTCGTCACGTGTGTCAGGCTGCAACACACAGCATCGCTACCCGAGCAGGAGCACGCAGATGGCAGCCTTCAACGACTTCAATCAGAAGATCATGGAAGAGTTCCACGCCAACACCGGCAAGGTCGGCGGACGCTTCGATGGCATCGACATCCTCATCCTCACCTCGACCGGACGCAAGAGCGGACAGATGCGCTGGCACCCGCTCGCGTACTCGACCGACGGCGACCGCTACGTCATCGTCGCGTCAATGGGCGGTGCTCCCACCAGCCCCGACTGGTACCACAACCTCGTCGCCAACGGCTCAGCCGTGATCGAAGTCGGCAACGACGTTATCCCCGTCGAAGCGACGATCGCCACCGGCGCCGACCGCGAACGTCTCTACGCTCAGCACGCCGCGCGCATGCCGGCGTTCACCGGCTACGCGAAGAACACGACCCGCGAGATCCCCGTCGTCGTGCTGACGCGTAAGAGCTGACGAAGTGATGCGTTTCCCTCCGATGGCGGTGTTCTTGCGCCACATTATCCTTTCGCCCCCGACCTCCCAACGAAAGGTTAAGGTGCTATCCTTTCGCTAATCCTCGCCCAGCGAAAGGATCTCGCCTATGCGTGGCCGATACGTCCGCAAGACCTGGCAGCACAACCCCGACCTCTACGCGCCCGCCCGCTATCGCAAGGCATGCACCTACGATGCTTTCATCCCCGATGGCGTCGAAGGCCTACAGCTCCAACTGCCCGGCGAACTCGTCGCAGCGATCTCGGAAGCCGAGAACGCGATCGCCCGCCTCAATTCCGGATCGACGCCTCATCTCGCTCCTCTTGCTCGTCTTCTCCTGCGAACGGAATCGATCGCATCGTCCAAGGTGGAAGGTCTACAGGTCAATGCTCGCGCTCTTGCGCGCGCCGAAGCAAAGCAGGATGCCGGGCGCAGCATCGGCGCCGACGCCGTAGAGATCCTGGCGAGCGTCGACGCGATGGAACTCGCGATCGAACGAGCGGTGGACGGACGTGACATCCAGCTAGGCGATCTGCGCGACATCCACACCGCGCTACTCGCGCGCTCCTCGCCCAGGATCGCTGGCAACATCCGCACCGTGCAGAACTGGATCGGCGGCAACGACCACAACCCCTGCGGCGCGGTCTTTGTCCCACCACCCCCGGAACTGGTCGGCGATTTGTTGGCCGATCTCTGCGCCTTCAGCAACGACGATGCGCTTCCACCGCTCGTGCAGGCCGCCATCGCACATGCGCAGTTCGAAACCATCCATCCGTTCGAGGATGGCAATGGGCGCACCGGGCGCGCGCTCGTACAGGTCGTCCTGCGACGCAGAGGCATCGCGTCGTCGTACGTCCCGCCGATCAGCGTGATGCTCGCCAAGCACAAAGACACGTACTTGCTGGGACTGACAGACTTCCGCGGAGGCAACGTCGATGCGTGGCTCGCCGTCTTCGCGGAAGCGACAGCATCGGCCGCTGCACTGGCGCGCCGCTACATCGGCCTGCTGGCCGAAACGCGAGAGCGATGGCGGGACCAACTGCGTACGATCCAGCCGCGCTCCGACGCTGCCGCCTGGTCGATCATCGACCTCCTTCCAGCGCATCCCGTGATCACCGTACGCACCGCCGTCGCGGCGACTGGCCGCACACGGCCCGCCATCGTCAACGCGCTCGATCAACTCACCGCGACCGGCGTCCTGCTGCCGATCGCGGAATCGCCCAGAAACAGGGCGTGGGAAGCTGCCGGCTTGCTGGAACTGATCGTCGGCTTGGAAGAAGGAACGTAGCTGTCGATTCGCGACCGAGACCTCGCGCGAGTCGCGAACTACTTCCGCCGGAACTCCCGCGCGATCGCATCCGCAGTCAGATGGATCATTGTCGGGCGGCCGTGCGGGCAGGTGCGGGGCGATTCGCTCGATTCGAGCTGCTGGAGCAGTTCGCGTTGCTCGACGGGCGACATCGCCATGCCGGCACGGACGGCGGCGTGGCACGCCAGCGACGCGGCGACACGATGCTGTGGGTCGCGCGACGCCTCGCTCTGCGCATCCGCATCGCGCGCGATGCGATCGAGCAGCTCAGCGATATGACGCGGCACGTCGTCGCCGGCCAGCTGCGACGGCACGGTGCGCACGACGAACGCCGAGTCGCCGAAGTGTTCGATGTCGAAGCCGAGCCCCTCGAACGCGGCCGCATGTTCGGCGACGAGCGCTCGATGCGGCGCGCTCAGCTCGATCGTCAATGGCTCCAGCAGCCCCTGCACGTCGGGAGTACCCGCGCGCACCGCCGCCAGCGCGTGCTCGTACAGCACGCGCTCGTGCGCGGCGTGCTGGTCGACGAGATACATGCCGTCCGGCCCCTCGGCGATGACGTACGTGTTGCCGGCCTGCCCGACCGCACGCAGCAGCGGCAGCCGCTCGATCATCGTCGCGGCGCTCACCGCTTCCCGGCTTGTACTCCTCCTCTCCCCTTGTGGGAGAGGGGGCTGGGGGGTGAGGGCCGGCCGCACCGAAAGCAGCGCCGACTGCACCGGCGTCTGCGTCAGGAACAGCGGTGGTCGCTCCGACGGCGGCGCGCTGCCGCCAGCCCAGAGCGACGGCGACGCCGGCGGCACGGTCGCGCTATCGGAGAGCACACGCCGCACGGCGCGCTGCAGCACGCCGAAGACGGCGCGCTCGTTGCGCAACCGCACTTCGGCCTTCGTCGGATGCACGTTGACGTCGACTTCGTCCGGCGGGATGCGCAGATCGAGCACGGCGATCGGATGGCGGCCGAAGGGCAGCATGCCCTGGTACGCCTCCTCGACGGCGAACGTCAGCGCCCGATTCTTCACCCAGCGCCGATTCACATAGAGCCCGATGTAGTTGCGCGACGCGCGATGCATCCGCGGATCGACGACGATGCCTCGTACGCCGACAGCGCCATCATGCTCGGGCGGCGCATCGATCTCGATGGCGGCCGCGGCTATGTCGGCGCCGTACACCGCGGCGACAGCATCGGTCAGGCTGCCTCCGCCCGGCGTCTGCAGCGTCGTGCGGCCGTCGATGACGAGGTCGAATCGCACCTCCGGATAGGCCATCGCGTAGTGGCTGATCACCGACGTCACCTGCGTCGATTCGCTTCCCGGCGATCGGACGAACTTCAGGCGCGCCGGCTGCGACGAGAAGAGCCGCCGCACGCTGAACACCGTGCCGGGCGAAGCGGCGCCCGACCCCTCTTCGGCCACCTCGCCGTCGCGCACGCGGATCCGCGCGCCGACATCGTTGCCGGCCACACGCGAGATCAGCTCGACCTCGCCAGCGGCAGCGATGCTGGGCAGCGCTTCGCCGCGGAAGCCCAGTGTGGCGATGCGCCAGAGGTCCTCTTCGGCCGCCACCTTGCTCGTCGCGTGGCGCTCGAACGCCAGCCGCAGTTCGCCCGGTTCGATGCCGCAGCCGTTATCGGCGACGCGGATCAGCGCCAGCCCGCCTTCGCGCACCTCGACCGAGATCTGCGTGGCGCCAGCGTCCAGCGAGTTTTCAATAAGCTCTTTGACGACGGAAGCGGGGCGCTCGATCACCTCGCCGGCCGCGATCTTCGCCGCCTCGTGCGGAGCAAGGATCCGAATCGGCATCGTCGCGACCTCCTTTCGCGAGGATAGCATGGGCGGTCGTCAGTCGTCAGTCATCAGTCGTCGGGCAGGCGGCGTTCCTGACGACTAACGACCGACGACGGACGACCACCAACATGCTATCCTCGCGGCGTTGGCAGGAGGGCACTGGAGGAAGAGGCTGTGGGTCGGACGCCCTGTGGCGCACGGATGATGGCGCCGCTGATCGTTGCCGTTATGTGCGCCGCAATGCTGGCCGCTTCGCGTGATCGTGCACCCCTTCCCGGCGTCGCTTACTACGAGCCGACCGGCGCGACCGGCTCGACAGCAATCGTCGTCCGCGCACACAGCAACGGCCGCCTCGATGCCATCGCCGCGACGGCATCTCGACACGACTACACGATCGTGGGGCGCGCACCCGATCCACCCGCGCTCGAACTGAGGCCGCCGGTCGGCATCAGCATCGAGCGCGCCGTAACGGCGTTCGCGTCGCTGCCCGGCGTCGCGTACGCCGAACCCGCGTACCCGATCCGGCGGAGCGACGTGCCGACCGCGCCGCTATATGCCAAAGAGTCCGCGTATCTGGCAGCCGTGCACGCGCCCGAGGCCTGGGACATCGAAAAGGGGCGCGCGAGTGTTATCGTCGCGATCCTCGATACCGGCCTCGATGTCACACATCCGGACATGCAGGGCCGCGTCTGGACGAATCCCGGGGAGATCGACGCCAACGGCATCGACGACGACGGCAACGGTTGCATCGACGACGCGCATGGCTGCACATTCATCGCCAACGCGGCGGACGGTTGCGCATCGCCCTCCAACGGCGACGTGCACGACGATCTGGGCCACGGCACGTTCGTCTCGGGTGTCGTCGCCGCCAGCGGCAACGGCGGCATGGTGGGCGTCGCGCGCGGCGTCACGATCATGCCGGTGAAAGTGCTCGATTGCACGGGCGGTGGCAGCTCGTTCGCGTTCGCGCAGGGCATCCTCTACGCCGTGAAGAACGGCGCATCGCTGCTTAACGTCAGCCTCGGCGGGCCGACCGACTCGGCGTACATCCTCGAGGCGATCCGCATCGCGCGCGACAAGTACGGCGTGCTGCTGGTCGCTGCCACCGGCAACACCGGCGGCGACGTGACCTACCCCGCCCGCTATCCGGAGGTGCTCGCCGTCGGCGCGGAGTCCGCCGACCATCCAGGACAGCGCGCGCCGTTCTCCGGCGCCGGGCCGGAGGTCGATGTCGTAGCCATCGGCCAGGGTATCGTCGGCACGGTGCCGAAGGGCGCCTGCCACACGTTCCTCATCTGCGCGCCCGGCGATGACTTGCACGCCATCGGCGACGGTACATCGTTTGCCGCACCGCAGGTGACAGGGTTGGTGGCGTTGATGCTCTCGCGCAACCGCTACCTGACGCCCGACCAGATCATCAGCGTGGTAAAGGCTACCGCCGACTTGCGCGTGGGCGGCGAGCCGCCGGGTTGGGCGGGCGCCGGCCGCATCAACATGCTGCGCGCCTTGACGCCGCAGTTCCGCCTCGGTGCGCCAGGCACGACGCGCGGATAGACGGGGGTGGATAGTGACCAGTGGCCCGTGAATGGCCAACGGCGTCCGAGCCTCTGTCCGTACTTTCCACCAGTCACCAGTCACCAGTCACTAGTCACCACCCGCTGACCTTCTCTGGGACGATCCGCAGCATGATGTTGTTGGTGTGCATGTTCTCGCCGATGTAGCGCGTGCCGTTCTCTTCACCGAGATAGCTGATCGCCAGCGCCAGGCGCCATTCGCGGCCGGGCGCCTCCTCGACGACAACGCGAGCGCGGACGAGCACCGTGTGGTACGGCGCGCGCTCGTCGTCGATGCAGAACGCAACGCGTGGATCACGTTCGATGTTCTTGTGCTTCTGCGAACCGCGCTCGGTCAGTACGAGGAATACGCCGTCCTCGAACTTGTACCAGACCGGCGCGATGTGCGGCGTGCCATCGCGATTCGTCGTGCCGAGCCGCCCGATGCGCGCCCTGTCGACGAACTTCAACTGTCGGTCGGTGAAGGTACTGTCAGTCACGATTCCTCCTGTCCTGCGCCGGAGCGGGCGCGGTCGCGCAATTCGTACAGTACACGCATGGCGTCGAGCGGCGTCATCGCGTCAAGATCGATCCCCGCCAGCTCGCGGCGCAAGCCGTCGTCTGGCGGCGTCGCGGCGAACAGCGAGAGCTGCGGCGCGTCAGCCGCGCGAGCGGATCCGGTGCGTTCGCGGCCGTCCGTCTCCAGCTCCAGCAACACCTCGCGGGCGCGCTGCACGACGGCCTTCGGCAGACCGGCCAGCTCGGCCACATGCACACCGTAGCTGCGATCCGCGCCGCCCGGCACAATGCGCCGCAGGAACACGATGCGCCCGCGTTCCTCTGCCACGGCGACGTTGAAGTTGCGCACGCGCGGCAGATGCCCCGCCAGATCGACCAGCTCGTGATAGTGCGTCGCGAACAGCGTCTTCGCCTGCAGGCCCGGACGGTTGTGCAGGTACTCGACGACAGCGCGGGCGATCGCCATGCCGTCGTACGTGCTGGTGCCGCGGCCGATCTCGTCGAGAATGACCAGCGAGCGCGCCGTTGCGTTGTGGAGGATCGCGCTCGTTTCGATCATCTCCACCATGAAGGTCGACTGCCCGGACGTCAGGTCGTCCCCGGCGCCGACGCGCGTGAAGACGCGGTCGGCGACGCCGATCGCGGCCGCTGACGCCGGCACGAAGCTGCCGCACTGCGCCATCAGGACGATCACAGCCACCTGGCGCAGGTACGTCGATTTCCCCGCCATGTTGGGCCCGGTGATGATGCCGATCTGCGCGCCGCTCGACGAGAGCGACGTATCATTCGGCACGAACGCGCCTGCCGCCAGCGAACGCTCGACCATCGGGTGCCGCCCGTCGCGGATCTCGATGGCATCGCCCGTGTCCAGCGACGGGCGGGCGTAGTTGTAGCGCGCCGCCGCCTCGGCCAGCCCCCAGGCAACGTCCAGCTCTGCCACGGCGCCGGCGGTTGCCAGCAGGTGCACCGCGGCCGCCGAGACCTGAGCGCACACCTGGCGAAAGATTGCCGTCTCGATCTCGGCGGCGCGATCCTTCGCAGTGAGTATCTGGCTCTCGTACTCGCGCAGCTGCGGCGTGGCGTAACGCTCGGCGTTCACCAGCGACTGGCGGCGCTCGTAGTGCTCCGGCGCCTGCGCTGCGTTCGCTTTGGTGATCTCGATGTAGTAGCCGAAGACGCGATTGTAGCCGACCTTCAGCGACTTGATGCCCGTCCGCTCGCGCTCGCCCGCCTCCAGCTCGGCGACGAACCGCCGCACGTCGCGTGTGATCAGCCGCAGATGGTCCAGCTCCTCCGAGAACCCAGGCCGCACGACGTTGCCGGCTTCGAGCGTCGCGCCCGGATCGTCGTTGATCGCCTGCGCGATCGCTGCCGCGACGTCGTCGCACGGCCGCAGCCGTCCTGCGATCTCGGTGATGCGCGCGTCAAACTCGCCTTCACTACCGCTCGTCGAGAGTTCCGCGCGCAGACGCGGAATCAGCTCCAACCCGCGCCGCAGCGCCACCACCTCACGCGGCTGCGCGGACCCAGCGACGATGCGGCCGGCGAGACGCTCGATGTCGGGCATCTCGCGCAGCATGTCGGAGAGCCGGGCGCGGCGCATGGCGCTCTCGTGGCAGTACGCTACGGCGTCGAGCCGGCGATCGATCGCGGCGATATCGACGAGCGGCTGGCCGAGGCGGCGGCGCAGCAGCCGCGCTCCCATCGACGTACTCGTGAGGTCCAGCGTCGCCAGCAGCGAGCCGTCGCGGCGCAGGTCGCGGCCGGCCGTGAACAGCTCCAGGTTGCGCATCGTGTGCGCATCGAGGCCAGCGTACTCGGCAGCGCGATGCGCGCGGATCGACGCAATGAGCGCGATGCTCGCCGCCTGATTCTCGCGCAGGTACATCAGCACACCACCACACGCCGGCACCGCCGCCGATGCCCGATCGATGCCGAACGCCTCGGGCGAGGCGACGCGGAAGTGTTCCTGCACTGTTACGGTCGCCAGATCATGGTCGAACCACAGCGGCTCTACACTCGTCACGTGCATCGACGCATCGAGCCACGGCGGTGGGGCCGCGCCATCCGGGATCAGCACCTCGGCCGGACGAATGCGCGCGAGTTCCTCGGCGGCCTGCGCCTGCGCCAGCGCGCCGGCGACGAACTCGCCCGTGCTGATATCGATGTACGCGAATCCGACGTCGCCCTGCCACGGGTCAGTGCTCCCGGACCGGGCGCGGCGCGACGGCGCTAGGCACGCCAGGTAGTTGTTCGCCCGCTCGTCAAGCAGGTTGCCTTCGATGACGGTGCCCGGCGTCACAACGCGCACGACCTGACGATCGACGATGCCCTTGCTCGTCGCCGGGTCGCTCATCTGCTCGCACAGTGCGACCTTGTAGCCTTTGGCGATCAGTTTGGCGATGTAGCCGTCGACTGCGTGATACGGGATACCCGCGAGCGGCACCCGCAGACCCTTGCCCATCGGCTTCGAAGTGAGCGTTATGTCCAGTTCACGCGAGCACAGCTCCGCGTCGTCGTCGAACGTCTCGTAGAAATCACCCAGCCGGAAGAAGACGATGGCGTGCGGATAGCGCCGTTTCACGTCGAGGTATTGCCGGCGGATGGGGCTGAGGGCGTCCACGACGGGAGTGTACAATCGCCGGTTCGCAGTTCACAGCCGATAGCGCGTGTTTGCGGCGGGTGGTAACGATGTTGACGCTGAGAGCGTTGAAAGATCGGCGGCCCTCGCGTGGCCTTGGGCGCGGTATACTGCTGCGCCTTCCAATCGGGCACACGCAGCTATTCTGGCCGCTCCACGGAGGCTACCGCAGCTTGGGCGCCGACCCACATATCGCGTCGTTTCTGAGTATCCGTTGCCCGCGCGCCAGCCGCGCCGTGACAGACGCACGCTCAGCGTCAACCCGGACGAACCGCACGGAGACATCATGACGAAGAAGTACGTCTACCTGTTCCACGAAGGGCACAAGGACCAGAAGGCGCTGCTCGGCGGCAAAGGCGCGAACCTCGCCGAGATGACGAACATGGGTCTGCCCGTGCCGCCCGGATTCACCGTCACCACAGAAGCCTGCAACGCCTACACCGAGGCGGGGATGCAACTGCCGGCCGGCGTGATGGACGAAGTCAAGGCGGCGCTCGCGACCGTCGAAGAAGCATCGGGCAAGAAGCTCGGCGATGCGACGGCGCCTTTGCTGGTCTCGGTGCGGAGCGGCGCCAAGTTCTCGATGCCGGGCATGATGGACACGGTGCTCAACCTCGGCCTGAATGCGTCGACGCTGCGCGGCCTGATTGGCGCCACGGGCAACGAGCGCTTCGCCTACGACGCGTACCGCCGCTTCATCATGATGTTTTCGGACATCGTGCTCGAGCTTGAGCGCAAGAAGTTCGACGCCATCTTCAACGACGCCAAAAAGTCCGCCGGCGTCACGGAGGACTCGCACCTGACGCCCGACGCGCTGAAGGGCGTCGTCGAGCGATTCAAGGCGCATGTGAAGTCGGAGACCGGCAGCGACTTCCCCGATGAGCCGATGCAGCAGCTGGAGCTGGCGATCCGGGCCGTCTTCAACTCCTGGAACAACGAGCGCGCGTTCCAATACCGCAACATCGAGCACATCCCGCACGACCTCGGCACCGCCGTCAACGTGCAGACGATGGTCTTCGGCAACATGGGCACGGACTCCGGCACCGGCGTCGCGTTCACGCGCGACTCTTCCACGGGCGAGCGGCGGATCAGCGGCGAGTACCTGATGAACGCGCAGGGTGAGGACGTTGTCGCCGGCATCCGCACACCATCCGACGTCGCGCAGCTAGAGAGGGACAACCCGGCGCTCTACAAGCAGTTCGCCGACATCTGCGAGACGCTCGAGAAGCACTACCACGACATGATGGATGTCGAGTTCACCTTCGAGAAGGGCCGGCTCTACTTCCTGCAGTGCCGCGTCGCCAAGCGCGCCGCCCGCGCCGCCGTCAAGATCGCCGTCGACATGGTGCACGAGGGGCTGATCACGAAGCAGGAGGCGCTGGGCCGCCTGCCGGCGCAGCGCCTCGACGAGCTGCTGCACCCACAGCTCGACCCGCGCGTCACGACGGTATCGATCTCTGAGGCGGCCAAGCGGCTCAACGGGGCGTTGGCGTCGAAACCGGCGATGCTCTGGCTCGAAGGCGACGAGTTGAAGACGATTGCCGCGGACACCTGGCTCGCGATGCCAGCCGACGCGCGCGCGAAGGCGAACGCAGATGCGCTCGCCAGCGGATCGCGCTTCATCGAGATCGCGCGCGGCCTGCCGGCGTCCCCGGGCGCCGCCTACGGCGCGACCGTGTTCGACTCCGACGAAGCGGCGCGCCGCGGCAAGGCGGGCGAAGCCGTCGTGCTGGTGCGAGAAGAGACGTCGCCGGACGACGTGCAGGGCATGCACGAATCGCAGGGCATCCTCACGGAGCGCGGCGGGCTGAGCAGCCACGCCGCGCTTGTAGCCCGCGGCTTCGGAAAGCCGTGTGTGGCCGGATGCGAGGCGATCTCCGTACTCGAAGACCAGCGCGTGTTCTCGATAGAAGGCGTCACCATCCACGCCGAACAGATGCTCACAATCGACGGGACGATCGGACGCGTACTTCTCGGCGCCATCCCGACCGTGCCGCCGGTGATCTTTCCGGAGTTCGAGGAGTATCTGGGATGGGCGGATGAGGTCGCGCGGATGACCGTGCGGACGAACGCCGACACGCCGGCCGACGCGGCGAAAGCGATCGAATTCGGAGCGAAGGGCATCGGGCTCTGCCGCACCGAGCACATGTTCCTCCACCCCGACCGCTTGCCGGCCGTCCGCGAGATGCTGCTGGCGGCCGCCGACGCGAAGAACATGGAAGCCGAGGCGACGGCCCTGCGCAAGGAGATCGAAAACGCCGGCGGCGAGAAGCGGCAGCGCCTTGAGGAACGCCTGACCGAGGTGCTCGGACGGATGGAAGGCCCGATGGGCCACTACGTCGGCGCCTTGGAGAAGATCCTGCCGATGCAGCAGGGCGACTTCGAGGGCATCTTCCGCGTCATGGCGGGCAAGCCCGTCACGATCCGTCTTATCGATCCGCCGATGCACGAGTTCCTGCCGGATCACGACGCGCTGCTCGAAGAGGTGACGCGGCTGCGCATCACTGCCAAAGAATCCTCGGACCTAGTCGCGCTCGCAGCGGCGGAGAAGATGCTGGCGAACGTCAACGCCATCCGCGAACAGAACCCGATGCTGGGCCTGCGCGGCTGCCGTCTCGGCATCCTCTACCCGGAGATCAACGCCATGCAGGTGCAGGCGATCTTCCGCGCCGCCGTGAAGCTCGCCGACGAGGGCGTCGAGGTGTTCCCGGAGATCATGATCCCGCTCGTCGGCTTCGAGACAGAACTGACGTTCCTTCGCACGCTGCTCGAGACGACGGCGCGCAAGGAGATGGAGTCATCGGGCAAGCAGGTGGCGTACCAGTTCGGCACGATGATCGAGCTGCCGCGCGCGGCGCTCACCGCGGGCGAGATCGCCAAGACGGCGGAGTTCTTCTCCTTCGGCACGAACGACCTGACGCAGACCACGCTGGGCTGCAGCCGCGACGACGCCGAGGGCAAGTTCCTCAGCAAGTACATGGAGATGGGGATCCTCATCGGCAACCCGTTCGAGTCCATCGATCAGGTCGGCGTCGGTTCGCTGATGAAGATGGCGATCGCCGCCGGCCGCGCGACGCGTCCCGGCCTCAAGCTCGGCGTCTGCGGCGAGCACGGCGGCGAGCCGATCTCGGTCGAGTTCTTCCACAACATCGGCCTCGACTACGTAAGCTGCTCCCCGTTCCGCGTACCCATCGCCCGCCTCGCCGCCGCCCAAGCAGCGCTGGGCGCCGGCACGGAGCGCGACCGCTAGACCGTCCCCGATTCACCGACGAGATCGGGGCTTGGCTCTCGAATGCATGGGGTACAACAGGCTGCGCCTCTACAACCCTGCACTGTTGCTGCCGACCCAACTTTGCATTTGCTACGAAGCTGCTAAAAGGTCCGTCGGCGCCGTAGGCCAGCTTCGGCGCGTGTTTGATACTGTGCGCAATGCGCGGCTAGAGTACGCAAGGATAATGACGAGCGCCGTGAATGCGGCGGCAGATGCAACGAAATGAGGCAGAGATGGACAACGACGACGTGATGATTGGCCGGCTGCTCAGCCGGCGCGAAGTGCTGGCGCTGTTCGGAGTGGCGGGAGCGGCGCTCGTCGTCGGCTGCTCGTCGGACGGCAAATCGACGGCGACTGCAACACCTGCGTCCTCGACTTCGCAGATGAGCGTCGCGACGAAGGCAGCGGCAACGCAAGCATCGGCGACCTCGGGATCAGCATCAGCGCCCTCGTGCATCGTGCGGCCCGAGATGACGGAGGGCCCGTACTTCGTGGACGAGAAGCTGAATCGCTCCGACATCCGCATCGAACCGTCGGACAACAGCATCACGGCAGGTGCGCCCATCGCACTCGCGTTCAACGTGTCCCAGGTCGGCTCGGCGGGCGCGTGCACGGCGCTCGCGGACGTAACGGTCGACGTCTGGCACTGCGATGCGCTGGGCGTCTACTCCGACGTGTCCGATCCAGAATTCACAACGACGGGCAAGAAGTTCCTGCGCGGCTACCAGACGACGGACGCAAATGGCCGCGTGACGTTCACGACGATCTATCCGGGCTGGTACCAGGGCCGGACGGCCCACATCCACTTCAAGATCCGCACGTCGGCCGGACACGAGTTCACGTCGCAGCTCTTCTTCGATGACAGCCTGACAGATGTCGTGCACGCGAAGGCGCCCTACGCCTCGAAGGGAAAGCGAACGCTGCGCAACGCCGGCGACAACATCTACACAAGCGGCGGCGACCAGCTCCTGCTGGCGATGACACCGAGTGGCGACGGATACACGACGACGTTCGACATTGGGCTCCAGGTCTAGGCCGCCCGGTACAAAACCGCGCGCGCGTGGCGCGTCGTATCATGCTGGGGAGAGGCGCTAACCTGGAACCGCCATCACGAAGGACTCCCGCATGAGACTGCCCGCCGCCGTGCTGAGTATCGTCTTGATCACGATCGCTACCGTCGCGTGCGGTGGTGGCAACAGCAGCACCAAAACTCCGAGCGCCGTCGCGGGAAAGACGGCTTCCGCATCCACCCTCGCGGCCGCATCACCCCGCGCTTCGGCCGGAACACCGGTCGCGGACGCCTACACCGCGCAGCCGGCGTTGCCAGAGCTGGACTTCGGCGTCTCGATCGGCCTGCTTCCGATACCGGGCGACGATGGCTTCGCGTACCTGATCACGAAAGATGGCATGGTGCGCCGCGTCAGCATGACGGACGGCGGCGCGACACATGATGTTGTGCTCAACCTGAGTTCGCGATTGATCGAAAAGCCGGGCCAGGAGGAAGGGCTGCTGGGACTGGCCTTCGCCCCCGACTTCGCGACAAGCCGGCGGATCTACGTGAACTACACAGCAGGGCCGCCGCGCCAGGACACTGTATCGCGCTTCGTCGTTGCGGCGAACGGCGCCACCGGCGTGGCGAGCGAGGAGATTCTCCTCCAAATCGACGACCCGTACTCGAACCACAACGGCGGCGGTATGGAGTTCGGTCCGGACGGGATGCTCTACATCGGCTTCGGCGACGGCGGCTCGGCAGGCGACCCGAAGGGCAGCGGTCAGGACAAGAATGCCCTCCTGGGCAAGCTGCTTCGCATCGATGTATCGGGGGCGTCCGGCTACGTGGTGCCACCCGACAATCCGTTCGTCAGCGCTTCGAGCGGCGGGCGCGGCGAGGTCTGGGCGTACGGGCTGCGCAACCCGTGGCGGTTCGACTTCGATTCGGCGACCGGGCGCCTGTGGCTCTCGGACGTGGGACAAGGGACGTGGGAGGAAGTCGACCTCATCGTCGCCGGTGGCAACTACGGCTGGAACACCATGGAGGGCCCGGTCTGTTACAAATCGGGCAGCGGCTGCAACCAGGACGGCCTGATTTTGCCGCGGGCGTCCTATTCGCACGATGGTGGCAGCTGTTCGATCACGGGCGGCTACGTCTATCACGGCACGTCGATGCCGGAGCTGGACGGATGGTACGTGTACGGCGACTTCTGCTCCAAGAAGGTGTGGGCGCTGAACACGGCTGACGCCAGCGACCCCGTGCTGCTGACGACGAGCGTCACCGGCATCACAGCGTTCGGGAAGGACGTCGATGGCGAGATCTACATCCTCGGAATCGATGGCGCGCCGCTCAAGTTGGTACGGAAGTAGGAAACGAGAGACGGAACGCGAGACGCGGGAACGGCCGCCTGGGCATGATATCTCGTGGACGGCCGTCGCTTGCCCCTTCGATCCAGGATTCATAAGCTCGCTACGTGAATTCAGAGGCAGAGATCGAGCGGGCGACGAAGACGATGCTTGCGTCGCGGTATGTAATCGCGCTCGTCGGGGCCGGGATCAGCGTCGAGAGCGGCATACCACCGTTTCGCGGCAAAGGCGGCCTGTGGACGAAGCACGGCGAGCCGGCGATGGACGGCTACGAACGATTCCTCGCGGATCCGGCAGCGCACTGGCGCCAGATGCTCGCGCGACGGGCGTCTGACGATGAGTTCTCGCAGGCACTGCGGGAGGCGCGTCCGAACGCGGCGCACGTCGCCCTCGCGCGCCTGGAGTCGATGGGCGTGCTGCGGCACACCATCTCACAGAACATCGACAACCTCCATTTCGAGGCCGGAAGTATCGCCGTCACGGAGATCCACGGCAACCGGACGAAGGTTCGCTGCATTGACTGCGGCGCGCGATGGCTGTGGAGTGACTTTATTGCTGAGCACCCTGCGTTGACGCCCGACGCCGGCGGAGCGCCCACGTGCGCCCAGTGCGGCGGCGTCGTGAAGGGAGATACCGTGATGTTCGGGGAGCCGATCCGCGTGCGTTCCTGGCTGAATGCCAGTCGCAGGCCGAGCTGGCGGACTGTGTGCTGATCGCCGGCACGTCGGCGACGGTCTACCCGGCGGCCGCTTTTCCGGAGATGGTGCTGCGAGCCGGTGGCACCATCGTTGAGGTGAACACAGACGAGACTCCGTTCAGCCGTTACGCAGCGGCCACGCTGCGGGGGCCAGCGGGCACGATGCTTCCCGCGCTTATCGAGGCGTTGGAGGCGATGTTGGAAACCAGAGGCATCGGGAAGGGGAATCCAGGATGACAGCCGCCACGGATCTTTGCATGCTTTCGCTCGAAGAGATCGCGCACCAGATCGCGTTCAGGGAAGTGTC
Organism: uncultured Dehalococcoidia bacterium; assembly: GCA_964458665.1. GTDB lineage: Bacteria > Chloroflexota > Dehalococcoidia > DSTF01 > JACRBR01 > JANXYW01. Next base: position 37,464 of record CAYWOO010000042.1, read on the forward strand.
GCCCGTCGAAGTGACGCAGGCGGTGCTCGATCGCATCGAGCGCCTCAACCCAACGCTCAACGCATTCATGACGGTGACCGGCGACGCTGCCCTCAAGGCAGCGCGCGGGGCCGAACAGGAGATCGCCGGCGGCGGGTATCGAGGGCTGCTCCACGGCGTGCCGATCGGCATCAAGGATCTCTTCGCGACGAAGGGCGTGCGAACAACGGCGGGGTCGAAGATTCTGGCGGACTGGGTGCCGGACTTCGACGCAACGGTCGTACGCAAACTCCACGAAGCCGGTGCGATCAGCGTAGGCAAGTTGGGGATGCATGAGTGGGCCTTCGGCACCACGTCCGACAACGTACATTACGGCGCAATCCACAATCCGTGGGACATCGATCGCGTTCCGGGCGGATCATCCGGAGGATCGGGCGTGGCAGCGGCCGCGGGCCTGGCCTTCGCGACGCTCGGCAGCGACACAGGCGGCAGCATCCGCATGCCGGCGGCGGCGTGCGGCTGCGTCGGGCTGATGCCCACGTACGGCCGCGCGAGCCTCTACGGCGCGGTGCCGCTCTCGTGGTCGCTGGACCACCCGGGCCCGCTGACGCGCACCGTGCGCGACGCCGCGATCGTGCTGCAAGCGATCAGCGGTTACGACCCGCTGGACCCAACTACCGAAGACGTGTCCGTCCCTGATCTGCTCGAGGACATCGAACGCGGCCCGAAGGGGCTACGGATCGGCGTGCCCAAGCAGTACTTCTGGGGCAACGTCGAGCCGGAAGTACTCACCCTCGTGCGAAAGGCGCTCAGCGACCTGGAAGCGGCTGGAGCGATCGTGCGCGAGGTCGAGTGGCCGCGCGTGCTGGAGTACAACGCCGCGTTCATCGCGGTGATGTTCGCGGAAGCAGCGGCGTACCACGCGCCGAACTTTCCCTCACGACGAGGCGAGTACGGACCGCAGGTCGCGGCGCTGCTGCTCAACATCGGCCTGACCATCACGGGTGTCCAGCTCGCCAGCGCCACCCGGCTCATGCAGGAAGAGCGCCGCGGCGGAGCCGATGCGGTGCTGGCCGGCGTGGACGTGCTTGCCGTGCCGACGATGCCGGGCGTAGCACCGACGATCGCCGCGTCACGAGCACAAGATCCGAGCGCGCGCATGGCGTCGCTCACAAGCCCGTTCGACTTCAGTGGCCAACCCGCGATCAGCGTGCCATGCGGGCTGACGTCTGCGGGCCTGCCCGCGAGCGTCACGTTCGCTGGCCGCCGCTGGGACGAGCCCTCGGCGTTGTGGGCGGCCCGAGCCCACGAGCAGGTACGCGGCGGGTTCCCGGCGCCGCCGGTGGGGTGACGGGACTACAGCCCACGGCCCGTAGGGATCGCACTGATTGTTTGGACGCTGACGATCTGCGGCCGTGCGCCCCGTTAATTCTTGGCAGTGAGTTCGCCGTTCAGCTCGCCACGACTAGACCGCTTTCGCTGTGACGAACTGCGGGGCGAAGCTGAGATGGAGCTGGCCGTCTGCGCCGCGAAACGACGTGGCGAACGCCTGTAATTCCTGCCAGGCCTGCTCGGTTCGCGCTTCGCCAAGCCGGAGGCCGGTGACCATGTCACGCTGATAGAGGCTGCCTTCGGGCATCGTCACGTCGAATGTCTCAGGACGGCACGTTACGGATGCGAATCCCGCCGATTCGAGAGTCGAGCGCACATAGTCGACATCGCCGAACGCGAATGGGCCCGGCGGCGGCCCACTATGCGCCGTGGGCTGCGGAGGCGGCAAGTACTTCGCGAGTACCGCGCCCTGGTACCACGTGTTGAGCGCAGCGGGCTGCCAGCAGGCGAACGCGACCCGAGCGCCGGCCTTCAAGTGGTTGCGGATGTTCTTGAATGCGGCGAACGGATCGGCGAAGAACATCACCCCGAACTGACTCTCCAACGCATCGAACGGTCCACCGGCGATTGCATCGGTCTGCGCGTCGCCGACAGTGAACGTGACGTTCTCGACACCGGCATCACGTGCGCGCCCGGTGGCGAGCTGCGTGAGCGGCTCCGAGATGTCGAACCCGGCGACGCTGCCGGCGAGGCCGACAGCGCGCGCCGCTTCGATCGCGAGCAGGCCGCCACCGCAGCCGACGTCGAGCACGCGCTCCCCCGGCCGCAGCGCGAGCAGATCGAGCAGCGGCGCCGTCGTCAGCGTGGTGATGCTCTCCCCACGACGCGGCCACGACGCCGCGAGCCCCGGCTCGTTCCAGCGCTGGCGCTCTCGTTCGTTCGTCATCGTGCACGCTCCATTCTGCCATGAGGTAAGGGCTGCGCCAGCAGTCTACTGTGCGGCGCGGGCCGAAGGAGATGGGACGAAGATCAGCGTCCGCGTACGGGAGCGCGGCGTTGGTGACGGCCGGGACGCGGCCGCGGCTGCGAGCCGAGCGATCCATACGACGACTGCGCGAACTCGTGCAGCGCCGACTGGTCGTCGATCATTGCCTTCCGCAGTTCGACGACTTGATCGCGTAGCAGCGCGGCCTTCTCGAACTCGAGCGACTTGGCTGCCGTCTTCATCTGCGCTTCGAGCTCGCGTACCAGGCGCGCCATCTCGTCCTTCGGCAGTTTCTTCACGTCGTATCCGACGCGCTCGTCGGCGACCTTCTTGATCTGGTCGGTGATATCGCGGATCGCCTTCGTGATGCCTTCCGGCGAGATGCCGTGCTCGTCGTTGTACGAACGCTGGATGACGCGGCGGCGCTCCGTCTCTTCGAGGGCGAAGCGCATCGACGCCGTAACGTTGTCGGCGTACATGATGACGTGTCCGTCGACGTGGCGCGCGGCGCGACCGATCGTCTGCACGAGCGAGCCACCGGAGCGCAAGTAGCCCTCCTTGTCGGCATCGAGGATGCAGACGAGGCTGACCTCCGGCAAATCGAGCCCTTCACGCAACAGGTTGATGCCAACGACCACGTCGTACACGCCGAGACGGAGGTCGCGCAGAATCTCGACGCGCTCCATCGTGTCGACCTCGCTGTGGAGATAGTGCGTGCGCACGCCCATCTCCTGCAGGTAGTCGGCGAGATCTTCGGCCATGCGCTTCGTGAGCGTCGTGACGAGCGTGCGCTCACCGCGCCCGATGCGCTGCTGCACCTGGTCGAGCAGGTCATCGATTTGACCGCGCGTCGGCTTCACTTCGATCACCGGATCGAGCAAGCCCGTCGGCCGGATCACCTGCTCGACGATCTGCGAGCTGACGGCGAGTTCGTGCGGCCCCGGCGTCGCGGAGACGAAGACCACCTGGTTCAGGTGATGCTCGAACTCCTCGAAGTTCAGCGGCCGGTTATCCATGGCCGACGGCAGGCGGAAGCCGAACTCGACGAGGGTCTGCTTGCGGGCGCGGTCGCCGTGGTACATGCCGCGCACCTGCGGCACCGAGATGTGCGACTCGTCGATGAACATCAGGAAGTCGTCGGGGAAGTAGTCCAGCAGCGTCCACGGCGTGCTGCCGGCCGCGCGTCGCGCCAAATGGCGGCTGTAGTTCTCGATGCCGGCGCAGTACCCCGCTTCGCGCAGGGTCTCGATATCGTAGTTCGTGCGCTCCTCGAGACGCGCCGCTTCGAGGATGCGGCCGCTCGCGCGGAACTCCTGCACGCGCTCGCGCATCTCGATACCGATGTCCTCGATCGCGGCGTCGAGCTTGTCGTGCGATGTCACGAAGTGCTTCGCCGGGTAGATGTCCACGAAGTCGCGGTCGGCGAGCAGCTCACCCGTCAACGGATCGATCTCGATGATGCGCTCGACCTCGTCGCCGAAGAAGTCGATGCGCACGGCCAGCTCCTCGTACGAGGGCTGGATCGTGATGCTGTCGCCGCGCATGCGGAATTTGCCGCGGATGAGGTTCATGTCGTTGCGCTCGTACTGCATATCGACGAGCCGGCGCATGATGCGGGAGCGGTCGAAGCGCTCGCCTTTCTTCACGTTGACGACGAAGCTCTGGTACTCCTCCGGCTCGCCCAGACCGTAGATGCACGACACGGACGCCACGATCAGCACATCGCGGCGCTCGAACAGCGCGCGCGTGGCCGCATGCCGGAGCTTGTCGATCTCCTGGTTGATGTCGGCGTCCTTGGCGATGTACGTGTCCGTGCGGGGGATGTACGCCTCCGGCTGGTAGTAGTCGTAGTACGAGACGAAGTACTCGACCGAGTTCTCCGGGAAGAACTCCTTGAACTCGGAACAAAGCTGCGCCGCGAGCGTGCGATTCGGCGCCAGGACGAGCGTCGGGCGCTGATATCGCGCGACCAGGTTCGCCATCGTGAACGTCTTGCCGCTGCCCGTCACGCCCATCAGCGTCTGCGAGCGATCGCCACGCTCCAGGCCGGAGACCAACGACTCGATCGCCGTCGGCTGGTCGCCGGTGGGCTGAAAGTCGGAAACAAGCTTGAAGTCGGGCATCAGTTGGTGGCCTGGCGACTGGTCGCTGGTGATGGGTTGGGCGGCTTGGTGCTGTTCAGGATATCAGAGCGAGTACAGCGCAAGAGGCGGCTGCTGACGCGTTCTGGCGGGAGTGATCGGAGTGGGACGACAAGAGAGGCCGCCCCGTGAAGCGGCCTCTCTCAGATTGTGCGATTCGCGCGGGCGCTATGCGCGCTTGCGCCAGACGATGGCGCCGCCGATGGTCGCGAGGCCAGCGGCGGCGAGCGCCAGCGTGATCCAGGGGAACCTGGCGCCGTCCGAATCGCCGGCGCCGGCGGCCGGGAGCGTCGTGCCCGCGCCCGCTCCACCGCTCGGGCTCGTGCCCGTCGCCACGACCACAGCAGTCGCCGTCGATGGCGCGCTCGTGCTGGTGGCGGCTGCCGTGCTCGTGCGCGTCGGCGTGTGCGTCTTGAACGGGCCGCTCGTCGCCGTGCGTGTAGGCGTAGTGGTCGCCGTGTTCGTGACCGTCGGCGTCAACGTCGGCGTGGCGGTCACCGTCGGCGTGGAGGTCGGGGTGTCGGTCGGCGTCGGCGTCGGCGTGTTGATCCCGGCCAGAACGCCACTGTACGGCAACGCGAGCGTGGCAACGGACGCGATGAGCAACGCCAGGCCGATCGAAATGAGCTTGTTCATGATGGTTGTCCCTTCGTTGTGCCACTGTGCGCGCAAGCACGCCAAGATGGCCGTATCTCTCGACTGTTGTCGGCCGGCGATCTACTGCCGAACATGAGGACTTCACGTAAGGGACATACGAACCGGCCGAATGCGCCGTCTAGCGAACGCGCGAAATGCGCCTTCGCCACGCCGCCGCGGCAGCTATCGTCGCGAGGCCGGCGGCACAGATAGCGAATGCGAACCAGGGGGACGGGCCGTCCGACGAACTACCGTATCCCGTATTGGGTAGCGTTCCTGCGGCAGCCGCAGCGCCGGCTGGCCGCGTCGCTGTCATCGTCGCCGCACTCGTGCTGGTGCTCGTGCTGGTGGACGAAGCGGTCGCCGTGGCGGTGCATGTCGCGGTCGGTACAGGTGTCAGCGTGGATGTCGATGTCGCCGTGCCGGTGGCCGTCGGGGTCGCCGGCGTGGCCGTCTGAGTCGGCGTACTGGTGACCGTCGGCGTGGACGTGTCCCCGCTCAGAGGCGTGTTCGTCGGCGTTGGCGTCTCCGTCGGTGTGCTCGTCGCCGTCCCCGTGGATGTGGGCGTACTTGTGACGGTAGCGGTCGCCGTCGCACTGGGCGTGAGAGTCGTTGTAGGCGTGGACGTTACCGTGCCCGTCGAGGTCGCCGTCCCCGTGCGGGTGGACGTGGCCGTCGCCGTAGCCGTGTTTGCGGCCGTGCAGGCAAACGCTGTGCCGCCGCCGGACGGCAAGCCCAGCAAGATTCCGAGCGCAATCGACAGCGCCGTAATGAACTCGATGCCCTTCACCATGGGAACAACCGTCCTTCAGAATGCGACGTCCAACCTGAACCGCTCGCGCGTCGCCAACGCCAGATCATAGCAGGGTGCGGCGCGACAACTTATTATCGGCAGGTTCGACTCGAAGCTGCACCGGGTGGGCTCTGACCCAGGACGAAGCTGCGCGCTGTCAGGCTCGGTGGCGCTTACGTATTCCGAACAGAATCGTCAACACGCCGCAGAACCCGAGGAGTAGGGCGAAGGGCGAGGTTTGGGCGCCCGGGCCGTCGCCCGTGCGTGGCAGTCGCGCGCCTGCGGCAACGCTGCCACGCGCACCTGAAGGGGCCACCGCCGTAGATATGACAGCGGGCGTCCCCGGCGCGGCAGCGGTGGCGCTCACGGGCGTGTCCGTAGTGGTCGGTGTGCCTGTCGCGGCAGGCGTGCTGGTGAGCGTACCGGGCGTGTTGGAGGCCAGCGCCGTATCTGTCGGGAGTGGCGTGTTCGTCGACAGCGTGGTGACCGTTGGGGTGGGCGTCGCGGCCTCGACCTTGACGGTGCCCGCCATCAACGTACCGTGAATCGCGCAGAGGTAGCTGAACGCGCCGATCGCATTGAACGTGTGCGAAAAAGTCCCCGTTGACTGCGGCGCACCGCTGTCGAATGACTCGGCGCCGTTGGAGGTCACGGTGTGCTGGTTGGAGCCGGTCCAGTTCCACTGCACGGTGCCTCCGACCGCGACCGTTATCGACTCGGGGCTGAACTGGTCGTCCTGCACGCTGACGGTGACCGTGGCAGCTGCGACCGGCTCGGCGTGTGCGGCAACGAGAGCCGCACTCAAAAGCATGGCGGCGCCCAATGCCAAGAGTGCGAGGTTTCGAATCATCGAGGTGCTCCTCTCTCGCTCCTGCAGTGGCGCGGCGCAATACTCTCTTCTACGACGGAGGGCGCAGCATAGATTGCAGGCCACGCACCGGCCTTCCGATACACTCAGCGAGTCGGTTGGCGCAGTGACGGAGGCCTTGTGCGGGTACGCAAAGCGGTGGTGCTGGCGGCGGGATACGGGACACGGATGCTGCCCGCGACGAAGGCGCAGCCGAAGGAATCCCTGCCGCTCGTCGACAAGCCGATCATCCAGTACACGGTGGAAGAGGCCGCGGCGGCCGGCCTGACGCAGGTGATCATCGTCACGGCAGCCAGCAAGCGCGCCGTAGAGGACCACTTCGATCGGTCGATGGAGTTGGAGATGACCCTCCGCGAGAAGGGTGACCACGCCCGGCTGGCAGAGATCCAGAAGATCAGCGAACTCGCTGACATCATGTACATTCGCCAGACCGAACAGAAGGGCATCGGCCACGCCGTGCTGCAAGCGAAGAACGCCGTTGGCGACGAGCCGTTCCTGCTGATGTTCCCGGACGACGTGCTGGTAGCGGATGTGCCTGTCTCGACGCAGATGGTCGGCGTGTTCGAGCAGCACGGCGGCTCCGTCATCGCCGTGCACGAGGTCGCTGACGCCGATGTCGAGCAATACGGCATCGTCGGCGGAGTCGACGTGGGTGGCGGCGTCATGCGCGTCGATACGCTGGTCGAAAAGCCGAAGCTCGAAGACGCGCCGTCGCGGCTCGGCATCGTCGGCCGATACGTGCTGACGCCGGAGATCTTCGGCATGATCGAGCGCACGCCACCCGGAAAGGGGCGCGAGATCCAGATCACCGACGCGCTGGCGGCGCTGATGAAGGTGCAGCCGGTGTTCGCCTACCAGTTCGAGGGGCGGCGCTACGACACCGGCCGGCCGCTGGGCCTGCTGACCGCGGCGATCGAGATCGCGATGCGGCGCGCGGACATCGGGCCGGGCCTGCGCGAGTTCCTCCGGACCTTGCCGCTCGAAGACTGACCCTTCGCCCTCCCGCGAAGCGACGGCGGTTCCAAGCGCCTCCAACGACGCGGACATACTAGACTGATGCATGTCTCACACGACGACGGGACAGCCGCGTAAGGTGATCGGGCGAATCCTCTCGCTCGGCTTCCCGTTGCCCGGCCCGCAGGTCGATAACTACAACTTCCTCAGCGCGCCGTCGTTTTTCGATTACGACGCGATCGTCGTGGACCCGCACGCGCTGTCACTCCTGATCGAAGGCGTGATCGACGGCTCCGCGGAAGCAGCGACATTTGCAAATCTACCGATCCGCAACGCGCCGCCCACACCCGCGACCGCCGCGCTGAGCGAGGTCCTGCTGCGGCGGCGCGACGAGACGCTGACGCTGCTTGCGAACGGCGGCGTCGTCGTGTGCTTCGCGCACCCGGCGGCGACGCATCGCGACATCGATGGGATCGAAGCGCTGGACGACTACTACTGGCTACCCGCGGCGCCGCAGCTGATCGCGGGCGATGGATCCCAGGCGCACATTGTCGATTTCCAGCACCCGCTGGCGGCGTTCGTCCACGGGCAGCTCGCCAACATCGCATATCGCGCCCATTTCGCAGAGGCCGACGCGCGCGCCTGCGCCTTCGCGCGCAGTCACGGCGGCGCGGCGATCGGCGTCGAGCTGCCGGTCGAGCGCGGCCGCGTGATCTTCGTGCCGGCGCTGAAGGCCGCGCTTTCGGGCGACGGACGCTACGCGATGTCGGACGCGCTCCAGGCGGGCATCCGCCGCGCGCTGGGCGTCGTGGCCGAGGGACGGCCGCCGGGATGGTTGAGCATCTACCCCCTGCCAGGCCTCGACGAGCGAGTTGTAACGCTGGAGGCCGCGCGCCAGTCGCGCGACGAAGCACAGCAGGCGCTCGATGCGGCGGAATCATCGCACGATGAGCTTGCGCGATTCCAGCGGCTGCTCTGGCAGGAGGGCGCGATCGGGCTCGACGACGTGGTGATCGACGCGCTGCGACTGATCGGCCTCGAGGTGTACGCCACGAACCGCCAGGAGATGGAGCTGCACGTCGACGGCGCAACGGTACTCTTCGAGATCGACGCGAGCGAGCATCCCATCGACCTGGCAGCGCATCATCGCCTGCGCCAGCGCATCGAGCGCGCAATCGAGCGCCGGGGCGAGGCGCCGCGCGGCGTCCTGTTCGTCAACGGACAGCGGCTCGAATCGCCATCACTGCGCGCTCAGCAGGTGAGCGAAGCGCTGCGCCTCGCCGCCGAGACGATGCGTTACTGCATCGCGCCGACATCGTCGCTGTATGAGGCGGTGGCGGCGCAGTTGCGCGGCGACGCCGAAGCGGTCGCGGCGTACCGGCGGGCGCTCGTGGCAACAGACGGCGTGCTGGCGTAGACTTGCGCCGGCGCAACTGCTCGACTGTGAAGGAGAACAATCGCTATGTCATCGAAGTGGGCGTTGGTGTTAGGCGCGTCGTCCGGATTCGGAGCGGCGACCTCGATCGAGCTTGCGAAGGCCGGGTTCGGAGTCTTCGGCGTGCACTTCGACATGCGGTCAACCATGCCGAACGCCGTCGCCGTGCAGGACGCCGTGAAGGCCGCCGGGCAGGACGCGATGTTCTTCAACATCAACGCCGCCGACGCCGGGAAGCGCGCAGCGACGCTCGACACGATCCGCGAAAAGATCGGCGCCGACGGGATCGTGCGCGTGCTGATGCACTCGCTGGCGTTCGGGACGCTGCTGCCGTTCATCGATGACAATCCGAAGGCGCGGATCAGCCAGATGCAGATGGACATGACGTTGAACGTGATGGCGCACAGCCTGGTGTACTGGTCGCAGGACATGGCGACGCGCCGGCTGCTGGGCAAGAACAGCCGCATCTTCGCGATGACCAGCTCGGGCTCGACGCGCGTCATCGCGTCATACGGCGCCGTGTCCGCGGCGAAGGCCGCGTTGGAGTCGCACATCCGCCAGCTGGCGTTTGAGTTGGCGCCGATGGGCGTGTCGGCCAACGCCGTCCGCGCGGGCGTCACCGACACGCCTGCACTCCGCCGCATCCCCGGCGGACCCGAACTGCACCAGCGCGCGATGGAACGCAACCCCAGCGGCCGCTCGACAACGCCGGAAGACGTCGCAAGGGCGATCGCCCTGTTCTCGGAAGAGAATGCGTACTGGATGACCGGCAACGTCATCGGCGTCGACGGCGGTGAAGAGCTGTCAGCGTAGGTTGCAGGCCAGCGGCCCCGGAGCGGGGGCATTCAGCCCGCGCGGTTCCACGCTGATCGCCCGTCGGCGTAGTTGGTGGTTCGTAGTTTGTAGTGCGTAGTTTGTAGTGCGTAGTTGGGGCTTGCGGTTCTGCGATCCCGGAGCGCGGGCATTCAGCCCGCGCGGTTCCACGCTGATCGCCCGTCAACCCGATCGACGCCTAGAGCTCGATCGCCGCGCCCGCCTCATCCAGCATCTCGACGGCGCGGGCGAGCTTGCCGTTCCCTTCGAAGCGGCTGACGAAGTACAGGCGCTCGATGACGCGCACCGTCTCGACGGTGGAGTCCGGCGCGAGCAGAACGGCGATCTCGTCGCGCGTGCTGCGGACTCGGTCGAGCAAGTACGGGCTCGGCTCGCCGCCCCCGGTGAGGACGAGACACTCGATGTCGGTCTGGAGCGCGGCCAACTGCACGTCCGTCTTGTCGAAGCGCGTCACGACGCAGGTGCGCGCGCGGTTGCCGAAGTACGGCGACGCGGCATCGGACGACACCGTGCCGATCATCACGACGTCGAACGAGCCGCGGTCGCCCTCACCCGCGAGCCAGCGCGCTTTGAGCGCGACAGCGACATCGGTCACGGACGGCGCCGCCAGCGTGCGATCTTCGACCAGCGCCGTCAGCACGCCGGAACGCGCACCGACCGAAGCAATATCGGCAGCGGGCACGCGCGTGACGATCGTCCCCACCAGCGCAGCCGCAGCCACGTCGGTAGCGGCAAACTTCGCGTGGCCGACCGCGACCACGCGCGCCTTCAGCGTCTCCGCGAGCGACTTGACGGATCCAGCAGGCGCCTCGAGCACGACGTCTCCCGCAAGCTTCGCGACAGCCGCCGCCGCGACAGGCTTCCCAGGCGTCACGACACCTTCGAGCGCCGCAAACGCGGCCGCATCGGCGGCAGCGCTATCGTCGCCATCGAGACGCGCCAGCGTCACGGCCTTGCCGTCGCGCACCATGCGGTACGCGATCGCCGCCGCGATCAGACTGCGCCCCACGCGCGGCTCCGACGATGCGATGAGCAGAATCGACATGGGCGGAGTATAACAACGGCCGCCCGTACGAGCAGCGCTGCGGCCGAACCTGCGCCGGTTGCCGCCGATCGGGCCACCGATACAATCGGGTTCACGCCGAGGTAGCTCAGTTGGTAATGCTACCCGCGCTTTTGCAAGCTAACGCCGCGAACACGAGCTGTTCACTTAGAGTGGTCTACTAATAACGCTAACAGAGCACGTGCTGCTGCGCGGACGCGAAGTCGTCCGTCTCGGTGATGCTGCTCGCCTTCGCGCTCGCCTTATTGAGCTGTTGACCCTGCGCGCGGTACGCGGAACGTCGCCGAGAACGGCGATCAGCGCAGCTACGGTGCGTACGCTTCCATACTTGGAGATCCATAGTAGTCTCCGCCGACTGCGTACAGAACGTCACTTACCACACCTACGCCGACCGGGAATCGGCCTGTGAGCATCGGAACACTCGGCGTCCAACCGTTCGAGACGGGGTCGTACGTTTCTACCGTCTTCAGATACTGATTGTCCTCCTGGAAGTCGGGGTTGAAGCCGCCAACGGCGTACAGGATATCATTCACGACGCCGACACCCAGCCCATATCGTTCCATCGGCATGGAGGCTCTCTTTGTCCAACTGTCGGTTACGGGGTCGTAAGCCTCAACCGTGTGCACTAACTGCGTGGGCGAGTACCCGCCGACGGCATAGAGGATGCCACCTATCACACCGACGCCGAGGCCGGAGCGCCCATTGGTGGCGGACATCGACGCCTTCGGTGTCCAGCTGTCGGTGACGGGGTTATAGGCCTCTAGCGTGTTCAGGTTGAACAAGAATTCTCCGGAGAAGAATCTGCCCCCAATCGCGTAGAGGATGCCGTCCACCACGCCGACGGCGACCTCTTGGCGGGCCGTGGGCATTGGTGCCTTCGTCGTCCAAGTGTCGGTAGTTGGGTCATACGCTTCGACGGTGTTCAGCGTACCCTGGGCAGCATCGACGACATGGCCTCCTATGGCGTAGAGGATGCCATCTACGACGCCTACGCCCGGCCCATAGCGGGGCGTTGGCATCGATGCTTTCGTCGTCCACGTGTCGGTGGTAGGGTCGTAGGCCTCGACCCGACCCTCAACGTTGCGCCCGACGGCATACAGTTTTCCGTCTGCTACTCCGACGCTGTGGTCACTGCCGCCTAATCCCAAGATCGATGCTTTTGCCGTCCATGTAGGGATCGGTGTCGGAGTCGGAACTGCCGTCGGCAGCGGGGCCAGTTGACCTACGTGTGCCAGCGTCTTCAGCACATCAGACAGCGAAACCGCGCCGGTGTGATCCACGTCGGCGTCGTACGCCGTGACGGGTTGCGGCGGCGCCGCCAGCACGTAGCGCCGTACGCTGAAGGTCGCCGCGATCGCGACGATCGTCGCGCTGATGATGGATGTGATGATGATCGTACGCATAGTGTCCCCCTCCTCAGATGGAACCACCATACGCTTATCCAGCAAGCCCGTCTACGCACGCCGCTAGCGGTGCCGTTATCATGCGGCGACAGGTTGCCGCCGATCCGGGGCGCCGATACAATCGGGTTCACGCCGAGGTAGCTCAGTTGGTAGAGCACACGACTGAAAATCGTGGTGTCGCCAGTTCAATTCTGGCCCTCGGCACCATCACGCAAGGGTTAGCTGGTCAGCATTTCAGCTTGTCAGCGTTTCTGCCGCCAGCGACTCGCTGGCGGCTTTTCGTTGCGGCGTGAGCGCCGGGGAGGTTGCGGCCATGGACGATACGGCGGAGCTGTTCCGGAAGGTCGGCGTCGGCGACGCGGCGGGCGTGGCCGAGATGGTGCGCTACGTGCCGGAACTGGCGCGCGCCCGCGATGCCTCGTCGCTGTCGGTGCTGCAATTCGCCCGCTACATGGGCCAGGACGCCGTGCTGGAGCAGCTCATCGAGGCGGGGCCGCCGCTCGATATCTTCGAGGCGGCGACGATCGACCGCGTCGATCTGGTGCGGGCGCTCCTTGCCGGCAACGCGTTGCTTGCCACGGCGTACTCCTCGGACGGGTTCACGGCGCTGCACTTCGCCGCGCACTTCGGCAGCCTCGGCGCGATCAGCGCGCTGCTGGAGGCCGGAGCCCACATCGAGGCAGTGACGCGCAACTTCCTCACGAACATGCCGCTGCACGCCGCCGCCGCCGGAGGCCGCATGGACGCCTGCCGCCTGCTGCTGCGCCACGGCGCCGACCCGAACGCAAAGCAGCACGGCGGCTTCACGCCGCTGATGACGGCGGCCTTCAACAACAGCCGCGAGCTTGCGGAGATGCTGATCGCCCGCAACGCCAACATCGAGGTGCGCAACGACGACGGGAAGACGGCCGCGGACGTAGCCGCCGGCATCGGCAACATGGAGCTTGCGGCGCGATTGCGGCTCGGGGAGACGGTCGTGGATCGGGGGAGTTCGTAGTTGGTAGTTCGTGGTTGGTAGTTGCCCGCGTTGGATGAAGGTTGGCGTTGCCATTGGAACCCTGCGCCACATGAACGCACAGCCGGGGCGGCTGTGATCCGGCGCAGACCAACGTCTTGCAACTTCTAACAACCTTTGCGCCCTCTGCGGCTTCGCGGTGAATTGCGCGACGGTCGGCGGAAGACGGTGTTCAGCTCTGGTCGAAGAGCCGGCCCCACGCTCTCAGCTCGGCTGGCGTGCCGTGGTCGAGGATGGCGATAGCGCCTCGGACGTAGGCGGCCGCTGCCTCGCGAAGCGACGCTGCATCAGCGCCGGCGGTGGCCTTCGCCGTAGCGACGGCGCGGAGTTCGTCGTCAGTCGCCGTCTCCACGACGTAGATCGATATCGACGCGCAGCCGCGACGCTTCGCTTCGGCGATCTGTTCGATGACGAGCGCCGCGCCGGGAGCATCGTACGTCTGGATAACGGGATCGCATGGGAGGCCGAGGTAGCCGGGGCCGGGGTACGCAGCGTCGAAGGCCGCGGCGGCCGTCTGCCCGAACGCCTTGGGATACACAAGCGCCATCCAGCCATCGATGCCGCCGCGCGCCGCGCGCACGAACGGCGCATCGAGGCTCCGGCCGGGGCGCAGATCGGCGGCGACGTACAGCGGCGTGTTGGCGTGCCGCGCGCGAAATGCGTGGATGAGCGCGCGGAGCGCATCGCCAGCGCCGATGTCGCCCCAGCCGCCGCCGTCGTTCGGCTCGCAGTTCGCGACGGCAAACGCCGCGCCGGCGTCGACCGCATCGGCGAGCATTGCGCCCTCACGCGCGGCCTGCGCCGCATAGGCGAAGCGCTCGACGCCCCACACGATGCCCGCCGCCGTGATCGCACGCTCGAACTCGGGATCGCCGTACTTGATGATCAGCGCATCGAGCTGTGCGAGCCGCGCGCGGCGTGCAACCTCGTCGGCCGGAAGATTGTGATAGCCGTTGTGGCACCAGCCGATCAGGCGAATCTGTGCGGCGTCGGGCATGTGCGGCTCCGCATGGCACGAACCCCAGAATCATCGCGACGGCAACAGGCGAGGGCGCCTGTCCTACATCGCGTGTTGCCACGTGCAGCCATGCTACGCCGAACCGCGTTCGATCTCCTGCGTGCTCGCGTCACTCTTCCGTCACCGACACTCAGCCGGGAGCGACGTCCGACCACGTCTTGAAACCGTACGGCAGATAGCTGCCGAGCAGCAGGAACTCGAAGATGCCGTGGCCGGTACCGATGTCGCCGAGGCCTTCGACGGCGTAGTCGCAGATCGTCTGCGTGTGGATGCCGGCCTTCTGCACGACGGCGGGATCGGTGAGGTCCCACGTCTCGCCCTCCACGACCAGCGGGCCGTGGTACTGGCCATGGCGCCAGCCGCCCATGTAGGCGTAGCCGCCGCCCGCCATGTACAGCGTCGACTTCGGCGTCATCGTGATCGTCACCTGCGCTCCGTCGGCGGTGAGCAGGTTCATGCTGCCGCGCTCCCACAGCCGCGTGCCGGGCTTCAGCGTGAAGTCGTGGTCCGTCACGGTCAGCGGCTCGGGCGCGCGGCCGCTCGCGTACGGGAAAAGCAACTCCGCCGCGGAGTGCCAGCGCTTGCCGTCGGGCTCCTCGCTGACGGTGTACATCAAGCAGCGGTCGTTGAACTGCGTGGGCGACCAGACCCAGTAGAAGCCCCCTGGCCCGGCGCCTGGCGGCGGTGCGGAGGGAGGCTCGCCGCCGCCGACGGGGCGGATGCCCCACGAGTGGTCGCGCACGCCCCACCAGTTCGACGGGTCGACCTGGTACGCGCGGCCGTCGGCGGTGAACGTGCCCGACCAGCGCCCGTTCTGCGTCATGCGTGTGTAGTCCATCACCGTGCGGTTGCCGGCGCGCCGAAGGAAGTGCGGCTCCTGGAACGGCTCCGTGACGCCCTCGAACGTCATGTCGAACGAGAGGCCGTGCTCGCTGGGCTCGGTGTAAACGCGCGTCTTGCGCAGCGGCTCGACGATCTCGACGCCGATCGGCCCGACTTTCGTGTTCATCCGGTCGGAGCCGAGATCGCGCGAGGCACGGACGATGTACTGCGTCTTACCGTCGATGACGCCGATGTTCGGGTAGAGCCCCATCGCCACCATCAGGTACGCGGAGCCGTCGAGCGTGTGCGCGCCGAAGTAGTAGCGGTCGTAGAAGTTGCGGTCGCTGGTGTAGACGCGATCGATGGTGTCGGGCGTCTGATGTACCAGGTAGTCGTCGAGCGGCGAGATCATGGTGGTCTCCGATCGTGATGCTCAAGTTCAGGGCGCGAGTTCGGCCATTGTAGGCGGCGGTGGCGGATGATGCACCTCAGCGTCGCTTCGCGACGAACAGGGTGCGGCGGAAGGGATAGAAGACGGGCGTCTCGGGCCAGCGCGCACGCAGCTTTTCGCGATAACGCGTCATGAACGGCTCGCGCAGATCGTCCGGCAGCCGTTCGAGATATGGCACGAGCGCCGTTCCTTTCACCCAATCGGCGATGGCATCGGCGTCGTCGAGGACGTGCGGATAGATCTTCTCGAAGACGACGACATCCGTGCCGCCGTTCGCGTACAGGATCTCTGCGTACTCATCGATCGGCAGCACCGGCACGATACGCGTCCAGCCGCCGAGCGCGCTGCGAAAGGGCTCTTCCGCCGCCGTCTCGTGGATGAAGACGTGCGAGTCGTGATGGTGGTTCGACGGCACCTGCACGGCGATCTGCCCCCCGGGCGCGACGAGCGCAAAGACGCGCGGGATGAGCGCACAATGGTCATCGACCCATTGAAGCGCGGCATGCGAGAAGACGAGATCCCACGAGCCGATCACCTGCTCGATCGGTCGCTGTTCGAAGCGCAATCCGGCGCGCGCGAGCGGCTGTGCGCGCGCCAGCATCTCGGCGGACGAATCGAGGCCGAGCACGTCACTCTGCGGAAGCCGGTCGGCGAGCCGCAGCGTCAGATCGCCCGTACCGCAGCCCAAATCAACGACGCGAAGGCCCGGACGGACATCCAGCAGCCCGACGAGGTCGTCGAACGGGGCAAACCGCTCCGCTTGGAACTTGAGATACTGCTTGGGATCCCAGGGCATGGCCAAAGTCTAGCGGGCGAGCCGGATATACGTTGACATCGACGCGTGAGTGCGCGATGCTCGCTGGCAGGAGAGTGCGCCATGGTGCAAGCAATCGCCGGCTACAAGGATCACACAACCGCCGCGCGAGGAATATCGTTCCATTGGCTCGAGTGGGGCGATGCGTCGGCGCCGCCGATGGTGCTGCTGCACGGACTCACGGGACACGCACACATCTGGGACCACATGGCGCCGCAGCTCGTCGAGCGCTACCACATCTTCGCGCCCGATCAGCGCGGACACGGCGAGACGGACCACGCGGCCTCGTACGCGACGCGCGAGTTCGTCGATGACCTCGAAGCGCTGGCGCGGCAGTGGGGCATCGAACGGTTCGTGCTGATGGGCCTCTCGATGGGCGGACACAACGCAATGGCGTACGCGCTCGCGCATCCGGAGCAGGTGTCCCGCCTGATCATCATCGACATCCCGCCGAAGATGGACCGCCGCAATGCGCCGAACTACGAGCAGGCAGTGAAGCTCGCGGCAACCGGACATCGGCGCTTCGCCACATTCGACGACGCGGTGCAGGATGCACGCGCAGGCACGCCAACGGCGCCCGAGGCGAATCTGCGTTACCGCACACACTGGAACCTGCGCTCGAACGCGGACGGAACGACGCAGTTCAAGTACGACCCGAAAGTTTCGTCGCTCTGGGATCCTGCTGACCTCTCGACGCGACTCGGCGAGATCGCTGTGCCGACCCTGCTAGTGCGAGGCGCCAAGACGACGGTGCTGCCTTCGAGCGTCGCTCAAGCGATGATCGCGGCGATACCGGATGCCGAGCTCGTCGAAGTAGCGGAGTCGGGCCACTCCGTGCCGACGGATCGCCCGGAAGATCTGGCGCCCGCCGTGCTGGAGTGGCTGGCGCGGCGCGCGTAGCCGGCACGCGCCAGCCGGCGCAACGGGCAACGGCGCCCCGTCCTACATCGCGTTTCGCACCACCACGCTCGATGCGTCGGGCCGCCACGAGATGATCGCCGATCGCGCCGAGCCGAGCTCCGGGCCGAGGCGGCCGTTCGGCCAGCGCACGAGGCGTGCTTCGAGCAGCGTACGGAGCTTCCCGGTTGCGGCCGCGTCGTCCTCACGCAGGCAAAGGCTGTTGCGGAGCTGTGTGACCGCTTCGTCGAGGTCGGCGAACGTCCACGTAAACCGATGCTCGACGACCTCGACATCGGCGAGGATGCCGATCTGACCGAGCAGGCCGACGAGGTCGAGATGCACCGGCTGCGCCTGGAGCGCGATACCGTGGAATGCGCCCCAGAGGCCGAGATCGGTCGGCAGTGGGTCAGCGCGCAAGTAGACATAGACGCGCTGCTTCGCCGATGCCTCCAGCTTGCGGATAAACGGCACGGGATCGGCGATCGGGTACAGCACGTGCGAGCACAGCACCACGTCGGCGGGGTCGACGTCAGCCTCCAGCCAACCCGACGCGATCGTCTCGACGTTCGGGAGCTTCCGCGCGGCGACGTCTTCCCGCAACAGCCCGAGCATCGCGGGCGACGGCTCCACCGCCGTGACCCGCGCGACGTGCCGCGCCAGCGCGAGCGTATGGCGGCCGGTGCCCGCTCCGACATCGAGTGCCGTCGTTTCGGTTGTCACGTCGCGCCGCACCCGCAGCAAGAACGGATCCTCGTCAGCGTGCTCGTGCAGCGCCTGGCGATAGGTCTTCGCGCGCTTGCCCCAGTAGTCGGCGTTGTTGATGCCGGCCGCGGCGTAGGCCGTGTCCATCTGCACGCGCCGCCTCTCGACGATGTCGTGCCAGCGCCCGACGTAGTCGACCGGCGCGATCTGTGGCGGCGGCGGGGGATCAGCCGGCGGCATCGGTGGCCGCGTCGTCGCCGATGATGTCGGTAACATCGAACTGCATCTCACCCATGCCCGTGACGACGAATCCCATGCCGATCTTGTGCTTGCCGTCAGCGAGGGTCTTGCCATCAATGCTGATCGTCACGGCCTTGTTGAGACCGAGCGTCATCGGCCGCTCCACGGAGACATCGACGAAACGCACGGTCTCGCCATCCACGGTGAAGGCGGCCGCCTCTACCGGTAGCGCCTCGCCGTCCACAGAGATCGGAAGCACCTGCTCCGCGTAGCCGGAGCCGAGCCCGTTCATCAGGTCGAACGCGAAGCCGCCTTCCTGGTTGCGAAGGCTGCCCTTCACGTAGAGGCGTCGGAGCAGAAACGCGGGAACTTCCATCTGTTCTCCTTGACCGGGCGCACGGCCGTGTGCCCCTACCGGTCGATACGCGCGACGCGAAACTTCGACGACTACCGACGGAATCCCTTCATCATGCGGTACACCTGCTGCTCCGCGCCAACAACTGCCGCAGGCAACTCGTGCGCGGCGCCAAGTTGCATGCTCAGCAGACGGATCTTCGCGACGCGCTCGACGAGATCGACGACCGCCACGGCCTCCTCGAGATCGCTTCCGACGCCAAGCACGCCGTGATGCCTCAGCAGGACGGCGGCGCGATCGCCAAGCGCCGCAACAGCGTTGTCGGCGAGCCGCTGACTTGCGGATGCACCATACTCGGCGACGGCAACGGCGCCGCCAAGAATGACGACCTGCTCATCAAGCACGCACGGAATCGGCTGCGCCGCGACCGCAAATGCGCTGGCGTAGACCGAGTGCGTATGGATGACCGCGCCCACATCCGGCCGGGCGCCATACACCGCTATATGCGCCAGCGACTCGCTCGACGGGATGCCATCGCCGACGACCGGATCGATCTCGGCATCGACGACAAGTACGTCCGCGATCCCGAAGCGGTGGTACGGCACGCGGCTCGCCGTCACGGCGAAGAGATCTCCGTTCTGCGTCGAGATGCGTCGGCTCACGTTACCACTCGCGCCGGCAACGAGGCCCGCAGCGACGATCCGCTGCACCGCATCGAGCACCTGCTGCCGTTCTTCCAGAAAGTCGTCGCTCATGCGCCTGCCATCCGCTCGAACCCGTCGCTCATGGCGCACCAGCGCGCATAGTGGTCCTCGTAGTCAGCGGACGCGCGCGCGTTCGGCTCGACGATGCGCCTACCATCGGTCATCGCCGCGCGCGCAGCGTCGAGCGACGGGTGCAGTCCCACCGCAACAGCGGCCAGCACGGCCGCGCCCACGGCGGACGTCTCGGGCGATGCCGCAACCTCGACCGCACGATCGATCACGTCAGCGATGACTTGGGTGAAGAGGGCGCTGCGCGACATGCCGCCGCCCATCGCCAGTGACGCGATCGGCGCACCACTCACCAGCTCGAGCTGTTCGATGTTCGCACGGATGGCATACGCCGTCGCTTCCAGAACGGAACGAAGGACGTGCGATCGCTCCGGTGCCGACATCACGAGCGGCAGCGGTACGGTGACGCCGCCGACGCCGGCGTTCATCGCGGAAGCGCGCATGACGCGCGGGCCGAGGACCGTCATCACATCGCCGGAGCCCACGGGCGCTGCGGCGGCAAGTTCGGCGGCTTCCGCCGCCGTGCAACCCATCATCGAGCAGATCCAGTCCCAGGCGCGGCCGGTTTCGCCCGCGTTCGATTCGAGTATCCATCGATCGGGGACGACGTGCACGCCGGTCCAGGTGCGCCTCTCGCTATCCACGATAGGTCGGGCGGTCACGAGCTGCACAGGCGCGCTCCAGCCGGCCGGAACGCCTCCAGCGCCAGGCTCGACAGCGCCCATGCCGACGAGTGCGCACTGCGTGTCCGCGCCACCAAGCACGACCGGCAGTCCAGCAAGGTCGCCGGCCTTCACGTCCCCGCAGATCGAGCCATCGGGCAGTATCTGTGGCACGATTCCCTGCCGAACCCCGCTTCTCGCCAGGAGTTCGATCGGAGCGTCGCCTGTGCTCACGTCGAGCAGTCCATGTTCGGCCGCAAGGCTCCGAACCATGCTCGGCACGCCCGTGACAAGCATGGCCAGCCAGTCGGCCAGCGGCACCACGTGCTTCACGCGCGCGGCCACGCCGGGACGATGCGCCCGCAGCCACGCCAGCTTCGCCGGCGCCTGCATGAGCGATGGCAGGTGGCCCGTAACGGCGTAGACCTCGTCCGCGTGCGCACCATCGATCGCGATGCCCTCGGCTGCCGCCCTGGCGTCGATGTTCGGCGACGCAAAGAGCGCATCACCGCGATCGTCCACGAACGCGATGCCCTCCCGCTGCCCCGTGAACGCAATTCCGGCAACCGCCTCACGCAAAGGCGATGCCGCGGCGAGCAGGGCGTCGAGCGCACGTCGCACCGCGGTGACCTCGAACTCACGGCCGAACGGGGTGGCATCGTTGGGGACGAACATCGGCCACGGTTCCGCCGCGATCGGCGTCACCTGCCCATCAGCGCGAACTGCGAGCGCGCGCATCGCGCTGGTACCGGCATCGATCACGAGTATGGTGTCAGCGGGCACGGGCGTACTCCGGGTTGACGACGTAACGCAGGCGCTTCCCGGCGAGCAGCCGCTCGACCTCGTCCACCATCATCCGCGAGTGCCGCTCGACGGTCTCTGCCGTCGCGCCGCCGATGTGCGGCGTCAGGATCAAGTTTGGCGCGGCAAGGAGCGGGCTCGCCAGCGGCAGCGGCTGCCCGGCGAAGACGTCGAGCGCGGCGCCAGCGATCGTGCCAGCCGCAAGCGCTTCGACGAGCGCTGCCGGGTCGACGACGGTGCCGCCGCTGGTGTTGATCAAAGACGCGCCGGGCTTCATCCGCGCCAGGAAGCGTGCATCGACGAGATGATGCGTCGCCGGCCCGTCCGGCACATGCAGTGTGATGAAGTCCGATGCCTTCGCGATGGCAGCGAGCGTCGACGGACGCGCTCCGAGGGCACGTAGCTGCCGTTCCGGTACCAACGGATCGCAGGCGAGGACGCGCGCACCGAGCGCGAGGCACAGTCGCGCGACCTCGCGGCCGATCTGCCCGAAACCAACCACGCCGACGGTCGAGCCCGCGATTTCACGGCCACGAAAGCGGCGGTACCCGGACGACGGATCGCGCCATGCGCCCGCCGCGACAAAGGCATGCGCCTGCGGGATACGCCGTGATAGCGCGAACATGAGCCCGACCGTCATCTCGGCGACGGCGTTCGTGTTGCGTCCGCGGGCGTGCGTAACGGCGACGCCGTGCGAGGTGGCACTGGCGATATCGACCTGATTCAGCGCGTTGCGGCAGACGCCGACGAGGCGGAGGTGCTGCGCTGTGGCGAACACTTCCTCGAATACAAAGTCGGCTTCGACGATCAAGACGCCGATGTCGTCGGCCGCGAGGCGAGCGCCAAGTTCGTCCGGATCCTGGAGCCGGTTCGTGTCGGTCCAACTCTCGTAATCTACGGCCATCTGCCGCCGTAGCCGGTCGAGTTGGCGATCAGAGAATGGGGCGAGAACGAGCGCGCGCACGGCAATGGCCTCCGAAGCGCCACGATATCACGCACCTTGCCGGAATGGATGGACTAGCGGGCGGCTGCCTGGCGGCGTTCCGATGCGGCGGCTGTCTCCAACGGAGCAAGCAGCGCATCCACCAGCTCAGCGGGCGTCATCGCCTTGCCACCGGGCGAGCCGATGGCGATCTGCACGGCGTACCCATCGTGCGCGGCGAGTGCGACGGCGGCCGCGTCCTCGGCGGACTGGAGTTGCATGACACCAGCGGCGGCGGCAGTGGCAAATATATCGGCGAGTGTCTTGCGCCAGCCGGCGTATGCCTGCGTCAGCCGTTTGCTGACTTCTTGATTGCGCACAGCCTGCGCCCAGAACTCCAACAGCACGCCCGGCCATTGCGGCGCAGCGGCATACGACATGAAGTTCGCCAACGCTTCGTGCAGGGCGTCGCGCGGGCTGGCATCCGCCTCCGCCCCTTGGGCGAGAACGAGGCTGCGGCCCTCAGTCCATACGCGAAGCAGCTCGAGGAGGATGTCGTCCTTCGTCGAGAAGTGGAAGTAGTAGGCGCCCTTCGAGTAGCCTGCGGCCTGGGAGATATCGTCGACAGTGGCGTGCTCATACCCGCTCGTCGAGAAGAGTTGCAGCGCTGCATCAATGAGCTTCGCGCGCGTGAGCTTCCGCTGCTCGAATCGATCCAGACTTGTTCTCGGCATAACCCTCACTGCGCCTAGTATCGGCAGGAACGCCCGTTTCCGACGCCTTAGTATGCATGAGCATGCCATCTTTGCCAATACCGGTTGACAAGGGCTACCTCGCCTTTACCGAAAGTTCACGGGAAAAAAAGCGCAAAAGCCTGTAACAAAACGCCGCCAGCCTCGTTATGGGTCTGTGAGCGCGCCGGCGGATCCGGCAGACGAGCGCAGCCAGGAGGGCACCCAGGCACGTTCAGAGGCACCGAACAGGCAAACTCGCCGCGAGGCGAGGACGCAACGCCACGGATCCGCAACGAATCGCGGACAGCCGGGCTACCGAAGACCTGGAGCCCCGCCGGCTTCGAACGTTTTCGACGCGTGCAATGCCGCCTGTCGTCCTCCTCTGGACAGGCGGCATTTTTGTTGTTCGAATTGGGGGTGGCCGATGCGCTCACAGACACGCCAGGAGATGATCACCAGGCACATGCCGCTTGTCGCCTTCGTCGTCAGCCGCATGTCGACGGACAACCAGAAGACGTTGGGGCTGGACCGCGAGGACGCTCTCGCATACGGCATCGAAGGCCTTATCCAGTCGGTAGACGCATTCGACGAGACGCGCGGCACGAGCTTCGCTAGCTTCGCCGTGCGGCGCATTCGCGGATCGATTCTGGACGCAATCCGGAAGATGGACCCGCTGCCCCGGTCGCTGCGCAAGAGCACCCGCGAGGTCGAGCAGATCTCGCAGGAGCTGTCAGCTGCGCTGGGACGCTGGCCGACGCCGAAAGAGATCGCATTCCGCATGGGCATCGGGTTGGAACAGCTGCACGGCATCCAGCGCCACGCGGGCTCCAAGTTCATTTCGCTGGAGCATGCGCTGCAGGATCGCGGCGGCGAGAGCGCGCCGTCGTTCGATCCGGTTGACGACGACGAGTCCGGCGATCCGGCCAAGGCCGCTGATCACAATGCATCACTAATGCTCTTGGACGAGGCATTGCATCGGCTGAGCGCTCGGGATCGGGCGATCCTCCGTCTGCGGTATTCAGATTCGAAGCCGTTCCACGAGATCGGCCAGATGATGGACCTGTCAGAATCGCGCGTCTGCCAGCTTCACAAGCGCATCCTCTCGGTGCTGAAGCGCCAGATCAACGCCCAGCTGGAGGAGGCCGCCTAGCTTCGCTACGGCCGAGGCCGAATACGGCCGATATTCTCCTAGGCCTCCGGGTCGAGGCCACTATTGCGGGCGGAGACCATGCTCAACGAGCCGATGGACACGCTGCCGCCACAGCCGGACGCCCAAGAGGAGGAGCCGGTAGCAGCGGCGTCCTCCGACGGCAACGTTATCACCTTCCCCATCGCGACCGAGCCGGACCAGGGCGAGCGGCTTCCCGGGCTCGCACTTGCCTACGTTTTCACGATCTTCCTGGGCGGGCTGATCTCGGTCGCCCTATTCGCGCCTCAACTCGATACCGCCGATCTGGGCGGATTCGTGGTGCTCGCACTGCTCGCGATAGCCTTCGGGCGCACACGTGTACCCATCTACGGCGACACCAGCGTTTCGATCGGCATGGTGGGGGATTTCGCGATCGCGTTCCTGTACGGCCCTGCGGGCGCTGTGATTGTGAGCCCATTCGCGGCGATCGCCACGGATCTCGGCGTGGGCGCGTGGTACAAGCGACTGTTCAACGTAGGCCTGATCGTCCTCAGCAACGTCGTCGTTGCGTTCATGCTTCGATCACTGGTGCATATCGTCGGACCTGGCCTGCCGGTCAACGGTTGGTTGATCCCGATCGCGCTCGCCGGCGTTGTGGTGTACTACCTCCTGAACATCAGCCTCGTGACCGTAGCAGTCGGCCTCTCCACGAAGACATCGCTCCTGGAAGTCTGGCGTGAGAAGTTTGAGTGGCTGCTTCCTCACTACATCGTCTTTGGACTCCTCGGTCTGGCACTGGCGCTTGGCTACCAGGGCATCGGCTACTACGGCATCCTTGCGTTCGTGGCGCCGCCTCTCATGATGCGCTTCTCCGTAAAGCAGTACGTCGACAAGACTGCCCAAAACGTCGACGAGCTGAAAAAGCGCAACCGGGACCTGCAACAGGCGAACCGCGACGTGCTCGGCATGGCCGACCAGTTGCGTGAAACCTACGACGGCACACTGGAGGCGCTCGTGTCGGCGCTGGACGCGCGTGACCGTGAGACGAAGGGTCACTCGATCCGCGTGGCGAAGTACATGATGGAGATCGCCTTCTACATGGAGATCCAGCCGGGCACCGAGGAGTGGGTCGACATGCAGCGCGGCGGGCTGCTGCACGACATCGGCAAGATCGGTGTGTCAGATTCGATTCTGCACAAGCCTGGGCCGCTGACCGACGACGAGTGGGTGGACATGAAACGCCACCCGAAGATCGGCCACGACATGATCAAGGACATCGGCTTCTTGTCGGGTGCGGCCGTCCTCATCATGGCGCACCACGAGCGGTTTGACGGTAAGGGCTATCCGCGCGGACTGGCGACCGACGATATCCCGATCGGCTCACGGATATTCGTCCTGGCAGACACCTTCGACGCGATGACGTCGGATCGGCCGTACCGGGCGGCGCTGTCCGTGGACGCGTCGCGCGAGGAGATTATCAGCTGCAGCGGCACGCAGTTCGACCCGCAGTGCGTGCAGGCGTTCCTTCTGGCGTTCGACAAGATCGTGGAGATCCGATTCGCGGAGCACGAAGAGGAATCCGAGCACCACGCGGCAGCGGCGCCGCGCCAGGCTGCCGCCTAAGCGTCGCCGGACTAAGGTGATGTAGGCCCTCCGGAGCGCGGGCTCCAGCCCCGCAGTACCGCTTCGACAGGACGACCCCAAGGTCACTCCCACGTCACACGGACGAGAAAATGAAGAGGCCCCTCAAATTGAGGAGCCTGTTCATCGTCCTTGCGGACGGAGGGGCATTACCACGTCACGCGAAACGTCATTTCACATCCTCCTTGACCGGTAACTGCATCGAGGCCCCTGACCGTGTGTCGGTAGACAATACCGACTCGTCGGTATCTTTATACGGCTACCAGCTCCCCCCTGTCAACAGCCATTGACAAGCAAACGCGAGAAAGATCCTGTCAATTTCGGGGCAGCCGCCCATGTGGCAGCCGAGCCGGCTGGCCGAACGTTCCCATGGGACCGATGACGACGCAAAATCGCCAGTCGCTACGCTCGCAGGCCGCCCAGGACAACATCGTCCAGGCGGCGTTGACCGTGTTCGCGCTGAAGGGCTACGGAGCGGCTTCTATGGATGATGTCTGCATGGCCGCCGGATGCTCGAAGGGCGGACTGTACCACCACTTCCGGACCAAGCACGCCGTGCTCAGCGCAGTCGTGGCTCGGCTCGCGCACACAGGCTCGCTGCTCCCTCCCTACGGAGTGGATACAGAACATGCGGCGCTACCTGCCGCGTCGCTCGGTCGTGTGCTCATCGACGTGTGGACGGAAGCCGCCCGCGACGTCGATCTCCGCGAACAGCTGCGCACCGGCTACGAGGCGTATCTGGCGGAGCACGTCGACGCATCGGGAACGTCCAGGGTTGTCGAGATCCTGCGCGTCGGCGCCCTCATCCAGCTTCTGACGCGCGCAGACGGCGTCGATGCCGACGAAGCCGCGCGGCGGCTGGGCCTCGAGCAGGCGGCGTAATTCTCGCTCTGGCAGTGCGGCGTCAGCCGGGTGGGAAGCGGTCGGCACCGCCGCCCCCGGCTGGCGGGAATCTCATCGCCGTGCCGGGGCTTTCAAGCTCGCGCGGCCCCGGTAACGGCGACCCCACCCGGCGAGCTTCTTACGCCGTGAGCCACATCCGTCGCCGGCGCTCGCGCTCCTGTTTCGCCTCGCTCAGGCTGCTCATCGCCGCCTCCAGGACGGCCTCGGCGCGCGTCATCTCCGGCAACGACACCGCGCTACCAGATGCGACGCCGGCCCACAGCGACACCGTGCGTCCGCCAACATCCGCGGCTGCGGACTCGCGCGCCAGCCGGTCCTCCAGGCGCTCGATGAACGCCGCCACACCCTCCGCACCGGTATCGAGGAGGAGGATGCCAAACTCGTCGTCGCCAAGGCGCGCGACGATGTCGTTGTAGCGGCGCGTGCCATCGACCGCCTTTGCCACGTGACGGAGGACCTCGTCCCCAGCCCGCACGCCGTACTCCTTGTTGACGGCGGTGAGGTTGTTGACGTCGATAAGCACCACGGACAGGTGACGGCCCATGCGGCGCGAGCGAGCGAACTCATCGCCAAGACGGCGAGAGAAGTGATTGAAGGTTGGAAGGTCCGTCAGGAGGTCGTGCTCGGCGGCGTCCAACTCCTCCTCCCGCTCACCCGGTGTACGATCGTCCACGCGGGCGGTCCAAAGGAAAGTCGCGCCCACCAGCAGGCCGGTCATCGTCATGGCCGTCAAAAACGGCAGATGGGCGACGGGGCCAAACTCGTCGACGAGGGCGCCAACAATCGCGGCCCCCCACATCAGCGTGAGCAGCCGGAGCATCGCTGGCACCCAAAGGATGGGCCGCCGTGCGTCCTGCGGCCGGCCGGCGGCCTCGAAGGGCGCATCCATCCTCTGTTTCGGCTCCGAGACGACGCGAATGGAACGTGGACTGCGCATGTTCACGCGGTCACCCCCTTCCCCAGCACTAGTATCGGCCGTACCAGGCAGACCCGAACGGGTTGTGCACCAGTCCGCCGCATACCCGCACGTCGCGTTTGTAAGCGCATAGGCGTTGGGCTAAGATGAACGGGCGAGTCTGGCTGCCAGCGGTAAGGAGGAGGGTGATGCAAATCGATTGGGATAAGACGATCGATGACATCTTCGTCGACAAGCTCTCCTGTCTGAGGTGCGGCTCACTGAGTGCAACGCTCGTGGCCGGCTACAGCCGCGCTCCTGGCTCGGCCGACTACGCACCGCGCACGCACAACTGCAAGAACAAGGAAGAGTGCGACGCGCGCCGCCTCGTCGTCGTCTGCGAGAACTGCGCGCGCGACCTGCGCCTGCGTGCGAATCCGGTCGACCGGGAAGCGATGATGACGTTGCTCATCAACGACTGCCGTAAGGACCTGGAAGACTGCCTCGACTATCTGGCCGACTACTGGCAAGAAGATCTCGATATCGACCCGAGCGATACGAGTTCGCGGCTGGAGGACATCGAGCCTGGCATCTTTGCCGAGGAAGATGCGTGGCGAAAGAAGCTCGAGGAAGAGTACCTGAGCTACCACCGCTGGTTCCGCGATCACGACATGCACATTCCCAACCCCGGCTGGCGCAGCGAGTACGTCGAAGAGATCATCGAGCTCGGCTACGCGACACTGCTGGGTGACTAGACCTGACGTCTCGGCCAACAGTTCGCCTCAGCGGCACACAGTCGCAGACGTGTTGTGGCGCGAAGCGTGGCGGCATAGCCCCTCGGTTGTGCGTCCCGCAAAGCCGGACCGACGCAGTACGCCGTCAACCCAAAGCGCATCGGTCGCTGGCGAGACCCGCGACGAAACGCTGGCACGCTAGGACTCTTCCTCGCTAGCCACCACCCGCGCAGCCTCCACCTTCGCCTGCACCAGTGGGAGCCACTCGCGCTCATCCTTATCGGCGAAGTTCCACCAGACCTGCTCGCCGTTCGTCGTTTCGATGCAGAGGCAATGGCGACGGCTGGGTGCACCGCCCAGATGCGGGTTGGGCGCCGGATAGAGTCCGGCTGTCTTCACGTCGCCGTACGGCACGATCATCCATCGCGCCTCACCGCTCCGCGCCTCGAACATCAGACGGCGGTTCGTCATGAACAGAGCGCCCTGCAAGACCTGCTTGCCGCGGAGCAACTCGGCACTGACCGCGCGCTCGACCGCCTCATCTGGCGACAGGTCGATCGAGATCGCGGGCGCCGGCTTCGGCTTGCGGCGGAAGATCGGCATCGCTACTGACCGCCGTACGCGCGCACCCAGCGCATCGCGGATCGCAGCTGATCGCGATGCGTGCGATCGTGCCGCTCGAAGAACAGCAGGTATTCGAGGATCGTGTGTTCGTTCGGCTCCGGCTCCCATCGAAACGCGATCTTGAGATCGAGATGCCTGGGTTTGAGCTGCGAGAACAAGAGCAGCGTCTCGTGCCGCATCGACAAGAACTCCTCGGTGAGCGCGCCGTCTGTCGAGTAGCGGCGCTCTTCGAGGCGCTGTTCGTTGCCGGCGGTGACATCCGGCCACGGTGCCACAGTACCGTGCGCGATGATGTAGCGCAGGTGGCCCTGCATCACCCAGTCGCCCGTTGCGATGTGCATCAGCAACTGCCGGAACGACCATTCCGGCAGCGGTGACGGGCGCTCCCACATGACGGGATCGACGTTGTGGATCACGTACAGGCTCGCTTCCGGCGCAAGCGCGTCGACCGCCGGCTGCACCTGCGGCAGGAACGTCATCGCGGGCGGCCGCCACGTCAGCCGCAGCGCGCGGCGAACGTCGGCCGCGTGCATCCGGTCGTGGTAGCCGAGCCAGATACGCTCGCGCACGCTGTTGTGCTCGTCGCCGTACGACCGCAGCGCCAGCGCCATGTGCCGCGGCTCCAGCAGATCGTACAGCCCCAGCAGCAACCTGCGCCGCTGCTCCATCTCTTCGAACAGCTCTTTTGGCGTCCGCTTCCGCCCGCGCGCGATCGCCCGCTCACGCGCCGCCTTCGCCTCGGCCGGTGGCACTGGCGGCGCAACGCCCCCTTCGCCTCGCAGCAGGCCCTGCGCCGCCAGCGCCCACGCCTGGTCGGCTCCGGCGACATGCGCCAACAACTCCTGCAGCGTCCGCGAGCCGTACGGGACGTGGCGTTCCCAGTCGCGCGGCCCGACGTCGCCCAGCGCAGATAGCAGCTGCTCGCGCGCCATGTGCATGTCCAGGACGGCATCGTGCACGAAAGGGATCACGCCCGAATTGTAGCGAGGCCTGACCGTGGAGCGGCCATCCGCGACGTTACGTTGACAACCGGACGTTGTGGGGCAGGTACGATGGTGGTATCACGAGGCGAAGTGGAACCCACATCTCGACCAGCGCCAACAATCGCCGCCGACGACGCAATCACCGAGGCACTGCGCGCGTTCGTGTGCGCGCTCGGGCCGGCGGCTGCCGATGTGCGGCTCGAGTATCGCGCGGGCGTGGTGACACTCACGGGAGCGGTGGCCTCCGCGACGCAGCGGCAGGCAGTCGAGGATCTCCTCGCAGCGCACGATTTTGTGACAACCGTCATCGGCGAGCTGCGCGTCGCCGCCTCGTCCGGCGTTATCGCCTCCGGCTTCTAACGTTTGCCCAGTCGCCAACAATGGTACGAACGTCCGCTACCCCGCCCGCCCGGCGTGTGATATCAATCTCCGAATCCAGACTGCGCCGGGAGTGAAGGCTTGTTCAAGAAGATTCTGGTCGCCAACCGCGGCGAGATTGCGCTGCGTGTCATGCGGACGTGCCGCGAGATGCAGATCGCGACGGTCGCGGTGTACTCCACCGTCGACCGCGGCATGCTGCACGTCCGCTACGCAGACGAGGCGTATCACATTGGCGAAGGACCGCCGCTCGAGAGCTACCTCAACTACGAGAAGATCGTCGAGGTAGCAAAGAGGGCCGGCGTCGACGCCATACACCCCGGCTACGGCTTCCTGAGCGAGCGGACGGAGTTCGCCGAAGCCTGCGCCGACGCCGGTATCACCTTCATCGGCCCTGATCCCAAGTCCGTCATCCTGCTGGGCGACAAGGTCAACGCGCGCCGCACGATGATCGCCGCGGGCGTCCCCGTCGTGCCCGGCACCGAGGGACGCGTCACCGCAGACGAGGCGGTTCGCCTCGCGCCAAGCATCGGCTTCCCGCTGCTGATCAAAGCATCCGCCGGTGGCGGCGGCAAAGGCATCCGCCTCGTCAAGAGCGCCGACGAGATCGAGGGCGCGGTGCGCGTCGCGTCCAGCGAAGCGCAGTCGTCGTTCGGCGACGGCGGCGTCTTCCTCGAGCGTTACCTGTCGCCCGTGCGGCACGTCGAGATCCAGATCCTGGGGGACAAGCACGGCAACGCCGTCGCGCTGGGTGAGCGAGAGTGCTCGGTGCAGCGCCGCCATCAGAAGCTGCTCGAAGAGTCGCCCTCGCCGGTACTGAGCCAGGCGACGCGCGAGAAGATGATGGCGGCGGGCGTGGCGGCCGCGAAGGCGTCGGGCTACTACAACGCCGGCACCGTCGAGTTCCTCTTCGACCCGGCCACAGACGAGTTCTTCTTCCTCGAAGTGAACACGCGCTTGCAGGTGGAGCACCCCGTCACGGAGTGGCTCTGCGGCCGCGATCTCGTGCGCGACCAGATCCGCATCGCGAACGGCGAGCCACTCGGCTTCACGCAGGCGGGCGTGACGTTACGCGGCGCCGCGATCGAGTGCCGCATCGCCGCCGAGGATCCGTACAACAACTACTTGCCGTCGCTCGGCCGCATCGACTACGTGAACGAGCCGAGCGGGCCGGGCGTGCGCGTCGACAGCAGCATCTTCAGCGGCATCGAGATCCCGTACTTCTACGACCCGATGCTGGCAAAACTGATCTGCTGGGGCGCGGACCGAACACAGGCAATCGACCGCATGAAACGCGCGCTGCGCGAGTACGTGATCGCCGGCGTGAAGACGAACATCCCGTTCCACCTGCAATTGCTGGACGACCAGCGCTTTGTCGACGGGCAGGTGCACACGGGTTTCCTCGACAACGACTTCAAGATGATCGAGCCGACGGATCACACCGAGCAGGAGCGCGTGGCGCTGCTCGTGGCGGCAGTGATGTCGCACAACCGGCGCGTCCGCAACGGCGCGCAGCCGGCGGTGATCACCGGACCGGATAGCAGCTGGCGCGACTCCGGCCGCGAACGCCAACTGGCGTCGCGCACGGCGAGCGCACAACAGGGGAATCGATGGCGGCGAAGTACCGGCTAAGACTGGGCGACGATACCCAGGAAGTGGAAGTCGAGCCAGACCACGCCGGTGGCTACCGCGTGACCGTCGACGGCGCGGTGTCGTCGGTGAGCCTGGAGCGGATCAACGACTCCGCCCGCTACTCGATCATCGTCGATGGCAAGCCGTACGAAGTCTTCGCCGAAGAAGGACCGACGAGCTACCACGTCTCGGTCGGCGGCCACATGGTGACCGTGGGCACGCAGACCGGCAAGCGGGGTGGAACAAGCGGCTCGGACGGCTTCGACGTGGACGCGGGCGGCGAATGGGTGCTGAAGTCGCCGATGGCCGGCGTCGTCCGAGAGGTGCAGGTGTCCGCCGACGACGAAGTCACCGAAGGCCAGATGCTGGTTGTCGTCGAGGCGATGAAGATGCAGAACGAGCTTCACGCTCGGCGCGCAGGCACCGTAAAGGCGGTCTACGTCAGTGTCGGGCAGCGCGTCGATCAAGGGACGCCGCTGCTGGTGCTGGTCTAGTGATCCACCCTTCGTTGCCGCGCTGGCTTCGAATGGCTTATAGTGAGGCTCCATTGCAGGGCGCCTCAGGGGGCGCTCGCTTGCTGATAAGGGGCCGACGATAGCACGAGACCTCCGCATAAACGAAAAGATTCGCGTCCGCGAAGTCCTCATCATTGACGATGAAGGCCAGAAGCTGGGCGTGACGCCTATCCTCCAGGCGATGGAGATGGCGCGGGAACGCGGCCTCGATCTGGTCGAAGTCGCCCCGAACGCCAATCCTCCCGTCTGCCGCATCCTGGACTACGGCAAGTTCAAGTACGAGCAGTCGAAGAAGGAGCGCGAAGCGCACAAGCACCAAAAGCAGGTGGTGCTACGCGAGGTGCGGTTCAAGCCGAAGATCGGCGCCCACGACATCGCTGTCAAGCGGCGTGTGGTCGAAGGGCTGCTGGCCGGTGGCGACAAGGTGAAGGTTTCGGTAATGTTCCGCGGGCGCGAGATCACGCACCCGGAGATCGGTCGCGAGCTCCTCCTGGGCATTTCGCAGACGCTGAAGGAAGTAGCGATCGTGGAGCGCCAGCCCTCGATGGAGGGCCGCTTCATGAATATGTACCTGGCGCCCGTGCCGCCGAAGCAGGAGCCGAAGGTGAAGACGCCGCGCGCGCCGAAACCGGCGGCGGTAGCGACTTCGGGTGACGCAGGTGGAGACACAGCGATGGCCGCAGCACTCAAGGCGGCAGGTGCCGATGGTGCAGTCGCTGTCGAAACACCTACCGAGGTTGCGGATCCAGTGGTCGCTGCCGAGGTCGCGGACGCGGCGCCCGCAGAGGCATAGCACGCCGGACGATTCAAGAACGATGCGCCGCGCCGGCGCGAGAAGGACGACGACATGCCGAAGATGAAGACCCACCGTGGCGCCGCAGCTCGGTTCAAAGTG
Organism: uncultured Dehalococcoidia bacterium; assembly: GCA_964458665.1. Taxonomy (GTDB): domain Bacteria; phylum Chloroflexota; class Dehalococcoidia; order DSTF01; family JACRBR01; genus JANXYW01. Next base: position 70,425 of record CAYWOO010000042.1, read on the forward strand.
ACCGGCACGGGCAAGTTCACCCGCCGCAAGGGGAACATCAGCCACAACAAGACGCGCATGTCGAAGGCCGCGCTCGGTGCGATCGACGAAATGATGGTGGTCAGCAAGCCGGGGCAGAAGTTGCTCCGCAAGCTCATGCCGTACGCGAAGCGCTAGAGCGCGTTCGCGGAACCTAGAACCAAAGATTGAACCGCATAGGTTTTTGGTTCTACGTTCCAGGTTCTTCCGAAGGAGACGTAGATGCCACGCGTAAAGAGAGGCGTGCCCGCGCACGCGCGACACAAGAAGATCATCGGCCTGGCGAAGGGCCACAAGGGCCAGCGCCACCGCGTGTTCAAGCGCGCCAACGAGTCCGTGCTGCACTCGCTCGACTACGCGTACGGACACCGCCGCGAACGCAAGGGCGACTTCCGCAAGCTCTGGATCGCGCGCATCAACGCAGCGGGCCGCATCAACGGCATCACCTACAGCCGCCTCATCGACGGCCTGAACAAAGCCGGCATCAAGATCGACCGCAAAGTGCTCGCCGACCTCGCCGTGCGCCAGCCGACAGCCTTCGCCGCCATCGCGCAAAAGGCCGCCGCCGCCGTCGCGTAACGGCGCGGGAACCGCGGATCACAATTCCACGGATGTGTGGGTCGCCTACAGGCGGCCCCTTCCATTTGGGCTTCGCTGTCGAAATCGAGACGAACCACTCACCCGTTCCCTCTCCACGCCGCTGAGAGGGTGGCCGACGGCCGGGTGAGGCGCGAACGCCCGCCGGTGCCGGAAAAGGCGACCACAACGCATTCGATCAAATCCGCGTAATCTGCGGTTCCAACCTCCCCGACCTAATCTGTGCAATCTGTGGATTCGTCCCCGTCTACAATGCCCCGATGATCATCGTTCGCGGCAAACAAACATCCGAACTCTACGCGGCAGCGTTCGCGGCAACGATCGCGCGGTACGCCGGCGTCACGATCGACGTCGGCGCGGGCGACGGGCGCTGGGCGTACCGATACGGTGTAGCACACCCCGATCGCTTCGTCGTCGGCATCGATCCGGTTCCGGAGAACA
>CAYWOO010000043.1:0-56130 GCA_964458665.1 uncultured Dehalococcoidia bacterium
GCGGTGCGTCGGCTGGCTGTCGCGCGCCGACATCTCGTCGCGGCGTGGCGGCGCGGGGCCGCAGCTGCGGACGCCCGGGGCCCAGATGCCGGGGCGGCACGAGTTCGCGTACAGCATCATCCCGCACGCGGGCGACTGGGCGTCGTCGCAGGCGCACGTTGCGGCGGTGCAGCACCTGCGGCCGATGCGCGCGAGATGGAATCGCCACGGCCTCGGCCACATCGACTACACGGGTTCGCTGCTGGAGGTGGAGTCGCCGGCGTTCGCCGTCAGCGCGATCAAGCGCGCGGAGGACGGCGACGGCGTCATCGTGCGGCTGTACAACACGCTCGACGAGGAGGCCGACACGACCGTCAACGTGCCGACCGCACCCAGCAGCGTATCGAAGGTGAATCTGAACGAAGAGCACATCGCCGACCTGCATCGTGACGACGACGGCGTCGGCGTGACGGCGCGGCGGAACGAAATCGTGACGCTGCGCTTCCGCCGGTAGGGGCGTTCGGGTTCACCGCGAAGGCGCGAAGAGCGCGGAGGGGTTGGTTGCAGGCGGGGCGCCTGCGCTCCATTGTCGCGGGACTTGACTCGATCGCTTGACAGGCTTCCCGTCGCGCACATACACTCCGATCACTTCGAGATTGATCGGCGACGATCAGGGCTAGTACGTCTGGAAGGCGAGCCTACAAGAGAGCCGGGGTTGGTGAAATCCGGCGGCAGCGCGACAGACCGAATGGACCTGGGAGCCTCGGACCGAACTCCGTAACGCACAGGCGAGGGCGCCTGCGCTCCATTTGGGGTAGTTGCGGACAGTAGTATCCGACGGGATGGGCACCGTTACCACGGCCCCCGGCATCGGCCACGCTTGATGGCCCGTGTTGGACCGAGATGCCCGGCACTTGTGCGGGGCAATGCAGGGTGGTACCGCGAGACAAGCTCTCGCCCCTCAGTGGGCGTGAGCTTTTTTGTTGGGTTTTGGAGTTTGGCGCGAAACGGGCAGTTGTGGCACACGGAGCGGGTACTGAGGTCTGGCGCGCAACAACGAGCGGACGTGGACACAGCTGACGGCTGCCGGGCTGAACGCTGATAGCTAAGAGGAGGCACCATGAACACGGACATTACGAAGTACAACCTCCCCGAGTCAGAGATTCCGACGCACTGGTACAACATCGCCGCGGACCTCCCAAAGGCGCCGCCACCACCGCTGCACCCGGGAACGGGCCAGCCGATCGGCCCGGCGGACCTCGCGCCGCTGTTTCCGATGGAGCTGATCAAGCAGGAGGTATCGACCGAGCGCTACATCGAGATCCCGGACGAGGTGCGGGAGATCTACAAGCTGTGGAGGCCGACACCGGTGATTCGCGCGCGCCGGCTCGAGAAGGCGCTGGGCACGCCGGCGCACATCTACTTCAAGTACGAAGGCGCGTCGCCGGTTGGTTCGCACAAGCCGAACACGGCGGTCGCGCAGGCGTACTACAACAAGCAGGAGGGGATCAAGCGCATCACGACGGAGACGGGCGCCGGACAGTGGGGCACGGCGCTGGCGATGGCGTGCAACTTCTTCGGCATCGAGCTGAAGGTGTACATGGTGAAGGTGTCGTACGAGCAGAAGCCGTACCGCCGTTCGCTGATGCAGCTCTACGGCGCGTCCGTGGTGGCGAGCCCGAGCGTCGATACGAACGCGGGCCGCACCATTCTGGCGGAAACACCCGACACCCCGGGCAGTCTCGGCATTGCGATCAGCGAGGCGGTGGAGGACGCCGCGGGTCGCGACGACACGAAGTACTCGCTGGGGAGCGTGCTGAATCATGTGCTGATGCACCAGACGGTGATCGGGCAGGAAGCGCTCAAGCAGATGGAGATGGCGGGCGAGTACCCGGACGTCGTCATCGGCTGCGCTGGCGGCGGCTCGAACTACGCCGGCATGGTCTTCCCGTTCATGCGGGAGAAGCTGGTCGGCGGCAAGAAGACGCGCTTCGTCGCCGTCGAGCCGGAGGCATGCCCGTCGCTCACGAAGGGCGAGTACCGGTACGACTTCGGCGACACGGCGGGGATGACGCCGCTCGTGAAGATGTACACGCTGGGGCATACGTTCATTCCCGAAGGCATCCACGCGGGCGGCCTGCGGTACCACGGGATGGGCAACCTGATCTGCGAGCTGTACGACCAGGGCCACATGGAGGCGCGCGCCTACCACCAGAACGCCGTGTTCGAGGCGGCGGTGCAATTCACCCGCACGGAAGCCATCGTGCCGGCGCCGGAGAGTGCGCACGCGATCCGGGCGGCGATCGACGAAGCGTTGGCGGCGAAAGAGGCGGGCGAGGCGCGCGTCATCCTGTTCAATCTCAGCGGCCACGGATATTTCGACATGACCGCCTACGACAACTACCTGTCCGGCAACCTGATGGATTTCGCGTACCCGGCGGACAAGGTGAAGGAAGCCATGGCCCAGGTGCCAGTGATCGCATGATGAAGAACAGACAGCGTGAGCAGAGCGGTATGACGTCACACCCCGTAGCGCGGGCTTTTCAGCCCGCGCGGGATGCGGGTGATTCGCCGCAATGCGTGCCGTCCTGCACCGTAGCGCGGGCTTTCCAGCCCGCGCGAGCGCCGTTGTCGGCGACACCGCCTCAGCTCGAGCGCGGTCGCATTGTGAGGGCGGCGGGCAATGCCTAATCTACGATCGTCGCGGCGTCCTCCACACGTTGATCTGGGCCGCGCGCCCTACTTCACGACGACGCGCACCGCCGGCTCGCGCCCACTGTTTGACGGAGCCATCGGCGTACTCGCCGTCGAGCAACTGCTGTGCGATCGCGATCGCTACGGCTTCCTGATGCTCGCCTATGCGTTCATGCCGGACCATGCGCATTTCGTCATCGTGCCCGCCGATGGCTACACAATCAGTGCGACGATGCGCATCGTGAAGGGCGGCATCGCTCGGCGGCTGAATCTCGAGACGGGCTCGAAGGGCTCCCTCTGGCAAGAGGGCTTCTACGACAAGGTCGCGCGGACGATGGAGCAACTCAACGCGTACATCGAGTACACGCATCGCAATCCGGTAGCGGCGGGCTTCGTGCCTCGCGAGGAGGAGTATGCGCTATCGAGTGCGGGTGGAAGGTGCATGACCGACTATCAGCGGTTTCTGGACGAGGCATTCGAACCGGATACGAGGACCGCGCGGGCTGAAAAGCCCGCGCTACAGACCCGGGAGGGCACTCCGCGATGAAGCGCAAACGGATTCTTACGGGCATACGGCCGACGGGGTCGCTGCATCTTGGGCATTACGCTGGGGCCCTGAAGCAGTGGCTGGCGTTGCAGGATGAGTACGAGTGCTTTTTCCTCATCGCCGACTACCAGGTGTCGGACTATGTCGACGACATCGCGCACGTGCGGCGGTCGGTATGGGAGGTGGCGCTCGACTGGCTGTCGGTGGGACTCGATCCGGAGAAGGGGCACTTCGTCATCGAGAGCCAGGTACCGCAGCATGCGGAGCTTTCGGTGTTGCTGTCGTGGTATCTGCCGCTGGGGCGGTTGCAGCGCAACCCGACGCTGAAGTCGGAGATGGAGACGCTTGAGGAGACGAAGAAGAGCGTGCCGACGGGGTTCTTCATCTACCCGCTGATGCAGGTGGCGAACATCCTGATGCCGCGCGCGCATCTCGTGCCCGTCGGCGACGACCAGCTGCCGCATATCGAGGTGACGCGCGACGTCGCGGAGCGTTTCAATCGCGAGACGGGCGTCGACGTGTTCCCGATCCCGGTGGGGAAAGTCGGCGAAGTGCCGCGGTTGGTCGGGACGGACGGTAACGCGAAGATGAGCAAGTCGATCGGTAACACGATCGACCTCAAGGACGACGCGGCGACGGTGACGAAGAAGGTGATGTCGATGTTCACCGACCCGAATCACCTGCGGAAGGACGATCCCGGCAAGGTCGAGGGCAATCCGGTGTTCATGTACCACGACGCATTCAACCCGGATGTTGATGACGTGAAGAACATGAAGGAGCACTACCAGCGGGGCGGGCTCGGAGACGTAGAAGTGAAGAAGAAGCTCATCGTGGCGATCAACAATCTGCTGGATCCGATGCGCGAGCGGCGCGCGTACTTCGAGGCGCACCCGGATCTGGTGCAGGCGGCGCTCGAGAAAGGGTGCAAGGCCGGGTACGACGCCGCCGAGGCGACGATGGTGGATGTACGGAAGGCGCTGCGGCTGGATTACTTCGAGCGCGGGAGGCCGGGGTGAGGATGGTGGAGGCGGGAAGCGAGATGCGGGAGTCGGGAAGTGAACTTCGCGCCAGGACCGCATGCCGCCCTCGTAGCGCGGGCTTTTCAGCCCGCGCGGACCTCGTCTCGCAGAAGCGTTCCGACATTCGCTCCGCTTCGCACGCGACATCGCGGCCAACGGGCAGCACGCAGCTTCACGACCGTTGGCGCATCACGAGCGCCGCGCGGGCTGAAAGGCCCGCGCTACGGAGTGTGGTGGAGTCTCGCGGCCGAGATGAGGATGCGCGGTGCGCCGAAGGAAATGAATCGACATGACAACGTATGTTCCGACGCTGGAACAGGTGAAGGCGATGGCCGGGCAGGGCAACGTGGTGCCGGTGTATCGCGAAGTGGTTGCTGATCTTGAGACGCCGGTATCGGCCTATCTGAAGGTGGCGCGCGGCAAGCATTCATTCTTGCTGGAGTCGGTCGAGGGTGGCGAGCGGCTGGCGCGCTACAGCTTCATCGGCACGGAGCCGTATCGCGTGCTGCGCACGGGCGAAAGCGCGATGCTCAACGAGACGCCGGGCGATCCGCTGCTGCAGATCGAAGACGAACTGCGGCGGTACACGCCGGTTCGCGTCGAAGGCCTGCCGCGTTTTCACGGCGGCGCAGTCGGCTACATGGCGTACGAGTGCGCGCGCTATTACGAGAAGCTGCCGGTGCCGGACGCCGACCCGCAGGGCATCCCGGAGGCGATCTTTCTGTTCATCGACACGCTGCTGGTGTTCGATCACCTGCAGCGCAAGATCAAAGTCGTGAGCCACGCGCGTCTGGACGGTGATATCGAAGCGTCGTATCGGCAAGCGACGTGGAAGATCGAGGAGCTGGTCGGTCGCCTCGCCCGGCCGCTGTCGAAGCTGCCGTACGAGATCGCGCGGACGACGCACGGAGAGCGGTCGTTTACGTCGAACAACACGCCCGAAGAGTTCATGGCGAAGGTCGAGCGGGCGAAGGCGTACATCAAGAAGGGCGACACGTACCAGATCCAGGTATCGCAGCGATTTTCGCGCGAGACGGACGCGCACCCGTTCGAGGTGTACCGCGCGCTTCGGACGGTGAACCCGTCGCCGTACATGTACTACCTCGAATTGGGCGATCTGCACGTCGTGGGCGCATCCCCGGAGATGCTGATTCGCGTCGAAGACGGCGTGATGGAGACGCATCCGATCGCCGGCACGCGGCGGCGCGGCCGGGATGCCGAGGACGAGCAGAAGATGGCGGACGAGCTGCAGGGCTCCGAGAAGGAGCGCGCCGAGCACATCATGCTCGTCGATCTGGCGCGCAACGACCTGGGGCGCGTGTGCGAGGCGGGCAGCGTCAAGGTGACGTCGCTGATGGATATCGAACGATACTCGCACGTCATGCACATGGTGTCGCACGTCGTCGGCAAGCTGCGGCCCGACGTGACGACGTATGACGCGCTGCGGGCGTACTTCCCGCACGGCACCGTCACGGGCGCGCCGAAGATCCGCACGATGGAGATCATCGCCGAGTTGGAGGGCGAGCGGCGCGGCGGGTACGGTGGCTGCATCGGCTACTTCGACATGTCGGGCAACTGCGACAGCGCGCTGGCGATCCGGACGATCTGGATGAAGCCGGGCATCGCCTACGTGCAGGCCGCCGGCGGCGTCGTGTACGACAGCACCGCCGAGGAAGAGTTCATGGAGTCCGGCAACAAAGCGCGCGCGATGATGCGGGCGATCGAGCTGGCGGAGGAGCGGCAGGCCGAAGCGCCGCAGGGTTCGTTGGGGTATTAGCGATGTTGGATGTTCGAGGTCGGATGTTGGAAACGAAGCGATGCCTGATTTGACGTCGGCGGCGTTGTTCGAGCAGGAGGGACGCGTGCTGGTGGTGCACCGGCGGCGGCCACCATTCGCGGCGCAGTGGGTCCTGCCGATGACGCTCGTCGGCGCGGACGAGGCGGCGGAGGACGCGCTGCGGCGGCACACCCGTGACCAGTTCGGCGTCGGGCTGGGCGAAGAGGCGTTCGTTGAGACGGTCTACCTGATCGATCCCGACGACCAGCAGCAGTACGTGGCGAATATCTTTCGCACCCCGATTGTTGACGGGCCGATGCGCTTCAATACGGAGGGCGACTACGACGACGCGCGCTGGCTTGCGCCGGCAGACCTCGAGCAGTTGTGGATGCCGCCGGATCTGCGCGTCCCGCTGATCAAAATCCTGACCGAGCCCGAATCTCTGCACGAGACGGATTGGTCGCAGGCAGTCGGCGAGGGTGTGCCGCTCGGAGAGCGGGCAGGGCGAGCCCTGCCCCTACACGGAGATGTGTCGCCTGAACCAGCACCCGACAATCGCGCCGGGTGGGATGCGATCGCCGCGGCGTACCAGGAGGAACGCTACGGCGACCGCGACGCCGGGCGGCTCAAGTGGTCACGCGGGCTGCACGAGGACGAACTGCTGCTGCTGGACGACGTGCGGGGCAAGCGGGCGATCGTACTCGGCTGCGGCGGCGGGCAGGATGTCGTCGCGCTGTCGGGGATGGGGGCGATCGCCGTCGGCATCGACGTGTCCACGAAGCAGCTGGAGTACGCGAAGAAGTACGCGGAGCGGCACGGCGCGGCGAATGCGTCGTTTGTGGAAGGGACGGTCGAGGATCTCTCGCGATTCGATGACGAGTCCTTCGATCTTGCGTTGTCGGTTCATGTGCTGGGGTACGTCGAGCGCGCCGAGCGGGCGTTCGCAGAGGCGGCGCGCGTGCTGAAGGCGGGTGGCGCGCTGGTGATCGCAGTACCGCATCCGTTCAACATCACGCGCACCGACGATCCACCATACGGGATCGCGCGCGGCTACTGGTCGCCGGCGAGCGACTGGGACTGGGCGTTCGACGGCGGCGCGACGGCGTCGTTTCGCGAATACCCGCGGACCGTGTCACAGTGGTTTCAGTTACTTGTCGACGCCGGGTTCAGCGTGGAGCGATTGATCGAGCCCTACCAGGGGGACATTTCGGGCGACGATGCGACTGGTTTCGACCTGGGGCTGGCGAAGTTGATGCCCTACGTATTGATCATGAAGGCGAGGAAGCGCTGATGGTGTTGCTGATCGACAACTACGACAGCTTTACGTACAACCTCTACCAGTACCTGGGCGAGCTGGGTGCGCAGGTGGATGTCGTGCGGAACGACCAGGTGACGGTCGAGGAGATCGAGGTGATGGCGCCGTCGCACATTATCGTCTCGCCCGGGCCGGGGAATCCGGACGAAGCCGGCATCAGCAAGAGCGTGATTCGGCAGTTCGCCGGCAAGACGCCGATCTTTGGTGTGTGCCTGGGACACCAGTGCATCGGCGAAGTGTTCGGCGGCGTCGTTGAGGGCGCGGGCGAGATTCTCCACGGCAAGGTGTCGACGATCACGCACGACGGCAAGGGTTTGTTCGCCGGCATCGCCTCGCCGATTACGGCGACGCGCTATCACTCGCTGGCGATCCGCCGCGACAGCGTGCCGGAAGTGCTGGAGGTGAGCGCGACGAGCGAGAGCGGCATCATCATGGGTGTGCGCCACAGGGCGCTGGCCGTGGAGGGCGTGCAGTTCCACCCGGAATCGATCTTGACACCGGACGGGCACACGATTCTGCGGAACTTCCTGGCTATGTCCGCTTAGCCACGAAGGACACGAAGGGGCACGAAGGTTGGGTTGGAGAGCAGGTCGCAGAGGTGATATAGTGATATCACGATATCACCCAAGGAGGACGGCTTTGAAGCGACTATTGGTGAGCATGGAGGATGAGCGCTACGAAGATCTGCGCCGGTTCGCCTTCGAGAAGAAGGTGCCCATGGCGGAGCTTGTTCGGCACGCGATCGAGAAGGTGTTTGAGGAACAGCTCGACGTGATAGCGATAAGGCGCGGACTTGAGGAGCACGCCAAGGATCCCTCGGGCACAATCACAATCGAGGAGTTGATGGAGCAGATGGGCATTGAGCTACCACGTCGAGGTCGTGCGAAGCGCGCAGCGCGCGGCGCGAAGATTGCCAGTTGAGTATCGCGAACGCGTGACGCGCGCGATACTCGCGCTTTCAGAGGATCCACGGCCGCCGTCGTGCAAGAAGCTGTCCGGCTCGAATCTGTGGCGTCTCCGCGTCGGGGAATATCGCGTGCTCTATACGATTTCGGACAACCTTCAGGAAGTCATGGTTCAGCGAATCGAGAGACGGACGACCACAACCTATGACTGACACATTCACCATCAAAGACGCAATCGCGAAGCTCGTCGAGCGCGCGGACCTCAGCGCGGCTGAGGCGGCGGCGTGCATGGAGGAGATGGCGGCCGGTGCGGCGTCGACCGCGCAGGTCGGCGCATTCCTCGTGGCGCTGCGGATGAAGGGCGAGACCGTCGACGAAATGGCGGGGCTTCTGCGCATCATGTGCGAACGGGCCAGCGCCGTCGTTGTCGATGGTCCACTTCTCGATACGTGCGGGACGGGCGGCGATGGCAGCAGCTCCTTCAACGTCAGCACCTGCGCAGCGTTCGTCGCGGCAGGAGCCGGAGCGCGCGTCGCCAAGCACGGGAATCGCGCGGTCACGTCGAAGTGTGGCAGCGCGGACGTGCTCGAGGCGCTGGGCGCGAAGATTGAGCTTTCGCCCGAGCAGGTGGCCGCGTGCATCGAGCGCGCGGGCATCGGCTTCATGTTCGCGCCGGCGTTTCATCCTGCGATGAAGCACGTTGGGCCGCTGCGGCGCGAGATTGGCGTGCGCACGGTGTTCAATCTCGTCGCTCCGCTGGCGAATCCGGCACGCGCTTCGCGGCAGGTCGTCGGGGTGCCGCGCATGGACCTCGTCGCGACGATCGCGGCGGTGCTGCGCCAGAGCGGCAGCGAGCGCGCGCTGGTCGTACACGGCGACGATGGGTTCGACGAGGTGAGTATCAGCGGGCCGACGACGGTGGCCGAGTTGGTGAACGGTGTGGTGCGGACGTATCGCATCGCGCCGGAAGACGTGGACCTCCCGTGCCACGACATCGCTTATCTGCGGGGCGGCACGCCGGAGCAGAATGCGACGGAGCTGCGCTTGGTGCTGGACGGCACGCCGGGGCCGCTGCGCGATTTCACGGTGATCAATGCTGCGGCCGCGCTGTTCGCGCACGGCAGCGCGCCCGACATGCGCGCGGGCGTCGTGCTGGCGGCGCAGAGCATCAATTCGGGCGCGGCGCGCGCGAGGCTCGATGCGTTTGTGGAGGCGACGAATGCAGTGTAGGGCGGTCAGCTTGTCAGCCAGTCCGCATGTCAGCGGTGTGCGATGACGATTGTCGATCGGATCGTGGCGGACAAACGCGTTGAGGTGGAAGCGCGGAAGGTGCAGGAGCCGCTGGATGCGTTGAAGCGCCGGCAGGATCGCATTCCGACAGAGCAGTGGAGCCTCGTGCAGTCGATCCTCGAAGGCCCGCGCGGGCCGAGCACGGGCGGCAAGCGCATCCAGATGATCGCCGAGATCAAGAAGGCGTCGCCGTCGAAGGGTCGGCTCGTGGCGAACCTCGAGCATCGTGCGATGGCGCGGACGTACACCATCGGCGGCGCGGCCGGCATCTCGGTGCTGACGGAATCGACGTACTTCCAGGGGTCGATCGACTTCTTGTCGGACTGCCGCGTCAGCATCGATGGCTACTATCCGGGCGGGCGGCCCGCGCTGTTGCGCAAGGACTTCATCTTCGATCCATACCAGGTGTGGGAATCGCGCGCGTACGGCGCCGACGCGATCCTGCTCATCGTATCGATCCTCAGCGACGACGAGTTGGTGGCGCTCGTCGACCTGGCGCACAGTCTGCAAATGGAGTGCCTGGTCGAAGTCGCGAGCGACGACGAGGTGGCGCGGGCGCTGAAGGTGGAAAGCGACATCATCGGCATCAACAACCGCGATCTCAAGACGTTCGAGGTCGATCTGGCGGTGACGGAACGGCTGCGCCCGCTGATTCCCATGAACCGCTGCGTGGCAGCGCTCAGCGGGATCCACACACGCGCCGATTCCGAGCGTATGGCGAAGGCTGGTGTGCACGCGATCCTCGTCGCGGAGGCGCTGATGCTGGCGCCGGACGTGCCGACGAAGATGCGCGAGCTGCTGATCTAGTCGTTGGAGGGCAGACGTTGGAAGGCAGCAGCAAGATAGTCGTACAGATGCACGGCGAGCCGGGCAGCGGCAAGAGCACGCTGGCGCGCGGGATTGGCGCGCGGCTCAACGCCATCGTGCTGGACAAGGATGTGATCAAGGCGGCGCTACTGCGCGTAGGAATCGGGGAACAGCACGCCGCTGCGGGCGCATATGAGGTGTTCTTCGCGCAGGCGCGCGGGTTCGTCACCGCGGGACATTCGATCGTGTTAGACAACCCCGTGAACTGGGCGTCGGTCGAACGCCGCTGGCTCGAGATCGCGACGCTCGCGGGCTCGCCGGCGATTCTCATCGAGTGCGTGTGTGCGGATCGCGACGAGATCGTCCGGCGCCTGGCGACGCGTGACGCGCTCGAATCGCAACCCCGATCGCCGCTTGACCTGCGCCAGCACCCGGAATCGGCGGTAACGCGTTTCGAGCCGCGACTCACCGTCGATACGACGCGGCCGCAGGACGACCTGGTCGATGAAGCATCGGCCTATATCTGCGCGACGCTGGCGCCGACGCCGACGACCGGCGACCGGCGACTGGCGACCAGATCATGACCCGCGTGAAGATCTGCGGGTGCATGCGCGTCGCTGATGCCATCGCGGCGGCGGAAGCAGGCGCCGATTTCATCGGCGTCATGTTCGCCGATAGCCGTCGTCGCGTGTCGGCGCAAGAAGCCGCGCAGATCGTGCGCGCAGTCGGCACGCCGCTGCGCGAACTCGAGCAGGACGATCCGCCGCCGCTGCATCCCGGGCGCTTCGAGACGATCGATGCGTGGTTCGCGCACGGGGCGGAGGCGCTGGATCGATTGCTGGCGCGCAAGCGTCCGCTGGTCGTCGGCGTGTTCAAGGATCAGGACCCGGAAGAGATCAACGAGATCGCCGACGAGACGGGTATCGACCTGGTGCAGCTCAGCGGCAGCGAACCGTGGAGCGATTGCCTGCTCGTGAATCGGCCCGCGATCAAGGTTCTACGCCCGCAGCCGAACATGTCGGCCGCCGACGTGCTCGCCGGCGTCGAACCCGGCGCAGCGATCGCGTTCATGCTCGACCCGAGCCACGGCACCGGCACGATGGCCGACTGGGATGCGGCAGCCGACGTCGCGGACCGGTTGCCGCTGTGGCTGGCCGGCGGGCTGTCGCCCGACAACGTCGTGCGTGCGATCCGCAGCGTGCGGCCGTGGGCGGTGGACGTGTCATCGGGCGTGGAGATCGATGGCGTGAAGGACGCGGCGCGGATCGCGGAGTTCGTGCGCGCGGTGCGGAAGGGGGATCGGTCGGCACGAGTTCACCCTATGCGCTCCAAGCAAGACAGTCCGATCCAAGGCCGTAGGGACGCAGCTTTAGCTCCGTCCCCGAGCTCCGAAACGCCGCGAACGGGCCGTACCCGCCCACGCCTTCCCGCATTCGACTACACGGGGCGTTACGCATATCACTTCGAAGTTAACACCAACCATCGCGTCGCCGTCCTCAAGGACGGAGTTGCGGAGACGGTGGTGGCAGATCTCGCGCGCGCCGCGAACGCCACGTCGTTCGAGATGCTCGCGTACTGCGTGATGCCCGACCACGTACACATTCTTGGGCTCGGCATCAGCGAAGACGCGAACGCCGTGTCGTTCATGCAGCGATTCAAGCAGCTCACGGGTTTTCGGTTTGCGAAGACGTTCGCGAAGCCGTTCTGGCAGCAGAGTTTCTTCGACCACGCGGCGCGTCTTGAGGAAGATCTGCTCCCGATCGCGCGATACATCCTCGACAATCCGGTCGCGGCGGGGCTAGTCGCGACGGGGGAAGAATGGCCGTGGACCGGCGGTACGCTTCTTGCAGGGGAAGACTCCGGCACGCGAACGAGGGGGGACGGAGCTAAAGCTGCGTCCCTACGGCCTCCGATCGATGAGGATGCATAGGGCCGGCCGGAGCTGAAGCTCCTCCGCTACGAGACGTTCGAGACGGGCACACCGCGCCACTTGGGGCAGATATGGAGACATCACCATGACCAGCACCACACTTCCTGACGCGCTCGGGCACTTCGGCCCGTACGGGGGGCGGTTTGTCCCCGAGACGTTGATGGTTGCGCTGAACGAGCTGACCGCTGCGTTTACCGAGGCGCTCGACGACGAGACGTTCCAGGTGGAGCTGAACGATCTGCTGCGCAACTACGTCGGGCGGCCGACGGCGCTGTACTTTGCGGAGCATCTCACGCGCAGGCTGGGCGGCGCGAAGATCTACATCAAGCGCGAAGACCTGGCCCACACGGGCGCGCACAAGATCAACAACGCGATCGCGCAGGGGCTGCTGGCGCGGCGCATGGGCAAGAAGAAGATCTTCGCCGAGACGGGCGCGGGCCAGCACGGCGTCGCGACTGCGACCGTCTGCGCGATGCTGGGCATGGAGTGCACAGTCTTCATGGGTGCGGAGGACGTGCGGCGCCAGTCGCTGAACGTGTTTCGGATGAAGCTGCTGGGAGCGAAGGTCGAGGTCGTCGAGAGCGGGTCGCGGACGCTGAAGGACGCGATGAACGAGGCGATCCGCGGCTGGGTGACGCACGTGCGCGACACGTACTACCTGATCGGCAGCGCGGCGGGGCCGCATCCGTATCCGTGGCTCGTGCGCGAGTTTCAGTCGGTGATTGGGCGGGAGGCGCGGGCGCAGATCCTGGCCCAGGAAGGGCGCTTGCCGGACTACGCGATCGCCTGCGTCGGCGGCGGCAGCAATGCGATCGGGCTCTTTCATCCGTTCGTCGAGGACGGCGCGGTGAAGTTCATCGGCGTCGAGGCGGCGGGCGAAGGGGTCGATACGGAACGCCACGCGGCGACGCTGTCGAAGGGGCGGCCAGGCGTGCTGCACGGGTCGAAGTCGTACCTGCTGCAGGACGAGTACGGGCAGGTGCAAGAGGCGCACAGCATCTCGGCGGGTCTCGACTACCCCGGCGTGGGGCCGGAGCACAGCTTCTACAAGGACACCGGCCGCCCGACGTACGTCGCCATCACCGACACGGAAGCGCTCGAAGGCTTCAAGCTGCTGAGCGAGACCGAAGGCATCATCCCGGCGCTGGAGCCGTCGCACGCAATCGCCTACGTCGCGAAGTTCGCGCCGACGCTGCCGAAGGATAAGGTCATCTTGCTGGGACTATCGGGGCGTGGCGACAAGGACATCAACACCGTGATCGCTGCGCTTGGTGTCGATCTGTAGGGATCCCCCCGTTGGGCGACCGCCATGGTGTGTCGCGCGGGCCTCTCAGCCCGCGCGGGGTTCGTTACGGAAGCTTTGGTCGGCGGCGTTCCGGCTGCCGCTGCCTGTGCGGACGCGAGTGGCGGATGCCGCGATTGGCGTCGATTTACCCTGCGTTTCGTTGTGATTCGAACAGGACGGAGCTAAGGCAGCGTCCCTACGCCTGCCACAGCGCCCCGAGGGCGGAGAGCGTCGCCACTCGCGGGCGGCCGCACAGGGCCGCCCCTGCCCCTCCTACAGCGGATCGGCAATCGGCGGCGGGTGGTGATTCTTAGGTCTCGAGGGGCTCTATGCCGCGGGTGGTTGGTGGGGCGGGGAGAGGGTCGGCGCCACCTTGGCGGCCGAGGATGTCGATGCCGGCGGCGCGGAGTTCTTCGCAGGCGCGGGCATCGGGCAGGTCGAGCTCGATGCGGTCGCCGTCGGCGGCGTGGATGAAGAGGCGGATGGGATCCGTGCCGGGGTAGTCGGCGATGAGGGAGACGAGCGAGTCGAGCCGGGCGCGGTCGTCGTGTTGGTCGTCCGATTCGTGGAGGAAGAAGCGGAGGGCTGCGCGCGAGGTCCGCGGGGGTGATGCGGTGGCGCCGTTTCCGTTGTTTGCGCCGTTGCGCGTGGTGTGAGATGCGGCTCGCGTTGTGGTGGCGGTTGGCGTGGCGGCGCCATTCGAGGGCGTGGGGGACAGGTCTGAAGACCTGTCCGTACGGAGGGAAGATCCGCCGCCGCGTGCGTCGTCGCGCGCGGGCGCGACGGTGCGTGCAGCCGATGTGTTGTTTGGGGCATCGGCGGAGGAACCGGGTGCGGGCACGCCACCGCGTGCCCCTACGGCCGACGATGCGGTGCCGTTTGACGGCGTATCGGCGTCGTGTTGGATGTTGGTGATGGAGACGCCGGCCGTGGTGCGGACGGCTTCGGTGAGCCAGGCGGGGATGTGGAAGTGTTCGTGCGAGATGCTGCCGTCGGCGGCCTGGACGAGCGAGACCTGCTGGACGCCGGCCTGGAGCCGGTCGTTGCGCTCGCGGACACGGACGAGCATGAGGAGGATGTTGCCGGGCTGCCAGATCTCGCGCGTCGGATCGTAGAGGTCGGGCCAGACGGTGACTTCGGCGCTGCCGGAGAGATCTTCGATGGTGACAGCGACGAACGTCTTGCCGGCTTTCGTCGTGAGTTGGCGGATGGCGTTGACCATGCCGGCGATGACGACTTCGCGGCCATCGAGTTCGGCAGTGATCTCGCTGACGAGCGCGGATGTGTGTTTCGCGATGGTGACGGCCGCACTGGTGAACGGGTGCTCGGAGACGTAAACGCCCAGCAACTCGCGCTCCCACGAAAGCATCTCCGCCTTCGAGACCTCGGCATCGACGAGTTCGAGCGACGGGAGCGGCGTCGCGACGCTGTCGCCGAACATGTCGAACATGGTCGACTGGCCGGTCTCCTTGAGCTTCAGTTCGCGCTGGGCCAGCGAGACGATGCGGTCGAGGTTGGCGAGCAGCGTGCCGCGACTACCGAGCGTATCGAGGGCGCCGCACTTAATGAGCGATTCGAGGGCGCGCTTGTTGAGCGCTTTCATATCGACGCGCTTCGTGAAATCCTCGATGCTGGTGAAGTCGCCGCCTTCATCGCGCGCCGCGACGATGCTTTCGGCTGCGCCGAAGCCGACGTTCTTCACGGTGGCGAGACCGAAGACGATCGTGGGGATGCCGGGGGGAACCACGGATTGCGCAGATTTCACGGAGGGAGACGGAACCGCAGATTTCGCAGATGACGCAGATTTTGGTGGGGCGGATCGGGCGCTCTCGGCCGGATCGGGCTTTGGCGCTGGGGTGGGGGCGGACAGGTCTGAAGACCTGGCCCTACGGTTTTCGTCACGATCTGACGTCTCGGGCTCGATGTGCTGGAGTTCGAAGGTGATGTTGCTGCGGTTGACGTCGGGCGGACGGACGGCGATGCCGAGGCGGACGCACTCGGCGACGGCTTCGGCGATGCGCTCGTGAGCGCCGGCGCTGGAGAGCACGGCGGTCATGTATTCGTGCGGATAGTTCGCCTTCAGGTAGGCAGTTTGATAGGCGATGGTGCCGTAGCAGGCTGAGTGCGCTTTGTTGAACGCGTAACCAGCGAAGGGCTCAATCAAATGGAAGACAGCGCGCGCCTCGGCATCGCTATAGCCGTTGGCGACGGCGGCGGCGATGAATTTTTCGCCTTCTGCCTGCATGAGGCTGGCGATCTTTTTCGACATAGCTTTGCGGACGGAGTCGGCGTCCTTCAACTCGTAGCCGGCGAACTTCTGCATGACGAGCAGTACCTGATCCTGGAAGACGATGACACCGTAGGTCTCGTCGAGGATCTCCGCGAGATCGGGGTGCGGGTACTTGACCAGAGAGCGGTCGTGCTTGGCGCGGCAGTACGAGCCGATGTGCTGCATGGGCCCGGGGCGGTAGAGCGCGACGAGCGCGACGAGTTCCGAGACGCTGGACGGGCGCAGCTCCTGGATGGCGCGGCGCATGCCAGGCGACTCGAGCTGGAAGACGCCGAAGGTGTCGCCGCTGCTGAGCATATCGAACGTCTTCGCATCGCCATCGGGCAGCGCGGTGAGGTCAACGGTGACGCCGTGCGTACGCTCGATGTTCTCGACGGCGCGGCGAAGGATCGTGAGGTTGGCGAGGCCGAGAAAGTCCATCTTGAGCAGGCCGATTTCGGCGACCTGCGCCATAGCGAACTGCGTCGTCGGGATCGATGACTCGTCGCCGCGTGTCGGCCGCTGCAGCGGGACGAATTCGGCCAGCGGATCGCGCGAGATGACGACGCCGGCGGCGTGCGTGCTCGCGTGGCGGGCGATGCCCTCGAGCCGCTGTGCCGTATCGACGAGGCTGCGGACGGTCGCGTCGACCTCGTATGCGCCGGCGAGTTCAGGTGATTCTTCGAGCGCCTTGGCAAGCGTCATGTGCAGCGCGTTGGGGATCAGGCGTGCGACGCGATCGACATCGCCGTAGGGCAGACCGAGGGCGCGGCCGGTGTCGCGGATGGCGGCCTTCGCGCCCATCGTGCCGAAGGTGATGATCTGGGCAACGCGATCGTAGCCGTACTTCTCGGCGACGTACCGGATCACTTCGTCGCGCCGGTCGTCAGGGATGTCGAAATCGACGTCCGGCGGCTCTTTGCGATCGACGTGAAGGAAGCGCTCGAAGACGAGCCGCGTTGCGAGCGGATCGATGAACGTGACATCGAGCACGTAGAGGATGACGCTAGCGGCGGCGGAACCACGAACGCCGAGCATGACGTGCTCGCGCTTGCAGAACTCCGCGATGTCGTGGACGACGTGAAAGTAGTTGGTGAAACCCGTCTTCTCGACGACATCGAGTTCGTACTGCAGGCGCGCGCGCGTCTCGTCGGTGGCGAAGGGGTAGCGCCGGTTGAGGCCTTCGCGCGCCAGGTGCGTCAGGTATGCGTGCGGCGTGAAGCCTTTTGGGATCTCCGGTTCGGGCAGGTGCATGCGGCCGAAATCGAACTCCAGGCTGCACTGCTCGGCGACGAGCTGCGTGTTCGTAACGGCTTCGGGATGTTCCGGGAAGAGCGCGAGCATCTCCTCTTCCGACTTCACGTAGTAGCCATGGTCGTGCATCTTCAGCTGGCGCTTGGGGTCGTTGACCGTTGTGTTCGTGCCGATGCAGAGCAGCACGTCGTGGATGCTGTGGTCCTCCGGCGCCGTGTAGTGCGAGTCGTTGGTGGCGACGAGCGGGATCTTCATCTTCTTCGAGAGCTTCGCGAGGCCGGTGAAGACCTTCGAGCACTCGGCGTTGATGTCGGGCTCGTCGTGCTTCATCACTTCGAGATAGAAGTCATCGAAGACGTCGGAGAAAAAGCCGGCGAGTTGCTGCGCCTCGTCCTCGCGATCCTGACTGAGCAGCTTGTGCATCTCGCCCGAGGGACAGCCGCTGAGGGCGATGATGCCCTTGCCGTACTCGGCGAGCAGCTCCTTATCCATGCGCGGCTTGTAGTAGAAGCCTTCGAGGTGCGACTTGGTGCTGAGCTGGATGAGGTTGCGGTATCCGGCCTCATCCTTCGCGAGCAGCGTCAGGTGGTGGTAGTTGTTGGAGCGCGAATCGGCCTTCTTGTGGCGCGAGTCGGGCGAGACGTAGGCCTCGATGCCAATGATCGGTTTGATGCCGCGGGCGCGCGCTTCCTTATAGAAATCGATGGCGCCGTAGAGGACGCCGTGGTCGGTCATGGCGACCGACTGCTGGCCGAGCACGGCGACGCGATCCATCACGTCGGGGATGCGACTGAGCCCGTCGAGAAGAGAGAACTCGGTGTGGAGGTGCAGGTGCGTGAACATATGTTTGGGCTCAAAGGCATCGTAGCAGAGGGGTCGGTTCTGGGGATGCGGGTTATGTTTGGTGGGGGAAGAATTCCGCCTCACCCGGCCCCTACGGGCCTTAGGCTTCGGCCGACGTGCCCCTCGCCTCCGGCGCTTCGCGCCACCTCCTCCCCCGCAAGGGGCGAGGAGGCTCGGTTCGGGGTTGGGGTTGTGGCTTCGCCGGGCAGTGTGCGTGTGCGGGGCGAACTTCATCTCGTCCGCTCGGCGGAGAGGAGGCCGAACAATGTCACGGTTCCAAGGCGCGGCTGCGCCGGCAGCGTGCGTGCGCGGGACTGGTGCAGGCGGGGCGCCTGCGCTCCATTCGACTAGCCATCCGCAATTGCGGCTGTGGCCCGCTACGCCTTCGGTGCGCGCCAGATTGTTGGCGGCTGTTGGGTCATGACGTTGCTGAGGCCGTAGAGCTCGATGCGCCAGGGTGTGAGCTTGAGGAGCCCGTAGCCGGGGTCCTCGACGCCTGCCTGCCAGATGATCGCCGGATCGTAGCCGAGAGGCGGCGGCGTGTTCTTGTAGAGATCCCAGACCCGCTGTTTCTCTGACGGATCGTCGCACCACTCGGCTTTGCAGTCGGCGTAGATCTGCTGGTGTTGCGGATCCCAGTAGCTGAGCGAGACGTACGGGTTGTTCGCGAGGTGCTTCTCTTTGTGAGAGTGGCGGCCGGTGGCGATCCAGCCCGTCGATCCTTCCCAGATCGGATGCAGGATGCGCGTGCGCGGGCGGCCCTTTGTGTCGACGGTGGCGACGGTACACCAGGCGATGCGGCGCACGCGCGCCATAAATTCTTCTTCGATGTCGGCGAAGGATGCAACGTCCATATGTACCTCCCGTGCGTGGGCCCCTCACGATGCAAAGTTCCGACCCGCCGCCTCAATCCTGACGCGCCGCCGTCAGCCGGAGCGCGCCGTTTGTCATCCAGAGCGCAGCGAAGGATCTACTCCGTCAGAGCAAGAGCTCCGCACAACACGAAACATCTCCGTCCGCAACCCACCAATCTGTGAAATCGGCGTAATCTGTGGTTGCCCTCGCGGCGGGCGCTACGCGTCGAGGACTTCGGCGGCGGGGTTGCGGGCGGGGTCGTTGGCTGGGAGGGCGTCGGCTGCCCAGTCACCTTTCTTCCATGACGGGACGGGGGTCTCGCATGCGGATGTCGGCACAAACTTCGAGCGCTGGACGAGCTTCATCTGGTGGATGTAGCGCGGGCAGTTCGGGAAGACTTCGCGCGCTTTGACGCGGGCGATGAATTGCGCCTCGGGGTAATCGGCCATGAGCGGGTCGCTGGCATCGATGGTCGCTTCGCCGTTGAGGCGCATGCGCCACCGGTTCTCGAAATCGATGAAGAGGAGGCCGACCTGCTTCGTCTTCAGCACGTTGCCCATGGAGAGGTACATGCCGTTGCCGTCGTAGTTGGGGAAGGCGATGGTGGTGTCGTCGACGACGCGGATGAAGCCGGGCTCGCCGCCTTTGTACGAGCAGTTGGCGTGGCCTTGCTCGTCGACGGTGGCGAGGAAGAACATGTCCATGCGTTCGATGAACGCTTTGTCGTTCTTGTCGATGCGTTCGTGTACGAGTTCGCCAACGCGATCGGCGAGACGCGTGGTGTCGAACTGTTGCTGGAGTGTGCGGTTGCCGTCGTGGAAGAAGTTGGTCATGGAGTGCCTCCGATCTGCCGGGTTCGTCCACAGAGTACACAGATTGCACAGATTGGGTTGCGGGGAACAAGGATTTCGCGGATTTCACGGGCTGGGTTGGTCAGAGAGGGCGGCGTTGGCTTCGCCGGGTTTGTACGGCTTTGCGAACCTCGGATTGACAGATTGCGCGGGAGGGTTTGGGGAAACAAGGGTATTGCGGTTCGACGGATCCGTAGGGACGTGACGGATGAGGTCGACCGGAGGTGGCGCAATTGAATGTCACCGGCTCACGGCGGGGACGATCACAGCCGGGGACGGCTGTGCCACTCTGATCCTGCTCAATCACCCAGTTACGGGCCTCAGAAAAACTGAGGCCGCCGTCCTCCGGGCGGGCGGAGGACGGCGGCGGGAGACGACGAACTTGGATGGGCTGGGCGCTATCCGTAGGCCGCTTCGGCGTGCGAGGCGTGTGCGGAGACGCCACTGGTCTGATCCTGGAAGTGCGAGAATACGGCCCAGAGCATGATGCCAAAGGCGAACATCTGGACATCGGCGAACCAGATGACGACGCGCAGCGTGTGCCAGTCGATGTAGTGCTGGCCAGACGGCATGGTGACGTCGGACAAGGTGACGAACGCGACGGGCGCTACGATGCGGCCGCATGCCGCGAGCAGCGCCCAGAACGCCGCCCAGCGCGTCGTGCCGTCGGAATCAAGCAGCCAAACCGCGCAGCCGAGGTTGAGCAGGTAGATGATGATCGATTCGAGGAACTCGTCACGGAGCACCCAATCGTGACCGTAGGCGAGGTTCAGTTCGGCGCCCTGGTGCATGGTCATGCCGAGTTGGAAGTAGATAGCGACCGGTACCGTGACCAGCGACGAGAACGCGAGCCATAGGAACGGTATGTACCAGCGGTGAAGGAAATCCCAAGTCATAACGGGGGCATCGTACGGCGGTCGTCAGGGTCTTGTGTATAGGGGAACTCCCTTGGATTTAGGGAGGGACCTCACCTCCGCGCTGCGCGCTCGTCCTCTCCGCTCGGCGGAGAGGAGGATGGGCGATCACAGCGCGTGATCGGCGCTGTACCGCAGCACGTGATGGGCGGGGTGCCCGCGCACCATTAGCTAAGCCGGTTGTAGTAGCGCTTCCCTCTCCACGCTGTGGAGAGGGGTGGCCGAAGGCCGGGGTGAGGCTCGCGCGCAAAACCTCACCTCCGCGCTGCGCGCGGGTCCTCTCGGCCCGGCGGAGAAGAGGTTGTTGGAGTCGACGTACGGGCGTCGGCGCGGCCGATCCCGCGCGACTCACAGCCGGGGACGGCTGTGCCACTCTCGTCCAGCGCTGTGCGTTGGGTTACAAGCGCTCCGCTATACTCGGACACCAGACAGACGCTGCGATTGAGGCAGAAACAACGCTATGGCGCACAGACCGTCGTCCACCATCGAGGACTATCTGATGGAGATATACGACATGACCCGCGGCGACCGGGCGGTCATTGCCGCGCGCCTCACGGAGAAGATGGGCGTCACGGCGCCGACGGTGTGGAATACCGTGCATCGGATGCAGCGCGACGGGCTGTTGGATATCGATGCGGCGAAGGGCATCACGCTCTCGCCGGCAGGGCTGGAGGCGGCGGAGTCGATCAAGCGGCGGCACCTGCTGACGGAGCGTTTGCTGGTGGACATTCTGGGACTGGACTGGGCCGACGCGCACGAAGAGGCGCACCTGATCGAGCACACGATCACGCCGCGCGTGGAAGCGCGGATCATGGCGGTGCTGGGCAACCCGACGACATGCCCGCATGGCAATCCGTTCCCGGGTGTCGACCCGGCGACTCGGCCCAAGACGCGGCCGCTGGCGACGGGAGAGGCCGGCGAGTCGTACGCGATCGACGGCATCAACGAGCCGGCGGAAGAAGATCACGACCTGATGACGTTCTACCAGCGCAACGGCTTCGTGCCGGGAGCCGAGGTGAAGATCGTCGACATCGCGTCCTATAACTCGACGATCACTGTCGACATCGAAGGGCGCACCGTGACGCTGGGGATGCCGGCGGCGGAGAACTTGCGCATCGTCGTCGAGGCGCCGGCGATCGCGCGCGCGTGAAGGCGCTCTGGCTCAAGTTCCTCGACTGGTTCTCGCACCGCTTCGGCATCGGCCGCAGCGTGATTCCGCGCGAGCCCGTGATGGTGCGGCCGATCGGCGTGGTGCGCAACGGGGTGAAGCAGCCGCGTACGGACGGGTGGGCGGACGTGCGCTCCGACATCCTGATTCGTGACGATCTGGCGGACGCGCTCGACGGCATCGAAGGCTACTCGCACATCATCGTCATCTTTGCGTTCGACAAGGTGCCGGAGTCGGAGCAGCGCGTGCGCGTGCGGCCGCGCGGCGACGCCCGGATTCCGGAGCAGGGCGTGCTGGCGACTCGCAGCCAGGTGCGCCCGAGCCCCGTCGGCGTGTCGGTGGTGAAGCTGCTGCGGCGCCGCCACAACGTGCTGCGGGTCGAGGCGCTGGACGCGATCGACGGCACGCCGGTGCTGGACATCAAGCCGTACTTCCCCAACTACGACTCTGTGCCGGACGCGGGCATTCCGGAGTGGGCGCGGGAGCTGGGACGCCAAGCGTAGCGCGGTCAGCGCGTCAGCTATCAGCTGGTCAGCGCCAGGAACATTCGTACAAGACAGCGATCCGGGCTGCGTCGTACGATGGCCCCGTAGCGGAGGGAAATCGCAATGGCAGACGCGACACCTGTGTTTGGCGGAGTGCACATCTTCTTCCGGGAACTCGCGGCGACAATGGACTTTTACCGGCGCTTGGGGATGGTGTTTGAGCCCTGGGTCGAGCACTTTGCCCGCGCGATGCTGCCGAACGGGCAGTCGTTCGAGTTCGGATCGGCGCAGTTGTCACGGGCGTACGATCCGGGATGGCGTGAGCCGTCGGGCGCGAGCGCAAACGCGCTGCAGTTCCGGCTTTCGTCGCGCGAGGCGGTCGATGCCCTGTTCTCGGAGTTCACCGCTGCGGGATATCACGGCCACCTGGCGCCGATCGACGCGTACTGGGGATCGCGGTACGCGGAGGTGGACGATCCGGACGGGAACATCGTAGGGTTGCAGAGCCCGCGCGATCCGGAGCGCGCGGGGCCGCCGCCGGGGTTGTGATTCTGTCGTCGGTTGGCGGTCGCCGGTCGTCGGTGGGGTGGTGCTCGAGCACAAGGAGCAACGCGGGCTGAACGCCCGCGCTCCGAATTGCAGAGGACTATCTCACGCCCATGAGGGCGTCGAGGCCGATGACGAGTTCTTCGCGATTCATCACTTCGCGAACGGCCAGCAGGATGCCGGGGATGTAGGCTTCGCGTCCGGTGGAGTCGTGGCGGATGCTGAGCGTTTCGCCGGGGCTGCCGAACAGCACTTCTTGATGCGCGAACAGGCCGCGCAGGCGCACGCTATGGATGGTGATGCCGTCGTGCGCGCCGGCGCGCGTGCCTTCGATCGGCTGCGTGTCGGGGATGTTGCGCGAGAAGGGACGTCCGCCGCGGCCTTCGATCATACCCCGCGCGGTGGTGATCGATGTGCCCGACGGCGCGTCCACCTTCTGGTCGTGATGCAGCTCGATGATCTCGGCTGACTCGAAGAAGCGGGCGGCGAGCTTCGCCATGTGCATCATCAGCACAGCGCCGATGGTGAAGTTCGCGGCGATGAGGCCGCCGAGTTTCTTCTCCGCGCATCGCTTCGCGAGATCATCGACGAACGACTGTGGCAGACCCGTCGTACCGATGACCAAGCGCACACCGCGCGCTATCGCCGCGTCGGCAAGCACCGGCGTCCACGCGGCGTTCGTGAAATCGATGACGACATCGGGCTTCGTCTCCTCGCACGCGGCCGCCGCATCGGACAGCAGCGGGATGGCGCCTCCGGACGGCAGCGATAGCAGCGCGGGCTCGGCAAGCTTGTCGACGACGCCCACGGGCGTGACGGACGCATCGGCATCGACGGCATCGAGGATGACGCGGCCCATCTTGCCGGCGCCGGAGACGAGTACGCGGATCGGTTCGGGCATGACCTGATTATTCACCACGGAGGCACGGAGGCACAGAGGGGGAGGAGGTGGGAAGGTGGAAGATGGAAGATGGAGGAAGCCGAATCGCTATAGCTACGCGGCCGGTCTTCTCCCCCGCCTAATTTGTGCAATCTGTGCAATCTGTGGTTGGGAAGCGGGGCGTGAAGAAGCGGACGCTTCCCTGCGTCCGCATGCTCACAACCGCTTCCAGACGGGTATCTGGCTTCTATGCTGCGCGCTGTTTGCGCGCTGGTGACTCCGTCACAGCGGCGGCTGGCGTGGTCACCGGGGCGATGTCGGCTATCCGCGCCGGCGCCGGGACTTCGATGTGCTGGCGTGTCGCCGCGGTCATCTGGACGGCGGCGCCGTTGACGATGATCTGTTCACCCTCGCCGAGGGCGTTGCCGTCGGCGTCGAAGACGCTGGCTTTCCGGACGGCGAAGAAGCCGCCGACGATGGCTCGCAGCGCCTGCGTCGGGTCGGTACCCGGCGCAAGCGAGACGAGGCCCTGGATCTGGAACGGCGGCGCCAGCAGGAGGACGGGCGCGTCGATCTGCGGTGAGAGCGGGGCGGCGGTGAGCGTCGGACCCTCGAAGTTGGCGAAGACGATTTCGTCCCGGCGGATGAGAAGCGACGCGTCGAGGTGCAGCTGGTCGGACGCGCGATAAAGCGGGCGCACCGCCGGTGCGATGAGTTCGATCTGTTGCGAAACTTGCGGGTTGTTGAGGGCCTCTATGAAGCGATCGAGATCGTGGATGCCTACTGGTTCCCCGGAGGCGACGAACGTCGTGGTGACGACCTCGATGCGGACGTCGTGCTGTTGGTTCTCGATCTTCTTCATGGAGCCCTCCGCGGACGTGGTGTCCGATTGCGGTCAGTCTGGGGGGTAGCGCCCAGATCTCCAATGGGTGCCAACGCCTAAACGCGGGGTGCGGAGTCCTGATGGGGAAGTCCCGCTGTTTTCTCACCACTGAGAACACGGAGGACACAGAGGTTTCAAAGGGGAGGGATGAGATTCACCGCGAAGGCGCGGAGAGCGCAGAGACTTGGAGGGGAGAGACGAGGTTCACCGCAAAGCCGCAAAGAGCGCAGAGATTTGGAGGGGAGAGACGAGATTCACCGCGAAGGCGCGGAGAGCGCAGAGACTTGGAGGGGAGAGATGAGGTTCACCGCAAAGCCGCAGAGAGCTCGTACTTCCTACGTAGCGCGGGCTTTTCAGCCCGCGCGGCGCTCGAATCGGAAGCGGCGATCCACACCTCGTCTGCCGCACGCGGCCGCCGTCGTAGAGCGCGTGGTGTGCTGCGTCGGGCCGGCGTTGCCGGACGCACAGCCGGGGACGGCTCTGCCACCACGCTTCGCGTCTGGACGGGAAACGAAACTTCAGTCCGCGCGTCGCTTGAGCAACGGCGTCAGCCGCGGAGCTTGTACTCGCGCACGGAGTCACGCTCGGGGAACCCTCCTTCGTCGCCGGTAAACCACCAGCGGGCCAGTTCGATGCGGGTGATCCCGGCGGCGACGGCCGGTCGTTCACGGAGCGCTGGGAGGCGTGCGCGCAGGGCGGGCGCGGCGGCCGTCGGATCGGCGAACATGGCGATGGTGATGTGCGGGAGGTACTGGGTGTCGGCGATGCCGAACGTGTCGTCCGGGGCGTCGGCGAGTCGGCTGCGCAGTTCGCCGAGCGCGCCGGCGTCGTGGACTTCGAGGATCATGGCGTCGTGAAAGACGTTGACCGGCCCGACTTCGACCGCGAAGGCCTTCGCGCCACGGAGCTGCGTCGATGCGCGTTTGGTGATGCCGCCGACGTCTTCGCGGGTGACGTCGTCCGGGCGCTTCTTCGCGATCACCTGGAAGCCGACACCGCGTAGCGAGATGTGCAGCATCTCGCGCTCGAACATCGCGAGGCCCGCGATGTCGCTGAGTTCCTCCTGCAATTCTTCGATCGTGTTGACGATTGTCTTTTCGGCGATTGGTACCTGGAACGAGAGGAGTTGGGCGCGGCCGGCGGTGAGGCGCTCGCGCGACATTTCCATGGACGTCAGCGTGCCGCCGCTGGCGAACCAGTGCCAGGCTTCGTCGAAGGTGGAGAAGAAGGGTGGGCGGTCTTCGGGCATGTTCTTTATCGGTCGTCGGTCGTCGGTCGTCGGTCGTAGGTTGTCGGTCGTACATCTGAACGATATCTAGTTTGTTCGTGCTGTGCGCGGGCCTCACCTCGGCCGTCGGCCGCGTCCTCTCCACATTGTGGCGAGGACTCTCGTGCTGGGGTGTGACTTGGCATCGGGTGTGGGGGTCCGCGCGTCGCCCTGACGACTGATGACAGACCGACCGACGACCCACGACCGTCCTACCACCAGATGATGTCGTCGAGGTTCTCTTCGTGCTCCTCCGAGGGGAGGTCACGAGACCAGAGGTTTGTTTCGAGGTACTTCCACCCGGAGTCCGCGAAGATCATGACGATGTTGCCTTTGTCGAGGCGCTGGGCGAACTTGAGGCCGGCGTGGAGGACGGCGCCGGCGGAGACGCCGCCGAAGATGCCCTCTCGCTGCATCATCAGTCGCGCCGCACGAAAGGCGTGGCCGCTGCGGACGAGGATCTTGCCGTCGAGGAAGGCGAGGTCGAGGATGGGCGGGATGAAGCCGTCGGCGAGGCTCTTGAGGCCCTGGAGCTGGTTGCCGGGATGCGGCTCGACGGCAACCACTTTGGTGTGAGGGTTCGCTTCCTTCAGTCGATGCCCCGTGCCCATCAGCGTGCCGCCGGTACCGAGGCCGGCGACGAAGACATCGACTTCCGGTACATCTTGCAATATCTCCGGGCCGGTCCAGATGTAGTGGGCGCGGGCGTTGTGCTCGTTGCAGAACTGGTCGAGCATGAAGCAGCCCTCATCGGCGGCCATCTTGCGCGCGACTGCCATCGCGCCCGTGACGCCATCCTCCGCGGGTACCCAGTGTACGTCGGCGCCGTAGACGGCGAGTGCGCGCGGGATCTCCGGGTAGACGTTCTCGGGCATGACGATGCGCGCGTGGTAGCCCATGGCGCGGCCGATCATCGCCAATGCGATACCGGTGTTGCCCGTGCTGGCTTCGATGACGGTATCGCCCGGCGCGATGCGGCCGTCGCGCTCGGCGTGCTGGATCATGTGCTTGACGATGCGGTCCTTCACCGAGCCGGTGGGATTCCAGCCCTCGAGCTTGGCGTAGAGATGCACGCCGGGCTTCGGCGAGAGGCTCTTCATCTCGAGCATGGGCGTGCGCCCGACGGTTTCGAGGATGTTGAGGTGGTGCATGAGGAGTTCTTAGTTTTTGTGGCTCGTAGTTTGTAGTTGGGCGGAACCACAGATTACACAGATTTCACGGATTGAGTGATGGAGAGCAGGCTGGTTTTGGATGGTTGCCCCGCGAGTTGCGTTCTGGGGCACACCGTAAACCAGGGCGAAGGACGGGGGCTTACCCTGATTCCTTGACTTGCCGGAATCTGGCTTCATATACTGTCGCGCGTAACCCGCCTCGTGGCGGGGACTATTTTTGTTACGCGCATTACATCCAGCCCACCTCGACGGTCAGGATGGCTGGCTGCGAGAAAAGGGCATTCGAGCCCGAGTGGCGCAGTGGTAGCGCAGCCGATTTGTAATCGGCAGGCCAGGGGTTCGAATCCCCTCTCGGGCTCCAGATTTGGTTGCCCCTGGCGGGTTCGGCAGGCGCGAGGGCGCGCACCCGTCGAGATGAGATCGATCTGCCCACATAGCTCAGTTGGCAGAGCACACCCTTGGTAAGGGTGAGGTCATCGGTTCAAATCCGATTGTGGGCTCCAGCAGATGATACGCTCCGTCCGCCAGTGGGCGAAGCGAGTGTTCACATAAGGTGAAGGCTCCGCGCAGCGATGCGCGCTCGGCCGCCCGATTTTCACCCGCGCGTGCGGAAGTTCCAATAGCAGGCCGAACAGCCAAAAGAGGAGTAGCCGGATATGGCCAAGCAGAAGTTTGAGCGCACGAAGCCGCACGTCAACATCGGCACCATCGGTCACGTGGACCATGGCAAGACGACGCTGACCGCGGCGATTACGAAGGTACTGGCGCTGAAGAAGCTGGCCACCTATCGGGACTTCGGGAGCATCGACAATGCTCCGGAGGAGCGAGCGCGCGGTATTACGATCGCTATTACGCACGTCGAGTATGAGACGGAGAACCGTCACTACGCGCACGTGGACTGCCCGGGTCACGCCGACTACATCAAGAACATGATCACGGGTGCGGCGCAGATGGACGGCGCCATCCTGGTCGTTGCGGCGCCGGAGGGGCCGATGCCCCAGACGCGCGAGCACATTCTGCTGGCGCGGCAGGTGCAGGTGCCCAGCATGGTCGTCTACATGAACAAGGTGGACCAGCTGGACGACCCGGAGTTGCTGGACCTGGTGGAGTTGGAGCTGCGCGAGCTCCTCACCAATCAGAACTTCCCCGGCGACGACATTCCGATCATTCGCGGCAGCGCGCTCGCAGCGATGAACTGCACAAGCGACGACCCGCTCGACCCGGCGTACGCCAGCATTCTTGAGCTGATGAAGGCCGTTGACGACTACATCCCGACGCCGGAGCGCCCGCGCGACCTGCCGTTCCTGATGTCCGTCGAAGACGTCTTCGGCATCAAGGGGCGTGGCACCGTCGTCACGGGCCGCATCGACCGCGGCATCGTCAAGGTCGGCGACGACATCGAGATCGTCGGTATGGCGGCAACGCGCAAGACGACCGTGACCGGTGTCGAAATGTTCCAGAAGACGCTGGACCAGGGCGAGGCGGGCGACAATGTCGGCTGTCTGCTCCGTGGCATCGAGCGTGAGGATATCGAGCGCGGGCAGGTGCTCTGCAAGCCGGGATCGATTACGCCGCACAAGAAGTTCGAGGCGGAGGTCTACGTCCTCTCGAAGGACGAGGGCGGGCGGCACACGCCGTTCCTGCCAGGCTGCCGCCCACAGTTCTACGTCAGCACGACGGATGTGACCGGCACGATCGCGCTGCCCGATGGCGTCGAGATGGTGATGCCCGGCGACAACACGAAGATGACGGTAGACCTGCACACCCCCGTTGCCATCGAGGACGGGCTGCGGTTCGCCATCCGCGAGGGTGGCCGCACGGTAGGCGCCGGTGCTGTGACGAAGATTCTGGAGTAGACGCGTTTCCGAACGGATCGGCCCGCCCGATATAGACTGTAGGGGCGGGCCGTTCCTGTCCAGGAAGCGGCCGATACGTGGGTGCGGCCTGAACGGCTGCGAGCAGAGGCGACATGGCGAAGAAGGACGACCGGCAGATCATCACGCTGTCCTGCACCGAATGCAAGGAGCGGACGTATACGACGTCGAAGAATCGGCGCAACGACCCGGAGCGGCTGGAGCTGAGCAAGTTCTGCCCGCGCTGTCGGCTGCACCGTCCGCACCGCGAAGTCCGGTAGGAGAGCGTCATGAGCCGCGCATTGCGCCGACAGCCGCTCGTACAGAAGCCGCCCGCAAAGGCGCCGGCCTTCCGCCCGGGCGCGCGACCCGCGAAGAAATCGGAAGCCACGACGGCGGCCGAGGCGATCGCGGCGAAGCGTCTGCCGATCTACCTGAAGCTCGTGCCCGGTCCGGTGCGCAAGTTCTTCGGAGATATCTTCTCCGAGCTTCGCAAAGTGACGTGGCCGACCCGTGAAGAGACGACGCGCCTGACACTCGCCGTGGTGGTTGTGGCAGTGAGCATCGGCCTGGTGCTTGGCGGCATTGATATCGGATTCAACTGGGTGGTCGACAACACCCTCTTGCGAAGGTAGGCCTTCCCATGGCGCGAAAAGGCAAAGCCACCGCGCAGGTCGCTGCCGTGGATGGCGAGGACGGCGCCGCAGAATCGCCGGAAGAGTCGGCGATTCAAGAGGGTCGCCAGTGGTATGTGATCCACACGTACTCCGGCTACGAGAACAAGGTGAAGACGAACCTGGAGCACCGCATCCAGACGATGGATGCGAAGGACCTCATCTTCCAGGTGGTGATCCCGACGGAAGACGAGATCGAGATCCGCGACGGCCAGCGGCGCACGGTGGCGCGGAAGATCTTCCCCGGCTACGTGCTGACGCAGATGATCGAGCTGAAGGAAGACGACGTCGAGTCGAGCCGCGCCTGGTTCGTCGTGCGGAATACGCCCGGTGTGACGGGCTTCGTGGGTTCGGGCACGCGGCCGGTGCCGCTGGAGCCGCCGGAAGTGAAGCGCATCCTGCGCCAGATGCGCGTGGAAGCGCCGAAGGTGAAGGTTGGCTTCGAGGTTGGCCAGAACGTGCGCATCGTCGATGGGCCGTTTATGGACTTCCACGGCACGGTGGACGACATCAATCTGGAGAAGGGCAAGGTGAAGGTCCTGGTGTCCTTCTTCGGCCGCGAGACTCCCGTGGAGTTGGACTTCCTGCAGGTCGAGCGGATGTGACGGCCTGCGGCCAGGTTGTAGGTGATAGGTTGTAGGTTGTAGGATGCCTCGCCAACGCGGGGCATCGGTGTGCTTACGAAGTTGGGCACCGGCGGTGCTCACGGCGGAGATCGTACTGTAGGGGCGCAACCCGTTGCGCCCTCTGTGGGCACGAACCGAACGAATTGGGAATCCATGGTAGGGGCGCGCGGCTGTGCGCCTGCAGCGGGCACAACCGCCCGAACGAACAAAAGTAGGGGCGCATGGCAGTGCGCCCACATCGGGCACAATGGCCCGGCGGAGCGAACGAGATGGCGAAGAAGATTCGGGCAGTGATTACGTTGCAGATGCAGGCGGGGAAGGCGAATCCCGCGCCGCCGGTCGGCCCGGCGCTGGGTCAGCACGGCATCAACATCATGGGCTTCTGCAAGGAGTACAACGAGAAGACCTCGAGCCAGGCGGGAAGCATCATTCCGGCCGAAATCACGGTCTACGAGGACCGTTCGTTCTCGTTTGTGCTCAAGACGCCGCCGGCGTCGGACCTGCTGAAGAAGGCGGCTGGCCTGGAGAAGGGCAGTCGCGCCCAGAAGCGCGAGAAGGTCGGCACGCTGTCTCGCGATGAGCTGAAGAAGATCGCCGAGATCAAGATGAAAGACCTGAACGCGAACGATGTCGATTCCGCGATCAAGATGGTCGAGGGTACGGCGCGCAGCATGGGGATAGAGGTTCGTTAGTTCGTAGTTTGTAGTCGGTAGTTCGTAGTCGATCTGACCGAAGGCGTAGCGTGGACTTCAGTCCGCGCGGTGACTACAAGGAAGATGCATCGTGTAGGGGCAAGGCGAGCCTTGCCCGGTGCGGCGCAGAGCAGAAGTTCGGAGACAAGCATCGGACGGTAAGTCACGGGGAGCTAACAGCAATCCGCTAGCAGGTGACGGAGACCGAAACGGAGTAGGTCGACTCGGCCCGAGAGGGTAACGTCACCGGAGGAGGCGAGAAGATGAAGCGCGGCAAGAAGTACGAAGAGAAGGCGAAGCTGGTCGATCCCGATCGGCTGTACACCCCCGAAGAAGCGATCAAGCTGGCCAAAGAGTGCTCGTTCGCGAAGTTCGACGAGACGGTCGAGCTGCACCTGCGCACGGGGCTCGACCCGCGGCACGCGGACCAGCAGATCCGCGGGACGGCGCTGCTACCGCACGGGCTGGGCAAGACGGTGCGCGTCCTGGTGTTCGCCGAAGGCGAAGGCGCGCGGCTGGCGACGGAGGCCGGCGCCGACGAGGTCGGCGGCGACGAACTGATCAAGAAGGTCGAAGGCGGTTACACCGAATTCGATGTGGCGCTCTCGCAGCGCGATTTGATGGGCAAGGTCGGCCGGCTGGGCCGCGTGCTTGGCCCGAAGGGGCTGATGCCGAACCCGCGCTCGGGCACCGTCGTCGAAGCCGACGACATGGCGAAGGCCGTGAAGGATGCGCGCCAGGGCCGCGTCGAGTTCCGGCTCGACCGCACGGCGATTATCCACGTACCGGTCGGCAAGGTGAGCTTCGACGAGCAGTTGCTGGAAGAGAACATGGCGACGCTGGTGTCGGAGATCGTCAAGGCGAAGCCGTCCGGCGGCAAAGGCCACTTCATCCGCTCGATCTCGATGTCGACGACGATGGGCCCGGGCATCCGCCTCGATCCGACGCCGACGCTGGCGATGAAGGCGTCGTAGGGAGTTCTTAGTTTGTAGTTCGTGGTTTGCAGTTCTCTTGGAGCGGCCCTTTAGGGCCGCTTTTCGTCTGGCGTTCAACACCCAATCAACCGCTCCGATATCCTGTTGTCCATGAAGTTCGAGACGCGGTACTGCACGAGCGCCGACGGAACGCGCATTGCCTATGCCGTTCATGAAGGCACGGCGCCGCCGCTGCTCACCGTGCACGGTTGGGCCAGCTTGATCAGCGATCAGACATCGGGAACCAGTGACCTGATAGCCCCTGAACGAACCCGTGTGGTGTACGACAGGCGAGGTGCAGGCGCATCGACGCGCGACGTCGGCGACATCTCGCTGGAGCGTCAGGTGGAAGACGTCGCAGCGATCGTCGCCGCCCATCGCGCGGACACGTTCGATGTGTACGCGTTTTGGGACGGGACGCCGATCGCGATCGCATTCGCCGCCGGACATCCCCATCTCGTCGGACGGCTGGCGCTTTCGGGCCCGTACGTTCGCGGCGCCGACGTCATCTCCCGCGATGCCCTCCGCGCAACGATGGATCTCGCGCACACGAACTGGCTGCTGTTACGCCGGTCGATGAAAACTATGGGCGGTGAATCATCCGGAGACGAAGTCCAGCGCAGTATGGAACGCATGCGGCGCGGAATCGCGCCGGAGATGGCAGCCCGCTATATCAATCTTTACGGCACGATGGATGTTGACAGCTATGTCGACCGCGTTTCGGCGCCCTGCCTGGTCGTTCATCGCCCGCACGATGGAGCGGTGACATGGCCCGCCGTGCAGGAAGTCGCATCGCGAATTCCCGGGTGCCGGCTGATGACGCCGGCGTCGCCAGAAGAACGCTGGGAACTCTTGCGGCAATTTCTGGAGCGAGACGAGAGCGCGGATCCGCCGCTTCCACGTACGCAGACCGGCGCGCAGCCGGAAAGATCCGCACTCCGTACGATCCTGTTCACGGACATCGTCGGTCATACGGAGATGATGCAGCGTCTTGGCGACGAGGGCGGGCGGGCGATCCTGCGCGAGCACGAGCGCATTACCCGCGCGGCGCTCGCGGCCCACAGCGGCATCGAAGTGAAGACGGACGGCGACAGCTTCATGGCGTCGTTTGCATCGGTGTCCGGTGCCGTCGAGTGCGCGGTTGCGTTGCAGCGCGCGTTCGCGGCGCATAGCGAGTCGCAAGGCGAGCCGATCGTCGTCCGCATGGGGCTGAACGTTGGCGAGCCCATCGCGGAACATGGTCCCGACGGGCGAGTCGACTTCTTCGGGTCAGCCGTGATTCTCGCAGCTCGCATCAGAGATCACGCTGCTGGCGCAGAGATCCTGGTGCCGGAGGCGATACGACACCTCCTGGCTGGCAAACCGTTCGTGTTCGAAGACCGCGGGGTCGCGGGGCTGAAGGGCTTCGATGATCCCGTACGGCTGTATGAGGTGGTTTGGCGGTAAGCGAAAGGCCGCCGCCACCAGCAATTGCGCACCACCACCTGCGCCGCTACACTGGCCTCGCTTGAGACAGCAGGCGTTCGTGGGTTCGCTCACGACATAATCACAGCCTGCCGAGGCGCAATACGTGGAATTGAAGCTGAATCGTCCGTTCGCGGACGTGCTTCTCGCGTGTGCCTCTGTGTCGAGCAGAGGTTTTTTGTTGTCCGGCGGCGAGCGAGTCGCGTAATGAGGTGGGTGTATGGCCACAGCGAAGAAAGAGGCGAACGTCGCCGAGTTGAAGGATCTCGTCGAGCGGGCGAGCATCGTCATTGGCGCCGAGTATCGCGGTTTGACGGTCAAGGAAATGACGACGCTCCGGCGCTCACTGCGCGATGCGGGCGTGGAGGCGCGGGTGGTGAAGAACCGCCTGTTCCAGATCGCTGCGGCGCAGGCGGGTTTGGCCGATGCGGGGCAGGTCGTCGAGGGGCCGTCGCTGGTCGTATTCGGCTTCGGCGATATTGTTGCGCCGTCCAAGGCGGTTGCGGAGTACGCGCGAACGGCGCGCAATGCCTTCAAGCCGATGAAGGTCTTCATGGACGGTGCGGTCGTCCCGGGCAGCATCGTCGGCGAGCTGGCAAGCCTGCCGAGCCGCGAGGAGCTGATCGGCAGGCTGGTGGGCGCGTTCATCCAGCCGGTGCAGCAGTTCGTGAACCTGACAACGGACAGCATCCAGTCGTTCGCGCGGTTGGTCGATGCGCGCGCGAATCAGTTGGAAGAGACGGCGGCGTAACCGCCAGTCAGCCGGTCGGCGCGTGAGCAGTCAGCGCGCAGGTCGATGTTCCGAAGTGCTGACTGGCTGAAGTGCGGACAAGCTCACACGAGGAGGAAGAACATGGCGAAGGTAGAAGAGGCGTTTGACGTGATCAAGGGCATGACGATCCTTGAGCTGCGGGACCTGAACAAGAAGATCGAGGAAGAGTTCGGCATCACGGCGGCAGCGCCGGCGATGATGATGGCGCCAGGCATGATGGCGGGCGCTCCGGCCGCCGCGGCGGCCGAGGAAGAGAAGACCGAGTTCAACGTCATCCTCAAGGAGGCCGGCGCGAACAAGATCAACGTCATCAAGGCGGTGCGCGAAGTGACGACGCTGGGTCTGAAGGAAGCGAAGGACCTGGTCGAGAGCGCGCCAGTGACGGTCAAGGAAGGCATCGCGAAGGCGGATGCCGAGGCCGTGAAGGCGAAGCTGACCGAAGCGGGCGCGACCGTCGAGCTGAGCTAACAGCGCGGTTTCCACCGCAGAGACATCGAGACACCCACGAGCGGCTTCGGCTTGGCGTGGGTGTCTCTCTTTGTGTGTGGTTGGGATCAGCACCGTAGGGGCGCACGGCTGTGCGCCCCGGTACTGCAAACACAGCGCGTTCGAACGCTGCGCCCCACACGCGGCGCGCTACCGCGTGCCGCTACGGCTTTCGGGTCGCCAGGCGATTGCCCGCGTACGCCGCGGCAATCGTGAGGGCAACGGTGCCGAGCGCGCCCTGACGTGGCAGCTTGCCCAGGTACGCCGTCGTGAGAGCGGCGTCGACGAGATCGGCCGCCACGCCCGCGCGGAGCCACATCTTCGCGGGCTCGCCGGACGCGAGTGCCGCCCCCGCGCTTTCGCTGGTGACGCCCAGCAGTTTGGCTGCGCCAGCAAGGTCTGTAGCATGGATTCAGGCGAGAGCATGGCTTGCTGCAGTGCCGCTCCACAGAATCCTGTCGCCCACGTCACGGCCGGAACTACAGGCGTGAAAAAACACAAAACTGCGATTCGATGTCGCTTATGGCGCAGAGCCCCGGCAATAGATATCTGCGAAGGGTGACGCGACACGAGGCATCAGTCTCGGGCACGACGCACAGCCGGGGACGGCTGTGCCACTCTTTGATCGTGGTGGGCCGGAGGGGTTTGGCGGCCGGACGGCCCGTAGAGCGTCTGGCCGGAGCCTTGGCGCGTGACAGACTAGTTGCGTTTTGCAGGCTACGTAACGTCTCGCGATAACGACATCCCCTCCGGGCGGTCGCTCTGCGTGAATCAACCACTCGCCGCGGGTCATGTCAAGTCACGACATAATTTCGATCATCTTGACCGATTATGTGCGGCGCTAAAGGCGATACACCTTTACAATGTGGGCAACGTCCTGGTGTGGCATCCTCGCCACCACAAACTGACTGAAAACAGAATATGAAGTACCCGATAACCGTGACCGCGGACGGGTATGCCTTGCGCCGACCGCGCATTGCCACGTCGCTGGCTATCAGCGACATGTGGCGATTCGTCGTGCGGCATTGGGGCTTGCTCGCCGCGCTCACCATTACCTTCATCGTGCATGCGCCTACGCTGCGATACTTTTTTGCTGGCGACGATTTCGTCGTGCTCGGCAGCATCGAGTACCTCGGCGGTAAGCAGTATCTCATCGATACGCTGCGCATGGACGACATCGTGCCGAACTGGCGTCCGCTGACGGCCGTCGTCTACACGGCCGAGTGGAAGATGTTCGGTCTGAACGCCACCGGCTGGCGTTCGGTGAATCTCGGCGTACACCTTGCGACACTGGTGGTGATGTACGCGCTCGTTACCCGCGTGACCAAGCGGCAGGCGATCGGCGCGATCGCGGCGATCATCTTCGGCGTCTCCGGCGCGCATGTCGATACCGTGACGTACATCACGGCGCTGCCGCACGTGCTGGCAACGTTCTTCGTGCTGGCGTCGCTGCTGGCGATCATTGCGTACGCGCAGGATGGGGAGCGGAACGCGGGGGCGTACGCGCTGTCGTTCGGGCTGTTCGTGCTGGCGTTCCTGACGAACGAGGGATCGTTTGTGTACGCGCCCGTGATCGTCGCGGCGTACGCGCTGTTCTCGCAGCGATGGCGCAGAGCGCCGCTGCGGCTCGCGGCGCACGCGCTGCCGTTCGCGGCGCTGGCAATCGGATGGCTGGCGTACTACGAGGTGTTTCCGAACCCGCAGTTGAAGTTCGATGGCTACTACTGGGGCGCGCACGTCTTCACGAACTACGGCGTCTACCTGTCGTTCATCGCGTTCCCGTCGCACGCAATTCCGCTGGCGCCGGACGCTACGCGGTGGATCATCGCCGGGTTGATGCTGGCGCTCTCTGCGGTCGTGCTGGTGCGGGGATCGAACATCGCGCGCGTCGCGGTTGGTGGCATGCTGCTGGCAATCCTGCCGTACGCACCGGTGAGCATCTGGACGGCATCGCGATACACGTACACAGCGGTGGCATTTTTCGCGCCCGTTGCGGCGATTGCTTCGTACGTGGTGTTCGATCACGTGCGTGGCGCGCATCGAATGCTGCGTGTGCCGGCGACCGTGGTGGCGCTGCTGTTCGTCGGCGCGGTTGCGGGACTGTACGGATGGCAGACGTACGCACAGGATTCGCACGCCGGCCGCGACACGGCGCGCTGGCAGCAGCTGGTCGATGAGTTGCGGGCGAACTACAGCAGCGTACCGCCGGGCACGACGATCTACATCGTGGATGGGCCATGGACCAATCCCATGGAGCAGTACACGTGGGTGCCTTCGGTAGCGCGCGCACTGTATGGCGATGCCGCGGCGTTTGATTTGCCGCGTGCGGCATACGTGCAGGATCCACCGAACACGGAGAACGCGCTGTTCCTGGAGTGGACGCCATCCGGCTTGCGGCCGGTGCCGGCACAGCAGGTCGTGACGCCGGTCACGTCCGCGAAGGCTCCGTAGTCGCTCACGCGGCGCACCGCAGCTACGTCTGCTCGGCAGCCCACAACGGCGAAGACGCCTTCATCAGGCGCAGCATCATGATCATGGACGCGATGTCGCGCCCGTTGTCCGGCTCCCGCAGCACGCTCTCGTACCAGACGTATTCGGACTTTGGGGTATCGCCGACGGCGAGGATCTTGCCGGCGACCGCGTACTCGCGTTCGATGAAGACGGGGCCGTTGAGGTGGCGCACCTCGATCGCACCGAAGAGTCCGACCGCCTTGCCCCGCACCAGCCCGAGCGCCGCCTCAACAGGCCGCATCACGTGGACGACCAGGCCGGGATTCGCTACCGGGCCGCCCCACGGCGATGCGTCGACGTACCACGGCAGCGGCTCGGTGAGTACGCGTTGGCGCGCTGCGGCCTCCTTTCGATTGAGGCGCGTCGGCACGGGACCGGCTTCATCGCCGGCGTGGAGATGAGCAAACATCCGCAGCTCGCCGTTCGTGCGCGGCCCGGCGACCTTGGCACGCAACTGAGACGGCTCGAGCGGCTTGCCGATCGACGCCGTACCCTCGAGCACCTGCGTGCCGTGCTTGTCTTCCATCCAGACGCCCACCTGCGCGTCGGCGAGGCCGACTGCGGGTGCATGCACGAACGCGCGCACGGGTTCGCTGTCGGTGGTGGCGTTGCGGAAGTACGTGGAGAGGCCGCCCGTTTCGAACCAGCGCTGACCGAACGCGCGAAGCAACAATGGCGGGAACTGCTCCATGTGAATCGAGCCCGCAACGGTTCCGCCGCGGAAGCCGAGCGGCTTCGCGGTCGCGTCGTCGTGGATGCTTCCGCGGACAGCCGCCGACGTGTTCCGGGGCTGCCGCCACGGGCCTGTGAGGACGCCGTCCTGCTCGATGATGTCCGTCGTCGTCGTTTCGGTTGTCATGTCGCGCCTCCGGGTTCGTCGCTGTCCGTCGAGGTCACTATTCTACGCCTTAAGCGGCGTGTTGCGCGCGTCTTTCTGTCCGAACGCGCCTCAACGCGGCGTGGAGGCCGCGCGGGCTGGAGAGCCCGCGCTACCGAGGCGGGAAATTGCTTCGCCACCTCCGGAATCCGTTGTCCAGCCTCCTCTCTCCAACTTCCAACCTCCACCTGGCTCTGCTAGCATTTCTACAGTGCTATCTTTCCTCTCCCACCACCGATAGGCGGCACACACGGGACGGTATCCTGTAGTTATGACCATAGAACAGACACGCGTCGCGAAGCTGGCTGGCCCAGTCGACCTGGACCGGGTGCAGCGGGCGATGCGCGAGATCATCGAAGCCGTGGGCGAGAATCCGGAGCGCGAGGGGCTGCTGGGCACGCCGGAGCGCGTGGCCCGGATGTATATGGAGCTGTTCGAGGGCCTGCGAACAGATCCAGCGAAGCTGCTGAGTGTTGGGTTTGAGGTCGGCCACGACGAGATGGTGATCCTCAAAGACATCCCGTTTTACAGCATCTGCGAGCACCACTTCATGCCGTTTCACGGCGTTGTTGCCGTGGGCTACATCCCGGACGGCCGCGTCGTTGGGCTGAGCAAATTGGCGCGGCTGGTGGACGCGTATGCGCACCGGCCGCAGATCCAGGAGCAGCTCACCAGCCAGATCGCTGACACCTTGATGGAGTCGCTGCGGCCTGATGGCGTCGCCGTAGTGATCGAGGCGGAGCATCTATGTATGACGGCGCGCGGCGCGAAGAAGCCGGGGAGCCGGATGGTGACATCGGCCACGCGCGGCACCTTCCGCGAAAGCAATGTGACGCGCGCGGAGTTCCTCTCGCTGGTGCGCGGCTGATGGGCGACCTTTCGGTCCACGATGAGGAGTTTGAGCGCGTGAGCGGCGAGTGGGCGGGCCTGATTGCCCAGACCCCGGACCCCATCCCGTTCGCGACGCCGGCCTGGCAACGTGTTTGGCTGAAGCACTTCCAGGCGGGGCGCGATCTGCGGCTGCTGACGGCGCGTGACGGCGAGCGGCTGATCGGCGTTGCGCCGTTCATCTGTGACGGCGACCATGCCGAGTTCGTCGGCCACTATTCGATCTGCGATTACCTGGATGCCGTGGTGACGCCGGGGTTCGAGCCGCAGTTCTTCGCCTCGATCCTTGGGCGCCTCGCGGATCAGGGCGCGAAGACGATCGATCTGCGCGGACTGCGCCTCGAGACGCCGACGCTTGCGGCCGTGACGGCGGCGGCGCCCGGCGCGGGGTTTGCGGTGGCCCGCGAAAACGAAGCGCTATCGCCAAAGGTCTGCCTGCCGGGCAGCTGGGACGAGTACTTGGGCACGCTTTCAAAGAAAGACCGCCACGAGTTGCGGCGGAAGCTGCGCCGGCTGGACACGGCCGGCGGCGACGTCGTGCTGAAGGTTGTCACGGAGGCGGCCGAAGCGGCCACTGAGCTGGACACGCTGTTCCACCTGATGCGGATCAGTTCCCATCATAAGGAGGAGTTCCTCGACCGGCCGGGCATGGAGGCGTTCTTCCGCGAGATGACGGCGACGATGGCCGCGGAAGGGATGCTGCGCTTCTACTTCTTGACGTTCGATGGCGAGGCCGTGGCCTCCGTGCTGAACTTCGATCTGGGGGGGCAGCTGTACATGTACAATAGCGGCTACGACCCCGCGTATTCGCACTATGCGGTCGGCCTCATGTCAAAGACGCTGCTGATCAAAGACGCGATCGAGAACGGCCGCCGGTGCGTGGACTTCCTGCGCGGCGATGAGGCCTACAAGTACGACCTCGGCGGCAAGGATCAGCAGGTGTACCGACTGGTGCTGACGAAGAGCTGAGTCGGCTGCTCGAGACCTCACGCTCGCCACGGCGAGCAGGAAGTCCACGCATCGGGCACCCCTCTCCGCCCGGCGGAGAGGGGAAGGACATGGAATGACATCTACGCATGAGCCAGTGGCGATGACGCGGCACGGCGGGAAGCCGCGCCGAATCGCTGTACTCAGCGTACACACGTCGCCGTTGGCGTCGGCCGGCGGCGCTTCGGCCGGCGGAATGAACGTGTACGTGCGCGAGTTGAGCCAGGCGATGGGCGCTCGCGGGTATGTCGTCGATGTGTTCACGCGGCGCGAGTCGGCTGATGCGCCTGTTACGCAGCCGTTCGGGCCGAATACGCGCGTCATCAACATTGATGCGGGGCCTGTGGGGCCGCTCGAGAAAGAAGCGCTGACCGAACATCTCGACGAGTTCGAGGCGAACCTTTTGGCGTTCGTGGAGCGCGAGGGCGCCGTGTACGACATGGTGGCCAGTCACTACTGGATGTCGGGCGAGGTGGCGATGCGACTGGCGGAGCGCTGGCAGGCGCCGCACGTCGCGATGTTTCACACGCTGGGCGAGGTGAAGAATCGCGCGCGGGCGACGGAGCACGAGCCGGCATCGCGCATCGAAGCGGAGCGCCGGATCGCGACGACGGCGGACCGCATCGTGGTGGCGAGCGCGCACGAGAAGCACCTGCTGACGGCGCTGTATGGCGCGGACGTTGGGCGCATCGAAGTGGTGCCGTGCGGTATCGATCTGGAACTCTTTTCACCGATGGAGAAGGAAGTCGCCCGCCGGAAGCTGGGGCTGAAGGACGGCGAGCGCGTCATCCTCTTCGTCGGGCGCATCGAGCCGTTGAAGGGCATCGACATTCTGATCAGCGCGGCGGCGCAGATGCACGAAGACGAGAACTTCATCGTGCTGATCGTCGGCGGCGGCGGGCGCGCGACCGCCGAGATCGAGCAGCTGCACGCACAGGCGGCAGCGCTCGGCGTCGACCACCACATCTCGTTCGAGGGCGCGGTCGACCACAGCCGGCTGCCGCTGTACTACAACGCCGCCGACGTCTGCGTGGTGCCGTCCTACTACGAGAGCTTCGGC
This sequence comes from uncultured Dehalococcoidia bacterium, assembly GCA_964458665.1. Lineage (GTDB taxonomy): Bacteria > Chloroflexota > Dehalococcoidia > DSTF01 > JACRBR01 > JANXYW01. Next base: position 40,800 of record CAYWOO010000043.1, read on the forward strand.
TTGGTGGCGGTGGAGTCGATGGCGTGCGGCACGCCCGTGGTGGCATCGCGCGTCGGCGGGCTGACGACGACGGTACGGGACGGCGAGACCGGCTACCTGATCCCGTGGCGCTGCCCGGAGCCGTTCGCCGAGCGGCTGGAGCTGCTGCTGGACAACGACGAGCTGCGCGCATCGTTCGGCCGCGCGGGCCGCGAAGCGGTCGAGCGCTTCCGCTGGGCGAACGTCGCGGATGCGGTGGGGGCGCTGTATGAATCGCTGCTGGTGCGTGGCACGATTTCCTAGGCGTTGGACCCGAGCAATTCACGAGGGTTGCTTCCGAGGCAGTATCGCTAGTTGTAGTGAGCCGTTGGAAGGGACGACAATTAGCAGAGAGGGAGGCCACAACATGGCGGAAGCGAAGCCAGTCGGACTTTCGACGCCCAAGATTGATCCTAAGAAGATAGAGCAGGCTGGCGAGCGCCTCATCCGGGAGAACATTGAATGGCTCAAGGAGATGGCGAAGAAGTAGTTCACGCAATTGAGCGCATCGTGCGCTCTTCGCGAGCCCTACACGACAACATCATCAAGGCATCTGGCGGCACCCTCGGCGAGGATGCCGCGAAGCTTTTCTCCGCCGTTTCTCGCTAGGTGGCCATTCCGGTAGAAGCCGTCGTTCTCGAACTCGAAAAGCTATTCGGGCCGAAGCGCTGAGCGCCCTTTCCCTGGCCCGTCGCCATACCGCGAAGCTGTTGATCCGGGGCCCGGAGAGCCGATATACTCACAGTACGCTGTATTAATTCGCCCGGAAGGGTCACCGCTCACCAAGAGCTGGCGGCCGGAAGGAGACCAGCATGGTCCAGGAAGTCGAATCTGCCGTCGTAACGATTACCGACAAGGCTGCCGAGAAGGCTGTCGCGCTGCTGAAGGACCGTGGCATCGAGGACGGGGCTCTGCGCGTGTTTGTCGTCGGTGGCGGTTGCTCGGGCTACCAGTATGGGATGGCCATCGCGCAGGGGCGCGAAGAGGGTGACATCGTCATTGAGCAGGGCGGCGTAACGCTGCTGGTTGACCCGGAGAGCGCGCCGCTGATGCGGGGCGCAGAAGTCGACTACGTCGATGACCTGATGAAGTCGGGCTTCACGATCTTCAACCCGAACGCCACGAAGAGCTGCGCGTGCGGCTCCAGCTTCCAGACCGCCGAGGGCGGCGGGCAAGCAAAGAGCTGCTGCTAAGCGGCGCTTTGGAAATCGGCAAACGTGATGAGAGGGTCTCGATTTCGAGGCCCTTTCTCTTTTTCCGAACTGCGGGTTGCCTCACCCTGGATCTCCTGTGGGCGATCCTGTCCCTCTCCCTCAGGGGGAGAGGGATGTTGGGGACCGATACTAGGCGTATGAATCGACGCGGATCTCTCCTTGTCGCGATCGTGTTGCTTTTGGTGGCGCTGCGTGCTGCTCCGGCTCGCGCCGCGGATCCGGTGATCATTGCTGCGGGCGACATCGCATCGTGTTCGTCGACAGGCGATTCGGCGACGGCGGCGCTGCTCGATACGCTGGCGGGCACGGTGCTGACGCTCGGCGACGAAGCATACGATTCGGGCACGTCCACGCAGTTCGCCGAGTGCTACGGCCCGACGTGGGGGCGGCGGCTGGCCGATACGAAGCCGGCGCCCGGCAACCACGAGTACAACACGGCGGGCGCGACCGGATACTACGGCTACTTCGGAGCGGCCGCCGGCGACCCTGCGAAGGGCTACTACAGCTACGACCTCGGCGCGTGGCACATGGTGGTGATCAACAGCAATTGCCGTGCCGTCGGCGGCTGCGGCGCGGGATCGCCGCAGGAGCTGTGGCTGCGGGCGGATCTTGCGGCGCATCCCGCCGCCTGCACGCTGGCGTACTGGCATCATCCGCGCTTCAGCTCGGGGCGGCACGGGAATCAGGCGTACATGGAGCCGATCTGGCAGGCGCTGTACGAAGCTGGTGCGGACGTTGTGCTCAACGGGCACGATCATAGTTATGAGCGGTTCGCGCCGCAGATGCCCGATGGCGGGGCGGACGCGGCATTTGGTGTGCGCGCGTTCGTCGTTGGGACGGGCGGGCGCAGCCACTACGGATTCAAGACGATCGCGGCGAACAGCGAGGTGCGGAATAGCAGCACCTACGGCGTGCTGACGATGACGCTGCACTCGACCGGCTACGACTGGCAGTTCGTGCCGGTTGCCGGGCAGACGTTCACGGACCGTGGAAGCGGCAGGTGCCATGCGGCGCCGCCCGATCCGCCACCGTCGTTGGGCGGGACGGCGGCCGAGCCGCGCGTGAGGGTCGATGGCGGTGACGATGCGGGAGGTTCTGGCGATGTCGACTGGCGCGTCGCGATCGTGGTGTTCGCGATGGTCGGGGCCGGCGGCGGGTTGTTGTTGTGGCGGCGGAGGACGCGGAGGGGATAGCGCGGTTCGTCATTCTTCACGCACGCCATCGAGTGCTTCGAACGGAGAGATGTACTGCGTCGGTCCGCCGTTGCCGGACGCGCAGCCGGGACGGCTGTGCTCCACGCTTCGCCTAGCGTGATGAGCGACGAAGCCTGAGGCGCCTCGTCGAAAAGCAAGCACTGCGCGGGCTGAATGCCCGCGCTCCGGAGGGGCGTGGTTTTACGCGTTCTCTAGCGTGCGGTGTCGATGCGGTAGAGCTTGAAGAACTTGAGGTCGGTGGCGAACGCCTCTGCGATGTGGAAGCGCTGCTGTGTGGCGTCGAAGTAGGGCTGGTAGCCGGGGCCCGACGCCGTGAACGTAAGGTTGATCCCTTCGACGCTCGTGTAGAGGTAGTAGACAGGCTGGCCCTGGTCGAGTGCGTGCTGGATGCGCTGCATGATCTCATCGACGCGCTGCGGACCGTTATCGGTGGTGAGCGAGTAGTCGATGAGGTCGAGGTACTCGATGCCGTTGTTGCTGTCGCGGACGCCGCGCGTGCCGCCGCTGACGACGAGGCTGTCCGCTGGAAGCGCGGCGATCACAGGGCGGAGTTGGCGATACGCGGCCTCATCGGAGAGGGCGGCGTTGGACGGCCAGTTGACCAGCATCAGCGTGTCGGACGCGGCGAAATACGCGCCGAGCAGCAGTACCAAGCCGGCGGCGAGTCCACGCCAGGTGTTGCGGGCGATCGCGGGCTGGCGCGCGGTCATCTCGATGATCGCAGCTGGCGCGTAAGACGCCAGTAGCAGCGCGAACGTGAGCGAGGGCAGCATGTAGCGGTTGTTCGCGAAGGGCAGCGGTACGTGCGCGAGCGGGAAGATCGTCAGCATGTAGAGGGAGACGTAGAGCAGCGTGCGATTGTGCCGCCAGAGATACGTGACGCCGAGCGCCGCGAGTATGGCGATGAACGGTGCGCCGAGTGGGCCGCCGAACTCGGCGATGGCGTAGAAGACGATATTGCTCGCCGCGTCGTCGAGTGTGGCGGCCGAATTCGTTGCGGCGTTGCCGATGGAGCCGCCGATCCACGCGAAGAACACGTACGCCACGAGCATCGACGCGGCGGCGACGATCAGTTCGCGGCGGAACGTCGCCCGCCAGATCCTGCGGGGGTCGAAGCCCAAGCGCCCGACATCCGCCCAGTAGATGATCAACGCGGGCAAGAACGCCGGGTTCGTGGCGCGGATGCTGATGGCGATGGCGAGCAGCGCGCCGTACACAGCGAACGTTGCGGTCGAGCGGCCGCGCAGCCACGGCACGATGAGGATCAGCGATACGATCCACGCTGCGTTCATGGCGTCGAAGAAGCCGTCGCGCGAGAAGTAGACGAACTGCGGCGCAGTCGCGACGCCGAGCGCGAGCAGTACCGGGGCGATTGCATCAGGCGTCGCTCTGCGTGTGCCGAGGTAGGCGGCGACAACAAGCACGAGCGACGCGGCGATGACGACGGCCTGTTGCGTCGCGAGCGTCTGCGGAAAGAGGACGAACGCGGGCGCGAGCGTGACGGCGACGCCGGGCGGGTAGAACGTGGACAGCGGGAACTGTCCGGAGACCAGCCGGTGGGCCGCGGTCATCTGCTCGTAGGTGTCGGGCGTCCAGGCCTGCAGTTCGAGGCGCACGACACGAAGGATCAGCGCGAGCAGCACGATGCTCGCCGGGATGGCGGCGGCGCGGACGGCGGGCCAGACGCGCGTGGCGGCCAGCGCGCCGAGTTGCGGCGCGCCCGCGTTCGAGCGAGTGTAGGCCAGCTTTGCCATATGTGCGTGAAACCTCTGCCTATGTTGTCGGCGCGTACGCATTGCGCCACAGCGTTTGAGGATGGTCGCATCGTACGCCACGCCGAGAACCCGACGTCTGGCGGGCGCGTGCGTAAGGGTCTTAGGGGTTCGGATGAGCCAGTCGTGCTCGTTCGCGCCTGCCGTGGTTAACTTGCGGCATGGCGAAGCTCGCACTGCGCGGCGGCGACCCGCTGCGGACGAAGGAATGGCCGGCGTGGCCGCAGCACGACCAGCGCGAACTGGTGAACATCACACGGGTACTGGAGAGCGGCAACTGGGGCGGATTCCCTTCGCCCAACGTCATGGCGGGCGAGTTCGCGGAGAAGTTCGCCGCGTACCACGGTGCGAAATTCGGCGTATGCACGACGGGCGGGACGACCGCGCTTGAAGTGGCGCTGAAGGCGGCGGGGCTGGAGCGCGGCGATGAGGTGCTGGCGCCGGCGCTGACGTTCTACGCGACGGCGTTCTCGGCGCTGGTACAGGGATTCAAGCCGGTGTTCGTCGATGTCGATCCGGACACGTGGTGCATCGATGCGCAGCAGATCGAGCGGCAGATCACGCCCGACACGCGTGCGATCCTGCCGGTGCACCTGGGTTCTCGCATGGCGGACATGGACCGCATTAGTGAGATCGCGCGGGCGCGCAATCTCAAAGTAATCGAGGACTGTGCGCACATGCACGGCGGTGCGTGGCGCGGGAAGGGTGCCGGCTCGCTGGCCGACCTTGGCTGTTTCAGCTTCCAGTCGTCGAAGCTGATGACGTGCGGCGAGGGCGGCATCATCATCACGAACGATGAGGCGCTGGCCGAGCGCTGCAACGCCTACGTGAACTCCGGCCGCGGGACGGGCAGCGATCGCCAGGCGGCGGAAGGAACGATGCTGGGCTGGAACTATCGCATCACGGAGTTCCAGGCGGCGGTGCTGCTGGCGCAGTTGGCGCGGCTGCCGGATCAGGTGGCGCTTCGCGACAAGAACATCGCGCATCTCGAGCGGCGCGTCGGCGAGCTGGAGGGCGTGGCCACACTGCCGCAGGATGACCGCATGACGACGCGCTCCGGCTACGGTGTCGTGCTGCGGTACGACGAGCGCGCATGGCGAGGTATTTCGCGCGATCGGTTCGCGTGGGCGCTGTACAAGGAAGGAATGAAGCTGCACGGCGCGTTTTACACGCCGGTGTACAGCGCTCCGCTCTTCGCCTGGAAGGATGCGCCGATCGACGTGGACTACAGTCAGGTGTCGTGCCCGGTCGCGGAGAAAGCGTCGCGCAAAGAGATGATCTGGCTGCCGCACGAGGTCTTCCTCGGAACGACGGCTGACATCGACGACCTGTGCGACGCGATCGTCAAGTTGCGCGAGAACATCGACGAGCTGGCGGAGTAACACACGCGCGAAAGGGGACATTTTGGATCTTCGAGGATGGATCGGACAGCAGCACTTCGTCGCGCACGCCGCCGTCGAGCAAGAGATCATGAGCCGCGTGCCGCGCGAGCAGCTCACGGCGATTCCGGTGGGCGGTACGAACTCGCTGGCGTGGTTGCTCTGGCACACGGCTCGCTGCGAGGATCTGGCCGTCAACGTGCTCGTCCGGCGACGGCCGCAGGTGCTGGCGTCAGATAACTGGACGGAGCGCATGCGCACGGGCGACCTCTGGATCGGCGCCGGCGCAGGCGACGAGGAAGTTGCCGACTTCGGGCGGGTCGTCGATCTCGACGCGCTGCTGGCGTACAGGCTCGCTGTCCGAAACGATACCGCGGCGTGGATCGCTGAACTCGACCCGGCGGTGCTCGACGAGAAGCACGATCTGGACAGCGTTCTCGCGTCGATCACCGACCTGATCCCGGAAACAGGACAGTGGGTGCGAGAGATGTGGTCGCCCTGGCCGACGAGCATGTACCTCAACTTCACGGCGATCGGACACACCTACATGCATCTCGGCGAAATGCAGGGGGTGCGGACAGCGCTGGGCATACGAGGCCGGTAACGTTGCGCGATTTCTCCTTCAGCGGGCGGCCCGTGGGCCGAAACAGAGGAGCCAGATGACGATGTCCATTCAAGTTAGCGCGGTGCTTCTCCTGGCGATCGGCGTAGCCGGCATCGGCGCCGGATGCGGTGGCAGCGACAGCAATCCGAGCGCTACGGCGCAGCCGGTCACGGTTGCGGCTGGCGCCTCGACGGCGGCGACCGCAACTGTAGCGAACAAGCCGACGGACGCCGCGATCGTTGCGACCGTGGCGCCAGCCGTGGCTTCGACGCCTGCGATCCCGGCGTCTTCCGCGACGGTCAGCGGCGGTGTTACGCCGGGAGCGAGCGCGGCTGCCTCGATGTGCGTCAGCGCGGCTGAGATCACACCGGCCTCTGCCGTCGCGTCCGGTGATCTGGTCGAGGTGTCGGGGCTGGCATCGAGCCGTGTGAACGACGGCGTGATCTGGGCGCACAACGATAGTGGCGATTCGGCGCGCGTATTCGCGATGGACGCGCACGGCGATGCGCTCGCTGTCTACACGCTGACCGGCTCCGATGCGTTCGATTGGGAAGACATGGCAGCAGGGCCCGACGCCTCGCGCGGCGCGTCGGCGCTGTACCTGGGTGATATCGGTGACAACGCACGGGCGCGGACGGAAATCGTTGTGTATCGCGTGCGAGAGCCGATCGTGAAGGGCGGGGCAGCGCCACTTGCGGGAATACTGTCGGAAGTCGACAAGCTGACGCTGCGTTATCCGGATGGAGCGCATGACGCCGAGACGCTGATGGTCGATCCTGTGAGCGGCGATCTGATCATCGTGACGAAAGACGCCGGTGGCTCGCAGGTGTTCCGCACTGTGGGGACGCTCGACCCAAACGCGTCCGCGACACTGGAGCTTGTTGGCCGTGTCGACTTCGGAGCGCTCCAGCGGCGAACGCCATTCCCGGATGATGCGCCCGCGCTCGCGCGTGCGGGCGGTGCGCTCGCGACCGGTGGCGACATCTCGCCGTCCGGCGACATGATCGCGATCCGCACGTACTCCGCTGTCTGGCTCTGGACGCGCGCGCAGGGGCAGTCGGTCGGCGACGCGTTGGCGGCTGCGCCGTGCGAGGCGGCGTCCGCGGCGGAGCAGCAGGGTGAGGCGATCGCGTTCGATGCGGATGGACGCGGCTACGTGACCGTGAGCGAGGGCGAGCATCCAGCTGTGCACCATTTCCGCCTGGCGAATTGATGGACGCCCTCGGTTCGGACGGGGCTAGAAGCCGGTCCCTACGTCCGTCGATCGATCAACCTCCTAAGATGAAGTGCGGCTGCGTGGACGGAGCGAAAGCTGCGTCCCTCCGAACGCGGAATTCGCACGTCGCGGGGCGTTTCTCGCGGTCTGTTATCATGCTGCCTTCAGGAGTGAACCGATGACTGACTGGCGCGAAAAAGAGTCGAAGTATTTCATGCGCACGGGCAAGCGGATGGACCTGCTGGCCGTCCGTGGCGAGGGCGCGCATATTTGGGACGAGGACGGGCGCGAGTACCTCGACTTCTTTGGCGGGCCCGCGACGATCAGCCTCGGCCACGCGCACCCGGTGATCGTCGACGCGCTGATCGATCAGGCGAAGCAGCTGATCCATGTCTCGAACCAGTTCTACTCGATCCCCCAGCTCAAACTGGCGGAGTTACTGATCGAGCACTCTTGCTTCGACCGCGTGTACTTCATGAACAGCGGTGCGGAGGCGAACGAAGGCGCGCTGAAGCTGGCGCGGAAGTGGGGCAAGGAGAAGAAGGCCGGCGCGTTCGAAATCATCTGCGCCGATGACGCGTTTCACGGGCGCACGTTGCAGACGGTGACGGCGGGCGGGACCGAGCGCTACAAGACGCCGTTCGGGCCACTGCCGGAGGGATACCTGCATGTGCCGTTCAACGACGTCGATGCCGTCAAGCGCGCGACAACGTCGAACACGGTGGCGGTGTTCCTGGAGCCGATACAGGGCGAGGGCGGCATCAACGTGCCGGACGACGACTACTTCAAGCAGTTGCGCGCGTGGTGCGACGAGCAGAACATCCTGCTGATCTTCGACGAGATCCAGACCGGCTGCGGGCGCCTCGGGACGCTGTTTGCGTATGAATACTACGGCGTCGAGCCCGACATCATGACGCTGGGCAAGGGCATCGGCGGCGGTGTGCCGCTTTCGGCGTTTCTGGCGAAGGAGCACTGCGCCGTCTTCACGCCGGGCGACCACGGCAGCACGTACGGCGGCGAGCCGCTGACGACGCGTGTCGGCTACGAGGTGATGCACTACATCATCGAGAACGATATTCCGGCGCAGGTGGCGAAGAAGGGGCAGCTCGTCGAGCGCCGCCTGCAGTCGCTGCTCGACCGCTGCCCGAACGTGGCGGCGGTGCGCGGCAAGGGGCTGATGTGGGCGGTGCAGTTCACCAGCGACATCGGCGAGAAGATCACGAACGCCGCGCTGGCGAACGGGCTGATCCTCAACAACGTGCGACCGAACGCCGTGCGCATCGTGCCGCCGCTGACCGTGACGGAAGAGGAGCTGGAGCAGGGGCTGGCGATCCTTGAGCACGTGATCGAGTCGGAAGTTGCGGCGGCGAAGTAGCTATTGCCAGTTGGCTTTCGGCTGATTGAGCGCGACGGCTACAACCTACCCCTTGCAACCTATAACCTGTGTACGGGAGTGGATGGGTTCCGGTGGGTCTCGCGGTCTTCAAAACCGTTGCGGGGCGGCCTGCGTCGTCCCGGGAGGGTTCGACTCCCTCGCACTCCCGCCACCATGATCCGGGTTTGGGCCTGGCTATACACCGCACGCTGAAGCGCGCACGTGCAGCGGCGTCGATACCGGTGGTTTGATCTGCCGCCAGTACAGATCCGCAATCAGCTCATGCCCGCCGTCGTTCGGGTGCATACCATCCCACGATACATAGGCGGCGCGGTCCTTCATGGCATCCCAGATGTCCGCCACCGGGATACCGCGCTTCGCGGCCTCCTCACCGATCACCTCGCTGACGGCGGCGGCGCGAGCGTACGTAGGGTCGTTTCTTGGCCAGTGGAGCCACGGTGTCGTGCCAACTACCACCATCGCCCCGGTTCCCTGTAAGCAATCCAGCATCAAGCCGTACACGCTGCGAAACGTGGCCATCGGTATGGCCTGATCCTGGACGGCTGAGTGCGCCCCGACCTCAACCACGATCAGGCCAGGCCGCTTTCGCAGCACCGCGCGCACGTTCTCAAGGTCGCCGTGCAATCCGCCGAACGCGGAGACGACTACCTGAGAGCTGCCCAGCCGCGACTCCGCGGACAGCCGTTTGCGCAGGATCGATGCGAACCCTCGATCGGTGTCGCTTGCGCCGGCGCCGATTGTCACGCTGTCGCCGAAGAATGCGACGTCCGTCCGTGCACCCGGTGCCAGCGCCGGCTGCGCCAGCGCCCGGTCGGACGCGGTCGGCGAAGGAAGCAGCCCCGCCTTGCGCAACGCGTCGGCCGCTCGCAGCACGTCGATCAGTTTCGGCGCCGGCTCCGCCGTCAGCGGCGTGCCCGTTTGCCCCGGCAGAAGCCCCGCCTTGCGCAACGCGTCGGCCGCCAGCAGCACGTCGATCAGCGTCGGCGCCGGCTCCGCAGTCAGCGGCGTGCCCGTCTGCTCCGGCAGCAGCCCCGCCTTGCGCAGCGCGTCCGCCGCGAGCAGGACATCCATCAGGGTCGGCGCCCGCTCCGGCGCGACGGACGAAGCGCGCGCCTGGCTCGTGGGTGCGGCGCGCGCTCCGATTGCTCCGGAGCTTGCGAGTCCGCCTACGACCAGGCATGCGACGGCGCCCAGAATAACCAGCGGACTGACGCGGCGCGCGGCAAGCACGACCCCCGCCCAGAGCGGCGCGTCCCGGCCCGATATGCCCTGATCGTCGTGTCCACGCACGTCCATGCTCCTCAGGATTCCGTATCAAGCACGTCATCCTGTCACGCACTCGACGATCGGAGACATAGGCGGAACCCCTCGGATGTCTCGGACCGAAGTCTTGATATAGGAGTCCGCGCACGAACGTGTGGCAGGGCTGGCCGGCCAGGAGCGCACCAGCGTCATCGATCGCCGTGCCTCGCAGAAGTTCGCTCCACACGGCGCGTGCGATGTACGCTCCCTCAAGCCGGGCACGTCGAAGGGAGCGCGATCATCGCCACGCCGGAAGCCGATGTCTCAGCCATGCTCGCCGCCGCGACGATCTTCCGAGCTCTCGGAGACGCAGACCGCGGCGAGCTTGCGCGCCGCATGGTGCCCCGTACCTATCGCCGCGATCAGGTCATCTTTCACCGGGATGATCCCGCCGGCGCGCTGCACCTGGTACGGAGCGGCACCGTGAAGGTGACGCTCGAGACGGAGGACGGCAAAGAGACCGTACTTGCGATCTTCGGCCCGGGCGTTTGCTTTGGCGAGATCGCGGCGCTCGACGGCGGCGGCAGATCCGCGACCGTCGCAGCCGCCGAACCGACGACCACGCTCGCGCTCCCACGCGACGACCTGATGGCGTTCATCCACGAGCGGCCCGACTTCGCGCTTCAGCTCATCACCCTGCTCGCGTGGCGTCTGCGGCGCACCGACGAGCGCCTCGAGGATGCGTACTTCCTCGATCTCGACGGGCGGCTCGCGCGCTGCCTCGTGGGCCTGGCCGAAGAGCGGGGCCAACCGTCGTCCGGCGGCATCCACATCCCGCTGCCGCTCTCCCAGAGCGATCTCGCCGCAATGCTGGGCTCCACGCGCGTCAGCGTGAACCGGCTCCTGGGCGCCTACCAGGACGCAGCCCTCATCGCGATGGAGATCGACGGCATCGTAGTCACGGACCTGGAGGGTGTGCGACGCCGCCTCGACCGCTGACGGCAACTGTCAAGCGGATGATCGCATCGATCCTGGCTGCGCTTGCACAACCCTAGGCTCGGGATCAGCGCTCGACGGCCTCGCGCACGCTGTCTGTATCCTGCGATACACCTGCGTCGCTTAGCGCACCAGCCTCGGCAGGGGCACGGCGACCGGCGCTGCCTGGCCCACGGGCTGCGAACTCTTCGCGGAGCTGCCTGCGCTCGAATCGTCGCTTCGGCCGCCGAAGATCACCGCGCCGGTGGCGGAGACGGATACCACGACGACCAACGCGAGGATTCCTGCCAGCACCATGCGCCGTGACCGCTTTGCCACGTCCGGTTGTGCTGCTTGCGTCTCCATTTCCGGTTGCACTTCTTGCGTCGTTGCTGTCGTCATGGCCGTGCTCCCTCTGCGCCCTCGCCGCGGCCGAGTGGCCACGGCACTTCATGCCCGTAGTATCGTTCGTCTCGCACCGCCTGTCTGTATCCTGCGCGACACCTGCGGCGTGTTCCGCGCGACACCGGCAGCTACCGCCGTTTGGGCGCACGCGGGCGTGCCAACGGTCGAGTGCCTCAGCCTTACAGACCTGATTCACGGTACGCTCACGTAAGCGCTGAGCCGGGCGCTTGTGCCGTAAGGCCAGGGAAGGAAGGAGAGTGCTTCACATGTCACACGAAGAGACCCTCGCGAAGGTGCCGCTCTTCTCGCAGCTCGGTCGCAGGGATCTGCGGCAACTGGCCAACTCCGCCGTCGAACGCCACTACAAGGCAGGGGAGATGATCGTTGAGGAGGGGCAGAAGGCCGTCACGTTCTTCGTCCTCATCGTGGGTAGGGCGGAGATCGTTCGGGGCGTCGGGTCCCCGCACCCGCATCGACTCACGGAAATCGGACCGGACGGCTTCTTCGGAGACATGGGGCTCCTTGACGGAGAGCCGCGCGCCGCGACGGTACGGGCGCTCGAGGACTGCACGTGCCTCGTTCTGTCTTGCTGGGACTTCATCGCCGAGCTGCGCTCGAACCCTCACATGGCCGTGGCGATGCTGCCCGTGCTGAGCCGCCGCATCCGCGAGCTCGATCGGCAACTCGACGAGATGGGCTAACCGCACGCGACAGAAACGCTGCGTCTACGGGCGCGGGCCCGGCGGCACGGACCAGGCCAACGCGCACCGACCATCCCGCCTCTACGTCACCGTCGTAGGGTTGTTCCCGCGCGTTTGAGGGCGCGAGCCCTCGCATCGCACGGCGTGCTCCCGACGCCGCGCGGACAGATCCCCTCATTTTCAGGACCGCGCGCTTCGATCAACTATCTGCCCCGTTTCGGTACCGATACTCAGACGAAGGACGTGTTGTCTGCGAGATGAGGTACCCATGCTTATCCGCGTCGGGACCGGGCTCTTCCTGCTCTGGGCGACGGTTGCTGTCATCGTGGGTGTTGCGGCATCCGTCCTCGCGATGCGGGACGATATCCACGATCAACCCGCGCCGGCCGTCCAGGCAGCTACCCCTACCAGGCAACCTGAGCCCGCCCGGCCGAGCGCCGTTCCGTCCAGCGCTCAACTCGTCACCAGCGACGTCGAATTTGGTCAGGTGTCAGGCGCGCCCGGCGTAACCCCGGAAGCGCCGCACATCTTCTACGCACTCTCCTGCCGGGACAACCTGCTGACGGTGGCGACCACCAGGGAAACGATCTACGCCGAACTGCCCTGCGGCCAGTATCAGCTATCCGACGACGTCGTCCGGCCGTACCTGGGCGAACCGGTGCGGATACTGGTCACAACGAAGCCGCGGACGACGCTGATCATCCAGGTGATTTCCCCCAGCGCCGCGCAGTTCGTGGCAGACAGCGTGTGGATTCAGCCGCGCTAGCGCGGGCTGCCTGCGGGCCACGAGCGGCCGGACTATCTTCCCCCGGCTCTGCGGGAGATCTCCTAGGGATCGAACCTGCGCGGCCTCGAAACGAGGGCGCGTGGCGCGCCGCACGCTGCACGGCGATGCGCGTTTGCCGATACCATTACGTCCAGATCGGACCGATGGCGAGGGATGCGATGAAGCGGATTCTGATGGTAGCGGTGGCTGTGACGGTGCTGGCCGCGGCGGGCGTTGGTGCGTTTGTGGCGTACAACGCGTTCAGCGACAGCGGCAAATCGAAGGAGACGCAGACCAGCGACTTGCTCAACGCCGGACTGCAGCAGCACGTCGACGGTAAGCTGGCCGAGGCGGCTGCGACGTATCGCGAAGTGTTGAAGAAGGACCCGCGGAACAAGTTCGCGTACTACAACCTCGGCGTCATCGACCAGGGCGCCAACCGTTTCGACGCCGCCGAGAACAACTATCGGTTGGCGCTCGGCATCGACGCCAACTATCCGCCCGCGCTGTTCAATCTGGCGATCGTCCGCGTGGCACTCAGCTATCCCATCGACGCCATCGCGCTGTACCGCAGAGTGATCGCAGTCGATCCGAACAATGCCGCCGCGCACCTGAACCTCGGGCTGCTATTGATCGCCAGCGGCCTGACGGACGAGGGCAACGCCGAGTTGAAGGTGGCTGTCGGGATTGATCCTGCGCTGGCCTCGCGCCTGACGCCGCCGGCCGACCAGACGCCGGCAGACGGCACGACTCCGACCGTCGGCGGCACCGGCACAGCCGTCGCCACGCCGAAGCCGTAGGACTGGGCGAAGCAAGAGGCAACAACTGCCGACCTGTTCCCAGCCCAGCTGACACCCGCGGCGCGGCTACCCAGCCTGTTAATCCCCAAGTGGCTCGATGTTGTTCTCGTCTTGTGCCAGCTTGGCCACGCCGACGTAACGCACGCGGTCCCACGCGCATCCGCTCGCCCCGCGAGTCGGCGGCAATCGAACTACCCCGCGACGGCGGACACGCGGCGGGCGACCGCGCGCCCTCGATACTTGACGGCGTGGATTGTGCGTCGATTGCGCCCACGGTAGGGTAGCCGAACCTACAACAGGATTCATGGAGGGTTACCCGGATATGCAGAACTTCAACCACCGCCGCTCGCTGCTGGTGATCGCGGGCGCGCTCGCCGCGGTTACCGTACTTGTATCCACCAGTGTCGTGAGCGCGAAAGGCGCCAGCGTCGTGCGTGCGACGGGTGACCTGATCACGTATGCGAACCCCTACGCCAACGGCACGCCCAACCCACTCGATGGCGGAGAGGCATCCGTGCATGCCGTTGCCACGGCGAGCGGAAAGACCATCGTCACCCTGCACGTCAGCGGCCTGCCCGCGAATCGTTCGTTCGGCTCGCACGTCCACATCCTCGCTTGCGATGACAACAAGGCCGGCGGCCACTACCGCAACGTCCCCGCCGACCCTGCATCGCCCGAGAACGAGATCTGGCTCGACTTCACGACGAACGCCGCCGGCCGGGGTGAAGCCCACGCGACAGTTGATTGGGTCATCCGCTCCGGCGGCGCGAAGGCGGTCATCATCCATGACCGCACCAGCGATTCCGCCGGCGTCGCCGGACCGAAGCTTGGCTGCCTGAACGTCGACTTCTAAACGCAGATCCCTCACGGACACCAGAGAGGCCGCATCGATGCGGCCTCTCTTCATGTAGCTCACTGCATACGCCCCGCGCCGGGCCGGTCGCGATCCTTGCGACCCTTGGCGAGGTGGCGCGGCAGGCGCTGGAGTCGAGGCATACGGCGATGGCGAAGGCCCGAGAAGTTGGGCCTGGAACGGCGACGGCCGCGACTAAGTGGCACAACAGAGAATGGGAGAGGGCGAACCGTGTGGCCCGCCCTCTCCGTAGATTCGCTCAAGAACGGCCTTACGGGGCGCAGATTGCGTACGCGGTGACCGTCACGTTCTGGTTGTTCACTGTCGACGTAGCGGTAGCGGTCCATGATGTTCCAGGCGCTGCTCCCCCACTGGGGAAACTCGCGACGACGATTGTGCCGACATTGTCATTGAACGAGACGCCGCCCCCGATTCGATTGGGCGTGCCACCACTGCACACGGCTACAGCGGTGAGCGTCTCGCCGGAATCAAAATCAGTATCCGTGGCGGGTTCCGAAACCACCGCGACGCTCCCGAAACTAGCAGCTGGGCCGGTAGCACCGGCGGCACCCGCGGGACCTTGCGGACCTGTCGCACCCTGCGGACCGACTTCACCCTGCGGGCCCTGCGGACCAACTTCGCCCTGCGGACCCTGCGGACCAACTTCGCCCTGCGGACCCTGCGGACCAACTTCGCCCTGCGGACCCTGCGGACCGACTTCGCCCTGCGGACCCTGCGGACCGACTTCGCCCTGCGGAGCCTGCGGACCGACTTCG
>CAYWOO010000044.1:0-2862 GCA_964458665.1 uncultured Dehalococcoidia bacterium
GCGTCACGCATGGGTTTGGCTTTCCATCAAAGAGCGCGCGATCTGATTGAGCACCAGCCGCATCAGCGGCATCAGCCGCTTCACAAAGATGGGCTCGTGGTCGAATTTGAGCTTTTTGGCGCGGATCGGCTTTGAGCCCGAGACGAAGATCAATTGCTCATCGCGCGGCAATTGGCGCACGTCTCCTGGCAGCATAAGAGGGCGGCGTTCTTTGCGGTAGGTGATCGCGCCTTTGTGCGGACCAAGCAAAGAACGTGGGCGCTGCTCGCTATGTTGCGGACGCACCTCCCAGACTTCGCCGGCCATGTCGGCGATGCGCTTGGCGCTGTCACCATCCGCCGCCGCGAACGAAGTGACGATATGACAATTGTCCAAGATGACATTGTCGCGGCCATAGAAGCGGGCAATGTGGTTGGGACTCTGGCAGACCAGATAGGCCTTGATGCCGTAACCCGCCATCGCTCCCATCATGGTCTCGAAGAAGGGCATACGACCGAGCTGGGGAAATTCGTCGAGCGCAAGGAGCAGCGTGTGCTGCTTGCGCCGCGCCCTGGAAAACGCCTCAATGCTGAAAGCGTCACGCATGGGTTTGGCTTTCCATCAAAGAGCGCGCGATCTGATTGAGCACCAGCCGCATCAGCGGCATCAGCCGCGCCGCGTCCGAGGGCGGCGGCTGCAGATAGAGCGTGACGGGCTTATCCCCGCACATCAGGTCAGCAATGCGAAAATCCGAACTCGCGGTCTTCTCCGCGACGATGGGATCGGCGAACAGCCCGAAGAAACTCTCCGCCGTCGCCTTCACTCCCGATTGCAGACGCTCCTCGCCGGCGAGGAAACTCTCGGCCGCGTGCCGCACTTCTGGATGGACCTCCGGAACATTTGTATCCGGATTGCGCCGATGTAAGGTCGCGCACATCTCCTCGCAGGTCTTATCCAAGTCGCGCAGCTTCTCGCGCACGACGGCGAGAGTCTTGCGATGCAGTGGCTCGGCATAAAGAACATGCAGGATAACCCCCACCAGAATTTGCTTAGCCGAGCGATCCCAGAAATCCTGGTGGCGCCCATCGCCGGCCGGATCGACGATGATTTCGACGATGTTCTGCACGTCGCGCACTTCATTGGCGCCGCGGCGCACCTCGAACAGCGGATTGAATGAAGCCGAATCCACACGTGTCGGCGCGAACACGATGACGGGACCGAGCGTGCCGCGAAAACCTGCGGTGCCAAAAAATCCATGACGTTCGTCGCCAAAGGCGAGTTCGCCTTTGACGTCGAGCACAAGCGCCGAGCCGTTCCAAGCCAGCAAAGTCGGCACCACATGGCCGCGTCCTTTGCCTGAGCGCGAAGCACCGATCAGCAATTGGTGCTCCGGCCCGTCGAAACAGAGAATTTCCTTGTCGAGCTTGCCGAGCACGGTTCCGTTTGTGGCGAACAGGCCGGCGGCCTGGGCATCGTCAAAACCGCCCCAGCTGGCTTTGCCGAACGCCGCGAGAATCCGTTTGTTGCGCAGCGTGGCGGCGGCGATGAGTAATGAAAGAGCCGTCCCGCCAATAACGAGCAATTGCGCGACGGCGAATGGGCGCGGATAGTGCTCAGCCCAATCGCGCGACCATGCGAACACCGCCCAGGGCGCATAGATTCCCGTCTCGCCAAAAGCGATGAGCGGCGCGCCAAGCGCGGGCTGGCCCCCAAACACACCAGCAAGGAATTGTGTGGCCGCGATCAGGCCGGCGACGAAACCGAGCACCGCGAGAACGACGATAAATATTTTCGCACGATGGGACATTTGCCCGCCATCCTCCGCGTCACGGCGGAGCAAAGACGGCGCCCATGCGAACCAAATTATATTCGGTTGAAGGCGGCCCCAACCGAATTTAATTCGGTCGCCGCCGAATCTTGTTCGGTCAGTGTCCCCGCCGCTGCAGGGGAAGACGGATTAACGTGCCAAATCGGCTCGAGCCCCGTCGCGAACCAAAAACGGCCGTGGATGAGTCAAACACACCGGCGCGTCGGCTTTCACCGAATCGACCACCACCGACAGGCGGGCAGCGGAAACGCCAAATTCAGTCATGCGCGAGCGAAAATCCTTCCACGCCTCGATCGAGGGAGCGAGAAAGCGCAGCTGAAAATCATATGGGCCAGCCACCTGATAAGCAGAAACGATGGCCGGCGTCCCCGTGAGCAAGCTTTGGAAGCGCGCCAAAGTCTCGGCGGAATGGTCGCACAAGGTGATCTCGGCCCAGCCCTCGAAATGCGCGCCGACCGCTTTCGGATCGATGATGGCGCGATAGCCGACGATGACGCCGCCTTGCTCCAACCGCTTCACACGTTCCAGGCAAGCCGGCGCCGATAAGCCGACGCGCGCTGCCAGCGCCTTGTTTGTCAATCGGCCGTCCCTTTGCAGCGCTTGAAGGATAAAATCATCGACGGCGTCCAGCTTCATAATGTGTCCCCGTAGCCGGGAGGACAAAACCAGCACCGCGCCCGATCCTAACGGAATCGCGCGTCATCCACTCCAAGCGAACGCCCCCCGCCAACAACTCGCCCGATCCAGGGAGCTTCAATAGCGATTCAACCAAACGGTGAAGGCCCCGGCTGCATCCGATGCGGGTCGTTGCGCGGGCGCCACAGACGGCGCGGCGTGTACCGGTAGGGCCGAGAAGGCCTGCGATGTGACCGACCTTTTTGGGCAGTGTCAGCCATTCCACGTGCTGCCTGACCAATGGGTCGGCCAGGGGCGTGAATACGTAATTCGTGACGCAGGTGTCAGGATGGGGCCTGGTTTCCGGCCATCCGTAATGCCGGATTTGGCGGACAGCTGTTGGGCGCTCGCCTGGCGCGCCCCCAACCCTCGCCCGGTTG
>CAYWOO010000045.1:0-6550 GCA_964458665.1 uncultured Dehalococcoidia bacterium
GACGAGTCCGATGAACAAAGCCCCCCTCGCAATCGCAGTGCTAGTGACTTCCCTTGATCCAAGGGGTCAGAGACGCTGCGCCTGGGGGCTCGGGGGAACTTCAAAATCCAACCGGACAAAACGTACAAATTCAACAGGCTGGCCAAGAGCGTGGGGAAATTCGCGAAAAGCCCACGCTCTTGGCGAGCGTGGCGACAGTTCATCCTTTCGGCGGACGAGCGCCAAACAATTGACGTATTGCCGACGCCAAGCTGGCCAAGGCCACCACTCCGTAGCCGATGGTCCACGGGATCGACTTGGACTCCGCCCAAGCGTACCAGGCACCGCCGGCTGCCATGAGAGCTACCGCCCCAGCGATCACGCCGATCACCGGCGATCTTGGCTTGGCAACCAGGCCCCAGAGTGCGAGGCCCAACACGGCGATCATTCCGAGAAAAATGACAGCACTGAAGATGTTCATACTGCGGTGCTCCGTTTGAAGGAATCCATCTCGTGAGTGGATCACGGACGAGGCGTCGCGTCCCACACCTTCACCGTTCCGTCCCAACTTGCCGACGCCAGCCGGTTCCCGTCCGCGCTAAACGCCACGCTCTGCACAATGAGGGTGTGCCCTTTCAATGTGAGCGTCTCCTGACCGCTCGTGGCGTCCCACACCTTCACCGTGTTATCCCCGCTTGCCGACGCCAGCCGTTTCCCGTCCGCGCTAAACGCAACGCGCATGACCGCGTGGGTGTGCCCTCTCAACGTGAGCGTCTCCTGACCGCTCGTGGCGTCCCACACCTTCACCGTCCCATCGTGGCTGGCCGACGCCAGCCGTTTCCCGTCCGCGCTAAACGCCACGCCCCAGACCAAGCCGTTGTGCCCTTTCAACGTGAGCGGCTCCTCACCGCCCAGCAGCGGGCTAACGAGAGCCGCGCAGACCAAGACCCAGCCCGTCACGGCGAAGAATCCCGCCACCGACCGGCCGCTGCGAAACCAGCGTGTGTCTGACCGAGTGCTCGTCATTTCTTGCCGCTCTCTTTCTGTCGATCCGCGACGTCCCACACCTTGACCGTGCCGTCCCCATATCCCACAGCCAGCCGCTGCCCGTCCGGGCTGAAAGCCGCAGTGTCGACCCGGAAATTCCCACTTTTTAGCGTGAGCGTTTCCTGGCCGCTCGCGGTGTCCCAAACTTTCACCGTGCCATCAAGGCTTGCCGACGCTAACCGTTTCCCGTCGGCGCGAAACATCACACTCGAAATCGGACCGTAGTGTCCTTTCAACGTGAGCGTCGTCTGGCCGCTCGTGGCGTCCCACACCTTCACCGACATATCCGGAGTGCCACTGCCTGTCGCCAGCCGTTTTCCATCGGGGCTAAAGGCGATGCACTCGACGCTGCTGGTGTGCCCTTCTAACGAAAGCGTCTCTTGACCACTCGTGGTGTCCCACACTTTCGCCCACCCACTGGCGGTTGCCGATGCCAGCCGTTTCCCATCTGGGCTAAATGCCACGCCCTGAACTATGCCGAAGCTTTTTTTCATCGTGAGCGTCTCCTGTCCGCTCATGACTTCCCACAGCTTCACGTTATTATCTTGACCGCTCGACGCCAGCCGTTTCCCGTCCGGGCTAAACGCCACGCTCGTGACCGGACTTAGGGACTTTTTCAACGTGAGCGTCTCCTGACCGCTCATGGCGTCCCAGATCTTCGCCGTCCCATCCCAACTGGCCGATGCCAGCCGTTTCCCGTCCGGGCTAAACGCCACGCTCACGACATGGTGGCCGTGCCCTTTCAACGTGAGGGTCTCCTGACCACTCGCGGCATCCCAGACCTTCACGATCGTATCGGCACTAGCCGACGCCAGCCGTTTCCCATCTGGGCTAAATGCCACGCTCGTGACTCGGTTGGTATGCCCTTTCAACGTGAGCAACTCTTGCTCCTGCTCAGATAGCTGTTCGGCTCGACCAGCCGTGACGAGGCCGATGATGGCAATGAATCCCACCATCATCGCAACGCGGCGAGTCATCCCACTTCGGATCAATTTTCCGTTGGCGTTCTTCATAATAGCGCACCTGCTTCCTTTCTTGATGACAAGGTTCGTGTCCGCGCTGCGGACTTCAATCCTTTCGAATCGTCTCGGCTCGCGGACTCGGCGTCGCGGCCCACATCTTCACCGTCCGATCCTCGCTGGCCGACGCCTTCTTCGGGCAGAGGAATGAATCTCAGCAGACGACCGAAATCGCGGACCCTCGCGAGGTCCACGGCACCAGTTGCCGCCGTCGCAGGGGAACCGGGATTCGCGTCGCCGCCGCGTGAATCATGTGCTCCGTCAGCACCCGCCGCCGACGTCTCGGCAACCGCTACTGCATGGTTCGCTAAAGTGGATTCGCTGGATTTGTCCCTCGTCGCCACACTGGCTGATGAACTCCGAACCGGATGGTTTTCATTGCGACCGCAGCCCGCCAGAACCAGTGCGATCAGCAAATTCAAACACGCACTAGCAAGCATGACTTTTTCCTTTTCAAAGTCGGTCCACAACTTCATTCGAGGTCAACCGAAAATCCGCAGCGCGGACGGCAACAATTCCGCAGACATGGGCGTGTGGCCCTGCACCTCACCATCAAGGTCCAGGGGATCGTGGCCTTGGAAATCAATCGCGAACGAGCGGACTTGGTGGTATTCGACGAATCCCAAAGTCAGGTGTGAACCGTCAAAGACCTTCGTAAACAGCTTCAACATCTGCCAGCGCGTGGCACGTCGAACAACGACGAGATCGATCTTGCCGTCGCCGATTTCCGCGCGAGGTGCCACTTTCATTCCTGAGCCCGTGAACTTCGGATTGCAAGCAATGACGAATAGAAAATCGTCGTCGATGATCTGGTCATCCAGAACGAGCTTCGCTCGACGACGTTTGGCTCGCAGGATCTGCCAGAGTGCCGCCACTCCATACCGTGATGGGCCGAGCATTCGGAGTCGCTCCGCAGTGCCATTGATGTCCGCCACAGCGCCCCAGCCAACGATGTCAACGCAAAAGACGACCCCGTCGCTCAAGGTGACTCGCATCACATCGAGTGGCTGAGTGCCTCCCGTCACGATCCGCCGCGCGGCTTCCAACGGATCATCGCACCGCAAATGTTGCGCGAGCGTATTCCCGGTTCCAGCAGGGATGATTCCCAGAGGGACCGAAATCGGCTCGCCACGTTGCATCAAGCTGTCGGCAACTTCGTGGACGGTGCCATCGCCTCCAACCACGCAGACGCCGTCAATGCGCGTCAGGTCCAGTGTCCGAGCAATCTCTCCCGCGTGCCCCAGACGTTGGGTCACTCGTACGTCCAATTCAATCCCGGCGGCTGCGAAGACCGGCTTGACTCGCTCCAAAACCAGAAGCCCACGTTGCTTTCCGCCGCGAGGATTCACCACGACCACAAGATGTTGGGCAGTCACTAAGGCCACTCCAGTGGAAAATGGGCATCTTCGACATTCACCATGAAAACGATCAGTCCAAACTGACAATTCACCTTTTCCGCATCGCGTTAAATGCCACACGACGCGAATCAGGCGCGGCTACTTGCCGTCGCCTGCATCCGGCTTGTTGGGCTGGTCGTCCGGAACCGCTTTCGTCTGTCGCTTCAAGATTTCTGACTCTTGGAAGGCATCTTTCGTGTCAAGATGTTTGAGCCAGAAAGTCTGCAATTCCTTCGTTGATGCGGTCAAAATGATTTGAGGACCAATCTTCTCATGCCGGATTGCTTTTGGATTGTCTTTTAGGAATTCGTGGAGCCAGTCGAGTTGAGGAACTCGCATCTGGAATGTTGGTTCAATCTGCTTGATGTGTATCAAGCTGTGGACTGGAAGAAAGTGGGACTCATAGAAGTCATTCTGATTTGGCTCACGTTCTTGTTGAGGAAGCAGATCCAAGAACAGTTTCCCGTCAATCCTCAGGAGATGGACAACGAACTTTCCCGATTTGCCATCGTCGGTATAGGTAAGCTGATAGTCCGTCTCGCCCCGCTTTGAGAACTCCATCGTTTCCCTCGGATTCTCAGTGGACCAGACCCCAACCAGCCTTGGATCAAAGATCACGTCCTGCTCCGTGTAGAGGGGATGCAGCAAACGGACGCAGCCTGCCGAGAGAATCAGGAGGAAAACGCCGATCAGTCTTCCGAAGTTTCGCATGATGTTTTCTTTCCTTTCTAAGCCTAACAGTGAAGTCAGCCGCGCGCGGCCTAAACGGTCGCGGGAAACGTGTCCCGAACGCCACAACACTTGATGATCTGACCGACGTTGGCAACCTCGAAGCCTCGTTCGGCGCTGGCACATCCGATGCCAAGTGCCTCTTTCAGATCGAAATCCATTTTCAGCAGGTTGGGTTCCTTCGCAAAACGCTCCGCGGCTTCCTTTCCGATGTCAGCGACAAAGGCCGCGGGAGCAGCCGGAAACGGGAAGTCACTGCCATGCAGCAACCGACTGCGAACGAGCTCTACTTCTTCCGGCAGAGGACTAAATTTGAGAAGACGACCAAAATCACGGACCCTTCCGGCGGTTCCGAGCACTGCGGTGTCACCCCACAGCTTCGGATAACGCTTCAGCAACGACACGAACTCCGGGAGTTGATCGGGGGTGTCCGTGATCCAGCCGGTTCCCGCGTGACAGGCCACGACGGTGCAGCCTTGATCGAGAGCCAACTCCAACCGGCTCGGAGCCGCAAGGTGTTTGTCGATCACCGGAGCACTGTGCTCATGGCCGGTGTGAACCAGAACCACCATGTTGAGTTCGCAGCAGCAGCGGAAAAACTGAGCGTGCTTGCGGTCGGCGATATTCACACCTTGCGTCGGCGGATGAATTTTCAACAGCCGTGCTCCCTTCGCATGACAGCGAGCGAGTTCGTTCAACGCATCGGCTCGTTCGGGATTGATCGACGGGCACGCGATCATCGTTTCACAGTGCCGAGCCACCACCGCGAAGACGTAATCGTTCGGCACATAAAACGACGTGCGAGCCCAGTCAGGTTGGCCTTTGCCATCGTAAACCGCATCTTGTCCCAAGATCGCCACCTTGCTGAGGCCAGACCCCCGCACATGTTCGGTCAACACTTCCTCGTATCGTTCGTCGATCGTCTTGCCCGGCTCCACTAGCCGCAGCAGGTCCACCAGGTCACGGAACACCGAACTCTCTCTGACCGGCTTTGCAATTCGGCAACCGGTCCCACCGTCTCCGACTCCAAACAGATGGACGTGGATGTCCAGAGTTGGCGGCGGCTCACAGGCGGCAGCTTCGGTGCCCGACATCAATTGGTGTGCCACCCAAGGTACGGTCAACGCACCAGTCAGAAAGGATCGTCGATTCAAGGTATTGGTCATGGTTCAACTCCTGATAAAGAAATAGTAAGCATTCACTTACACACAACGCAAAAAAAGAGAGCTTTCACACCAACTTACTCACGAGGGCCTGGGCCACGGATGCAAACATTTGCTTGCGTTGACGTGGCCCCAACAGATTCAGTTCTTTGACGATGTTGGAAATCGTCGCCAGCCCCACCAAACCCCAAGCCGCATCGCTCACGGTGAGATGGTCGCGATCATCCTCACGACCCGTCGTGATTTGCTGCGACACCAGCTTGTGAAACTGCCGATACATGCGAACCAAAGCCGTACGCATTTCGTCGTCATCAGTTTCCGCCAACGCGGTGAAGATCACGCGATTGAAACCGAATTCGCCCTGATGCTCCGCCTCGTAGGCAATCAATCGTTCGACTCGCGATTCAGGTCTGGGGAGGTCCACCAGGATCTGCTCCCACTTCTCGGCGCGGGACTGAAAGATGTCATCAATCGCCGCTAGAAACATCGCCTTCTTGTCCGGCCAGAGCCGGTACAAGATATTCTCTCGCACCTCGCAACGCTGAGCCAATTCCGCCGTCGTGGTCCGCCGATATCCCAGCTCGCTAAATGTCTGGCAGACAATCGGCAATAGCTTTTTGCGTTGCTCGTCGATTTGGCTGGGGCGGGACATTCAGCAACAACTCCGATTAAGTAAGTGAATGCATACAAAATACCGACTGCGTCATGGTGAGTCAATGACGGAACCACAGAACTCTGGAATCAGCACAACAATGCACCCTCAGTAACCTGTTCCGAAAAGAGCATGGCAGCCAATATCTTCCACCCACTGTTGTCACCGATCGCGTCAGCGATCATTACGCGTCTGAATCAGGGACGGCAATTGATGACGGCAATTCTCGCATGACGATAGCTGCGATCTCGCATTCACCGCACGCGGCGAATTCCATCGCGACCGGCCGTTCCAACGAAAGTTTCTCCGTGATGATCCTATCGACTGACAAACTGGTCGCGACGGTGACTCACGCCTTGCGGCACAAGCCGGAGCAGTACTTGTTGATGAGGGATCCAAAGGGGGGATCCAAAGGGGGGGATCCAAAGGGGTCAGGAGTCGTTGTTTGCCTGTTCATTTTGGAATCTGACTTGCGGCCGGCCGCGGGGCTGAAGGGTGGAGGAAAGACCGAGTCGCTGGGCAGTCGATTCGATCCAGGACGACTCACCGAAAGGGCTGCCGCGC
>CAYWOO010000046.1:0-12826 GCA_964458665.1 uncultured Dehalococcoidia bacterium
GGCCAGCGCATGGCGCCGCGCGAGATGCGCACGCTGATACGCGAGATGGGCCGCATCCCCGCCGAGCGCAACACGCTCTACGACATCAAGCGCCAGTTCGGCATCGAGCCGGACGACCACTACGACCCGCTCGACCTCGCCGACGGCAGCGACGAGCGTTTCGGGAGCTACATCAAGCTCACCCAGGACGCAAACTTCAAATTCGCGGATCAGTACAAGCGCGCGGAGCCGGTGGTATCGGCGTCTTCGTAGGGACAGGTCTTCAGACCGGTCCGCCTCCTGCATGCCGCGGCCGAGGCTTCGATTTCGTGGTGCTCGCGTCGGATCTCTTGCGGGTCGACTCGTAGCGGCCTTCAGCGACAAGTTTCTCGTACTCGTGTTTGAGGCGCGGATCCCCCGCGTGGAGGATCGCTTTCGCTTGCCGCCAAGTCGTCGTCAGCACTATTGCGAAACGGCGTCCAGCAACCGCCGCGAGGCCTCCGCGATCTCATCGACGGCGGCCTCGAACGCGGCGCTGTTGCGTTGCGAAGGCGCGCGATAGCCGCTCACCTTCCGCACGAACTGCAGCGCGGCAGCGTGGATCTCATCCTCGGTTGCGGGCTCGTCGGCACGGCGGAGCGTCTTGATGCTTCTGCACATACGGGTACGTTAACACACTCAGCCGCTGTCACGCGGCGCGAATATTCGCTCTATCCAGAAGGCTGCGTCTTCCACCGAAACGCTTCCAGACGCCGTGTGTACGGCTAGTTCGCCGACCATTCGCATCTGGAGCGATGATGGCTCACCAACCTCATCTTCGAGGGCCTCGATCATCGACGCGCAAAGCATCGACGCTGTCCGCTTGTTGCCATCCACAAAGACGTGGCCGGCGATGATGCCATGAAAAAGAGCCGCGCACTTCAAGTACGAGGAGGGAAACACGAATCGGCCAAATGCCATGTGAAACGGGCGCGCGACGGCGCCGTATAGCTTGCCCTCGTGCTCCCCAGCCAATCCGCCGGATGCTTCGAGGATATCGGCGTGTATGCGGCGAACTGACTCGACAAGCTCGTCGAGCCAGCCTAGCGCCTCGCCATTTCCTTCAGCCACTCAGTGTCCCTCTTGATGATCTTCTTGGCGGTCGATTCCATTCGCTTCACATCAAGATTCGAGGGCTTCTTCACCTTGGGCGCGGGTTGATTCTTGGCGACCATAGGCTCAATCTCCTCCGCACATCCTACCACGGCCGCGGGCGGCGCTCGATCGCTCGCTACAGACTACGGCCAATCGCCCGTCAATGCGGTAGCGGTACGACCGTCTCCCCGCTCGGGATGCCGATATTCGGTGTCGGCGTTCGGGTCGGCGTCGCGGTCGCCGTCGCCGTGCGGGTCGGTGTTACCGTCGGTGTGCGAGTCGGCGTCAGCGTGGGGGTTGGCGTGGGAAGCGATCCGGTGAGCGGGATGGCGCCCAGCGCCTAGTACGCCGCGGCTTTCTGGCGGAAGAAGCCGCCGTCATCGTCGGCGTTCAGCGATGCCAGCGTTTGCCGTTGATCAGCGCGGGGTTCGTGACGCCGTCGCCCTCGGCGTCGCAGACGCGACGGCTATCTCGCAACTGGGTGGCGCGCCACGGCGGCGCTGCACACCACTGACCCTGATCGAAGCATCGGCCAGTGCGCCCGCGATCTGTCGCCGTGGGCGCGATCACCCACGGGCGAGACTGCGCGCACTACCTCGATAACCCTGCCGCTATCGAGCTTCGCCCGTGTCGAGCAAGATGCCCAGAGCGAGTGCGATGCGCCGATCGAGCAGCCGCTGCGGATCGTCCGTGAGATCGAGCGCGTACTTGTCGCCAAAGCTGAGTTTGCGGTTGAACGCGCCGACTCGTTGCTCCACGCCGCCCTCGTCGACGACGTGCAGGCGGAAGTTCGTGCGCACGAATCCGGCGAGGATCGACACGTACGGTATCCACTCGAACACGCGCCGGGCCGCCGCAATCCAGGCGGTGTCCTCGCGTGCGCCGGCCACCACCGTGCCGTCCGGATGGTTGATCGTCCAGGCCCGCCGAAGCAGCGACCGGATGTTGTCACGACCAAAGTGCGCGATCGCGTCGCCAGACTCGCTGCCAATCAACGTGTACTGACGGCGCAGCGCCGCATAGCCGTGATCCTGTCGGATTGTCAGGACGGCGACGGATCTGCTGTCGTCGTGATAGATCGTGATGTCCGAGCGTTGAAACGGCTTGACGGGACGCTCGACATAGAAGAGCGGCTCGCCGCTCTCGTCGAAGACGTAGTACTTCGACTTCATCCAGGACTGGTGCTTCTGGTTCACGAGGAACCTGTCGCGGTCGAGCTTCACGCCGAGCGTAGCGTCTTTCATACTGGAGTATCGGTCATCGGCCACGGAACCTCCCAAAACACGGCGGATCCGGCTCGAATTCCGTCGTTTGTGCTGTGCTATATTGCCAATTGAACGGACGTTACGCTATGCAAGCCACTCGCCAGGACATTCTCGACTACCTCCGCCGGCACGCCGAAGCGACCGTGAAGGAGTTCGGCGAGCATCTCGGTCTCACTTCCACGGGCATCCGCCAGCACCTCACCGTCCTCGAACGCGACGGCCTCGTCGAGGCGCGCGAGGAGCGCGGCCACGTCGGCAGGCCGGCGTTAGTCTACCGGCTGACACAAACCGGCGATGCCCTCTACCCAAAGAAGTACGACGAACTGGCGAACGCGCTCATCGAAGAGGCGCGCCACTTGCTCGGTCCGGATGCGCTGCAGCAACTGATGAAGAACGTCGCCGCGCGGTTCAGCGCGCCGTACCTGCCGCGCCTGGAAGGCCGCCCGGGACCCGAGCGGCTCGAGATGGTTGCGCAGATCATACAGGAGCGCGGTAACGTCTCCGAATCCTCATGGTCGGGCGACGACTTCCTCATCGAAAAACACACGTGCCCGTGGTGGAATGTCGCCACGAAAAACAGCGCCGTGTGCGCGCTCGATGTCGAATTCGTGCGTCAACTGGCGGGCAACGACGCGCGTCTCAGCACAAGCCTGCTCCGCGGCGATAACTGCTGTACCTTCCGCATCCGCCCCCGCAACGGCGCCGCCGCCGATCGGCGTTAGCGGTTGGCGGTTAGCTGTGAGCAATTGGCTGCTCGCTGACTGCTGGAATTACCCAACCAATCCGGAGCGCGGGCGTTCGGCCCGCGTCGCACAGCGGCAAAACGTTGTCCAACCATACTGCACTCTTCTAACAGCTAACAGCTAACAGCTAACAGCTAACAGCTAACAGCTAACAGCTAACCGCTAGCGAGCTACCCGACGCCCGTCCACACCGCCAGCGCGAACCCCAACGCCAGCAGTCCGCCGAACAGCATGTGCAGCCCGGCCGTCTGTGCCAGCACGAGGTTCAGCGCGCGCGGCGATGTCTGTCGCGCTTCGAACCGCACGATGCGCAGTGCCAGCGGCAGCGTCAGGAGCGTGATCAGCACCGGCCACGGCGCCGAGCCTGCGATGGTCATCGCGATCACGACGCCGTAGCCGCCGAGCATCAGCGCCACATACTCGTAGTCGGCGAGTGGCCGGCCGGCCAGCGCGGCCAGTGTCCACTTGTGGTGCTTGCGGTCGTTCTCGATGTCGCGGACGTTGTTCGCGTGCAGGATCGCCGCGACGAGCAGCCCGATCGGCAGCGATGCGACGAATGGCTCCCACGCCCATGCCTCCGTCTGGACGTAGTACGCGCCGACAACAATCACCGGCCCCATGAAGATGAACACGACGACTTCACCCAGCCCGCGATAGGCCAGCGAGAACGGCGACGCCGTGTAGCAGTATCCCGCTGCCACGCTCGCCAGCCCCAGCGCCAGCACGGGCCACCCGACCTGCGCCGTGATCGCCAGCCCGATAGCCGCACCGACTGCGAACGCCACGACGCCGCCGATCAGCACCGCGCGCGCCGAAAGCACGCCGCGCTGGATGACGCCGCTCTGCCCCAACGACTCTTCGTTGTCGGTGCCCTTGACGTGATCAAAGTAGTCGTTGACCAAGTTCGTGCCGGCATGGATGGCGATCGACCCGAGCAGTGCAAGCACGAAGAGCAGCGGCCGAAATCCGTCCTCTGCGGCGATCGCGGTTCCCACGAGGACCGGGATGACCGACGCCGTGAATGACACGGGGCGGAGGGCTGTGAGCCACGTTCGGAGCACGTTCATGTTAAGGATCGTAAAGTCGACCGGATCGTGGGGCAACGCCGCTGATGCGGCCGGCGAATAGCATCCACTGTTACAAGAACATAACGCGCCACAGCAATGCCGTGGATGCGGCTTCGATGAACCATGCGTATACTGTCGCGAATGGCGGGCTCGGGGAGCCCCTACTTTCGATTCTGACCAACATTGACGGCTCGCCGCGCCCCGCTCTGGTGCAATCGCGCGTCGCCTCGAACGCAGCCCCGCCGGAGGGACATGGCTATTCGTACGTGGGTAGGGCGCTTCTGCGTGGCCGACGGTCACGTCGAGGAGGAGGGGCCGTGGCTCGGCTCGCTCATCCGACAGCGCACCGACGAAGAAGCCGACGAACTCTACGTCCTCATCGAGCCTGCGTCCCCCGCAAGCGCCGAATTCACGTCGCAACTCGTCGATGTGGTCGCGCAGCTCTACAACAAAGAAGCGCTCTCGCTCACCGGCGCGCTCACGCGAGCGTTGCGCGCGGCGCACGATCATCTGCGCGAATGGAATCACCGCAGCCTGCCCGAGCACCAGGTGGGCGCCGGCGCCAGCTGCCTCGCACTCCGCGGCCCCGACGCATATCTCGCACAGGTCGGGCCGAGTCTCGCGTACATCCGCTCTGCGTCGGGCGACGTGCGCCGCATCCAGGCTGACGCGCTCGACTTCGAGCACGCGCTCGGCATCGCTGAAGAGTTCGACTCGAAACTCACGCGCATTCAGCTCGCGTCCGGCGATCTGGTGCTCGTTGCATCGACACAGCTCGAAGAGATCGCGCCGCGCGAGCAGATCGAACGCATTCTCGCGCGCGGCTCCGACGAAGCGCTGCCCGAGTTCTACCTGCTCTGCAAAGATCGCCCGAACCTCGCGCTCGTACTGCTTTCGTGTTTCGAGGAGCAGACTGAGCAGCCGCCCGACTTCCTCACGCGCGACGGCGGTGGCGTCGGCGATCAGCTGATCGTGGCCGTCGACGACGAGCCTCCCGCCGCGATCGGCAGCGTGCTCCTCGAAGCGCCCGTAGGTGGCGGACCCGAGTCGGCGGAAGCGTCGCTCGCCGCCGGATCGGCCGACGACTGGGCGCTACCGCAGCGTCCCATCCACGAGCAGGTGCGCGAGATCACCGACGCGACTGCGCCGTCGCCAGCCACGGGTGTGCGTCTTCGCGGCGACAGCTCGACGCCGCGCTACAAGCGCACAACCGGCCCGATCCAACTGCCGCAACTCCAGATCCCCAGATTAGCCGTGTTCGCGGTGCTCGCTCTGGCGTTGCTCGGACTCGTTGCGTATCTCTACATCCCCGGTTCGCTCAAGGAGGGTCGCGAAAAGGACTTCACGGCCGCGGTCGCCGAGGCTCGCGCTGCGAGTGCGCGCGCACAGGCGACGGGCGATTCCGGCCTCAAGCGCCAACTGCTCGGCAACGCGAAGACGCAGCTGGCCGCGGCGGAGAAGATCCACAAGGACAACGCCGATGTCGTGTCGCTGCGCGCGGACGTCACGTCCGCCCTCGCCGTGCTGGATGCTGTCTACGAGGTCAAGGACTTCGCGACCGTCGCCGACCTGGCACAACTGGTTACGGGGTCGCTGTCCGTCAGCAGCGCCGTCGTCGGCGGTGACCAAGCCTACATGCTCGACGCGAAAGGCAAGCGCGTGCTGCGCGTGCCGCTCGACGGCAGCAGCGCGCCCGAGACGATCTTGCAGGACGGGCAGCCCGGCGGATTCGTGACAGCCGCGCGTCCGATGCAGATCGCCTGGTCGGAGCAATCGCAGAGCCTGCTGATGATCGACGAGAAGCGCCAGGCGTTCGCCTACTACCCCGTCGCCAAGGGCACGCTGCCGCTCACGATTCGCGCCGCCGACAGTGTCGGCTCGTTCGATGCGGTCGCCGCGGGGGCCGGCAATCTCTACGTCCTCGATCTGAAAGAGAACCAAGTCTGGCGTTACCTGCCCGGGCAGGGCGGCTTCGATAGCGAGCGCACCGCGCTGCTCGACCAGGCGGATCTACGCAACGCCACCGAACTGGCCGTCGGCGAAGACGTCTACGTGCTCGATACGAAGCAGGGTGTCCGCCGCTTCCGCGGCAAGGCCGAAGCAGCGTTCCCGATCGCCGGCATCGATACGCCGCTCGTGTCGCCGGCATCGATCTCGGTACTGCCCGGCTCGAATCGCATCATCGTCGCGGACCGCGGCAACAAACGCATCATCGTCGTCTCGCAAGACGGCGCGTTCCTCCGCCAGATCGTCAGCCCGTCTTTCACCGACCTCCGCGCCGTCTCCGTCGACGAAGGCAAAGGCCTCCTCTACGTCCTCAACGGCGACACGCTGCTACAGGCGGCGTTTCCGCCGTAAGGCGGAAACGCCTAGACAATGCCTCCGTCGCTTGGTTCGCGTCGTTTCGCGTTTGCTACGCCCTCGATCAGCAGCCGCGCTAAGACCGCGTCGCCTACCGTCTTCATGACGCTGTCCAACGCATCTTCACTCGTGAGCGTAAGCCTCAACCAACCTACGAGGGCGTTGGCGATCTCCGCATGGAGATTCTCGCGGAAGGCCGCCGGGAAGCGAATGCTCACATCGGTCATCGTGGGCTCTTCGATATTCGGCTGCTCGAGCGTGAAATCAGCAACGCTGCACCCGAGGGCCTCGCTGAGCAGGAACAACGTCGAGAGTCGCGCATCCGTCTCGCCATGTTCCACCTTCCAGATTGCACGATGAGATAGCCCTGTTAGTTCGGAAAGCTTGCGAAGCGAGAGCTCTCCGTGGCCGCGCGTTTCGCTGACCAAGCGACCTACTTGGCCCTGGAACGTCCTCAATCGCTGCGCCTGCTCGTTGTCCATGTCGCTCGTGCCTCCGTCTGCTCCAGATTGCCACGCACAACGCTTGTATATCAAGAGATATACAAGATAGCGATGTGTATATCTAATAGACAACAACTCGTGCCGTAGCTAATCTCACAGAGAGGGCGATCAACTTCACAACGCGCCCTCTTTCGAGAAGGAGAGGTTGGCCATGGTTGTATGGCAGGAAACTATTTCGAGGGCATTGGCGCGCGTTGCTATGGACGCGTTTCCGACCGCAGCGGACGCGCTCTTCGAGCTCGTGGACAATCCGATTGATCACCATGGGCGGAAGCAGCTATGCGTTGCCGTTCAGGTCGACCGGCAACGAGACTCCATCGTGATTGAGGATCTAGGCGGAGCGGGTATGGACGCCAACGGCATCGCCGACTGGCTCAATTGGGGCTCGGGGCGAGCACACCGTGCCAACGACATCAGCGTATACCGCCAAGGCGGAAAGGCAGCCTGCGGATATCTCGCCAATTCGCTCTTGCTTTGGGCGAAACGCGCGGGCTCGAAGGAAGTCTGGGTGATTGAGGATCAGGACTGGCGGGATCGCAATGAACCAAAAGTTTGGGGAGTCCCGTCGCCTATTCCGACCACGGTGCCGTTGCCCGCGTCGTTGGCGCATTGCTCCGTCGACCAGGGCTTCGTCCGACTAGAACTTTCAGGTATTAGGGCCAACCGCCTCAACCTCGACGATCTTCGCTGGCGCTTGAGTAGCACCTATAGGCGCCTTATCGAAAAGGGCGTCATCAAGATAGTGCTGAACGAGGAACCGGTTGGCGCCCTCGCCCTCCCACTTTCGTCCGCGTTCAAGCCGCTACAGATCGATGAGAAGACATCGTCGGGATACCGACTGCGCGGATGGGTTGGGCGGCTGGATCGGGATGCCGTGATAGGGGTTTCGGCCAAGCGTCGTATGCCTGGGGGCATCCGCTGCCTCTATCAAGGGAGGCTTGTGCGGGAGGGTGAATACTTCGGCCACCGTGGTGAAGGTAAGGGAGTGCTTGCCTCGCTTATCGGCGAGGTTGAGCTGAGCTTTGTTCGACCTATCCCGCAGAAGACCGACTTCCATCGAGACTCAGCAGAGTGGCAAGAAGTTGAGCGTCGGATGCACGATATCCTCGCGCCCGTCGTCGCCGAGTTTCGAAAAGCCGCCGATCGGCAGCTTGTCACACGGGAGGAGCGCAAGAACCTCAACAAGGTCTGCGACGAACTGGCGGACGCGCTGCGGACACTCCAATGTGCAGCCTCGGTTCATAAGGATGAGATCACCGGCGACGGTAGCGGCGAAGCAAGGAACTTCGGGTTGGCTCCGGGTGGCCGCAAGACGGCGAGTCCCTCGGATGATCCGCGATCGTTTTCGCGCGAGGGCGGACCCGGAGGAGCGAAGGAACCGAGGACATCTCCGCCTCCAGGTGCGGTAGGACGCCTTGTCCGTTTGATGCAGCGCGTAAATCGAGGGGACTTGAAGCCTCCCGTCGTACTTGACGCGCTCGACCCACACACTAGAAGCTCATGGCGAACGGACGGCGGGGTGTCAACTATCGTTGTCAACACCAACTTCTGTCTCTACAAGGATTTGGAAGCACGTTCGGGCTACCTTGCGGAGACGATCGTGATGGAGCTCGCGAAACCCGTAGAAGGCGAGAGCCGAACCTTGGATGACTAACTAGCCGAAGTCAACAACGTCCTCGTCGCGTGGGATAGCGTGCGGGACGCATAGTGCTTGAAGCCCTCGGTCATGCGCTGAGTTC
This sequence comes from uncultured Dehalococcoidia bacterium, assembly GCA_964458665.1. Taxonomy (GTDB): domain Bacteria; phylum Chloroflexota; class Dehalococcoidia; order DSTF01; family JACRBR01; genus JANXYW01. The sequence goes on from CAYWOO010000046.1 coordinate 8,792, forward strand.
CTCTACGCATCCGCCGTTCAGATCGCTCCCTGAACCTCGTCATTCAGATCCCCGCTCGCGTGATCGCGCCCTCGCTCGCGCTTGAGACGAGCGCGGCGTACTTCGCCATGACGCCCGTTTTGTAGCGGGGCTCCGGGGCGCGCCAGTCGCGGAGGCGGGCGGCGATCTCGTCGTCGCTGATTTCGACGTCGAGGCGGCGGTTCGTGATATCGAGGTGGATCGTGTCGCCTTCGCGCACCGCGGCGATCGGGCCGCCGACGAACGCCTCGGGCGCGACGTGCCCGGCCATCAGGCCGCGCGTCGCGCCGCTGAAGCGGCCGTCCGTGAGCAGCGCAACCGTCTCGCCCATGCCCTCGCCGACGATCGCCGACGTGACGCCGAGCATCTCGCGCATGCCGGGGCCGCCCTTCGGGCCCTCGTAGCGGATGACGACGACATCGCCCGGCACGATGCGGTGCTGCGTCACGGCGAGCATCGCATCCTCCTCGCGGTCGAACACGCGCGCCGGCCCGCGATGCGACAGGCGCTCGTGGCCGGCGACCTTCACGACGCAGCCCTCCGGCGCGAGGTTGCCGTGCAGGATGACGAGGCCGCCGGTCTTCTTCAACGGGTTGTCGAGCGCGTGCACGACGTCCTGCCCCGGCGTCTCGATCGCCTGCTGCGCTTCCTCACCGAACGAATGCCCGCTCGGTGTCGGACGCGACGCGTCGACGTAACCACCGGCCACGAGGCGTTGCGCGACGAGTTGCACACCGCCCGCCGTATCGAGATCCGCCGCCAGGTACCGGCCGCCCGGCTTCAAGTCGGCAAGCAGCGGCGTGCGGGCGCTTACGGTGTCGAAGTCATCGATCGTCAATGGCACGTTCGCCTCGCGCGCCAGCGCCAGCAGGTGGAGCACCGCGTTCGTCGAGCCGCCCGTCGCGGCAACGCCCGCGATCGCGTTCTCGAACGATGCGCGCGTGAGGATATCGAGCGGCCGCACGTTGCGGCGCAGCACATCCATCACGGTCTCGCCCGCGCGCACGCCCACATCGTCCTTGCGCGGGTCGACCGCCGGCACGCTGGCGCTGCCCATCGGCGAGAGGCCGATGAACTCCATCGCCAGCGCCATCGTGTTCGCCGTGAACTGGCCGCCGCAGGCGCCTGGCCCGGGGCACGCTGCGTGCTCGAGCGCGTCCAACTCTTCGTCCGACATGGTCCCGGCCGCGTTTGCGCCGACCGCCTCGAACACGTCCTGGATGTTGACGTCGTGACCCTTGTACGTGCCGGGCATGATCGTGCCGCCGTAGACGATGATGCCGGGAATGTTCAGGCGCGCCAGCGCCATCGACGCAGCCGGAATGGTCTTGTCGCAGCCGACGAGGCAGACGAGCGCATCGAACATGTAGCCGCGCGTGCAAAGCTCGATCGAGTCGGCGATGACTTCGCGGGATATGAGCGACGTCTTCATGCCCTCGGTGCCCATCGTGATGCCGTCGCTGATGGCGATCGTGTTGAACTCCATCGGCGTGCCGCCGGCCTTGCGCACACCCTCGGCAACCTTCGCTGCCAGCAGCCGCAGGTTGAAGTTGCACGGCATCGTGCCGATCCACGTGTTCGCGATGCCGATGATCGGCTTGGCAAGGTCTTCCTTCGTGAACCCGATGCTGTAGTAGTAGCTGCGCGCGGCCGCACGGGTCGGCCCGTCCGTGATCGTGCGAGAATTGTGCTTGGGATCGAACGCCATGATGTCCTCCGTGCAGCCAGATTACAGCTTCAGCGGCACCCATAACAGCTTCGTAGCGCCCGTCGACCGGTCACGGTCCCTTCTTCCCGCTGACCGCTCTGCGCCCTCTGCGGCTCTGCGGTGAATCTCCCTTCGACCTTGACCGTTAGCGCCGCGTAGCCGATGGTACGTGGACTGAACGACGCTCAGTCTGCTCCCCGGAGGTGTCCCGTGTCCCGACTCATCATGTTCGCCGCTGCGACGCTCGCTGCGGGCTTGCTGATCGCATCCGCCTGCGGTGGCAGCAGCAAGAAGGACGCCACCGCCACACCCGGGACTCCGTCGACGCCCGCAAAGACCGCCGCCGCGACGACCGCGGCCAAGACGCCGACGGCAGGCGCGGCGTCCGCGAGTCCAGCTGGAACGGTCGCCGCCGCGAGCACCCCCGCGGCGACGGACGCCACGTCCGCTCCGGCTGCCGCGAACACACCAGCGCCGCCGGCGCCACCGCCTGCCGGCAAGACCCTCAACGAGACGCAGGCGAAGGCACTCCTGGATGCGGCTTCGCTCAAACCCGCCGACGTCGGTCCCGATTGGAAGATCTCCACCGACACGCCGACGGACAATGCCGCCGCGGCAGCGACGGATCCGATCGCCGGCGCATCGTTCGAGCGCTGCGGCCGGCTGGCCGGCCGGCTGATCACGAACGGCCCGAAGGACAACGTCTCCGCCTACCTCGGCGGCTCCATCGTCGCAGCCTTCTCGCAGTTGACGGTGTTCGCGACCGCAAATGGCGCCGCCGACTGCTCCGCCGAAGCCGCGGTGCGATTCCAGGAGCCCGGGGCGTTGGCGAAGGCGTTTGGCACCGTGTTCGTCGACCCGGCGAAGGTGGTCGTCAAGCCCGTCGAATATCCGGCCGTGGGCGATGGCTCGTTCGCCGTGGCGCTCACCGGCGATATCAACGCGGCGGGCACCGTCGTGCAGCTCCAGATCGTCATCGTCGCGTTCTTGAAAGGCAATACGTCCGCGGTTGTGGGTGTGGCATACGCGCCTCTGACAACGCCATCGACGAAGGAACTGAAGCCGTTCGTCGATCTCGTGCTGCAGCGCGTGACGGCTAACCAGTAGCTGTCGCCGTGCCCGACAAGGCGCTGCGTATCGTGGTTACGGACGCCGTCTCGGTCAGTGCCTCGCGCACGCCGGCGAAGGACGCGCGTTGGACGTTCGTGTACGCGCCCGGCGCCGGCTCGAACATCCACGACCCGTTCGGCGTGTACGCTGCACGAGCACTCGCCTCGCACGGCGTCACGACCGTTCGCTTTCAGTTTCCCTACATGGAAGCTGGCAAGCGTGGCCCCGATCGGCCACCCGTGCTGGAAGCGACGTGGCGCGCCGTCATCGAGGCCGTGCGCGACCCGAAGACGCGCACGGTCGTCGGCGGCCGCTCGATGGGCGGTCGCGTCGCATCGATGGTCGCGGCCTCGCCGGAGGGCGGCGTTGGCGTCGATGCGGTGGCGCTCTTCGCCTACCCGCTGCATCCGCCCGGAAAGCCGGGCCAACTTCGCACCGCGCACTTCGCGACGCTGAACGTGCCGACACTCTTCGTCTCCGGCACGAACGACGCATTCGCCACGCCCGACGAGCTGCGCGCCGCGACCAAACAGCTCAAGCGCGCGAAGCTGCACCTGCTCGACCGCGCCGATCACGGCTACGCCGTCCCGAAATCGAGCGGCCGCACGCGCGAAGGCGTGTGGGCGGAAGCGGTCGATGTGTTCCTCGAATGGCTGGCGGCGCTGCGATGAGCGTATCGTTTGCTGCGTCTCTGACCGACTGACAGACTGCCAGACTGACCGGCTGACCGGCTGACCGGCTGACCGGCTGACGCGCTGACAAGCTGACCAGCCCTACCCCAAAGCACCCTTCAGCTTGCCCATGATGCCGCGGTCCTCCTGCGGCTTCACGGCCGTACCCATCGAAGCGGCGAGCTGCTTCAGCAGCTCCTTCTGCTCCTTCGTCGGGTTCGCCAGCGTCGTCACGATCACATGTACGATCATGTCGCCGCGGCCGCCACCCCGCAGGTGAGGCACGCCCTTCCCGCGCACGACGAACGTCTCGCCCGTCTGCGTGCCGGCGGGGATGCGCAGGCTGTGCGGCTCTCCATCGATCGTCGGCACATCGACTTCGTCGCCCAGTCCCACCTGTGCGAAGTTTAGATCGAGGTCGAGGATCAGGTCGTCTTCGTCGCGGCGGAAGAACTCGTGCGGCTTGACGTTCAACTGCAGGTAGAGATTGCCGCGCGGGCCGCCGTGATTGCCCAGCTCGCCCTCGCC
>CAYWOO010000047.1:0-16882 GCA_964458665.1 uncultured Dehalococcoidia bacterium
GTTTGCTGGAGCTGGGCCTCAGCCCGCAGGCGGCGCTCGAAGGCCTCCTCGCGGAAGATCCGGGCGCTGCGACGCGCCAGGTCGCCGGCATCGACGCGCAGGGCCGCTCCTTCGCTTTCAGCGGCGCGGAGTGCGTCGGCTGGTTCGGTAGCCGTGCCGGTCAGGACTACTCGGTGCAGGGCAACATGCTCGTCGGGCAGGCGACGATTGATGCGATGGCGGAGGAGTTCGAGTCGGGCGCCGGCAAATGGCTCGGCATCCGTTTGATGGCGGCGCTCGAGGCGGGCCAGGTGGCAGGCGGCGACAACCGCGGCCGCGTTTCCGCCGCGCTGCTCGTCACCCCGATGGACACGACGAAGGGACCGCCGCCGCTTGCGTTCGACGCCCGGCGCTACGAGATGAACATCCGCGTCGACGAGCACCCCGATCCGGTCGCCGAACTCCGCCGCGTCTTCGACTTGATGCTAGGCATGGGCCGCGAGCAGCGCTGACGCCGGACGCAGCAGAGGCGTCGCATGCGACGCCTCTCGCTGCGTTCAGTACACCTACGGCTAACAGCGCTTCCCGAGTTGCTTCGTTGCCAACACCAAGTCCGCCTGGTTGACGCGGCCATCACCGTTCACGTCGGCGCGCAGATCCGGTTGTAGACGCGACATGTTCCGGATGATGAAGCGCAGATCATCGCGCGTTACTTGGCCGTCGCCCGTAACATCCGCACAGGCCTCCGAGTCGCCGACCTGGCAGTTGATCGTGATGCCTGTGAGGGTGGTGGTAAGCGTATAGCCGGCCGCATTCATGAGCGTCGTGCCGAACGGATCCGGGTCGATGCCCACTAGAGCGATCCTGAACGCTCCGCGCGAGAGGCAGCGCATCTCAAGGCTCGTTGTCTCGCCTGTGAACAGTGTGCCTCCATGTTGGACAAGCGTGATGCACCCGGCGCCTTGACCAGTGAGGAGAAGAGGCGGGATGTCGCTATATGTGTGCGGTGGAGCACAGGTATCGAGCCCCGTTTGGGTTGTGTGTTCGATAGCAGTTGCGAACGAGAGCTCGTTCTGGGAGTAGGCAACCTCCCACTGATAGCCAGCGTACGGCACCTTGCCTACCTTCGTCACATCGATGCCGATGGTGAACGGCTGGTCGCCGACGATGCGGCGCGTCGTCTGAATCCCGCCTTGACCCCGGTCGGCGTCGAGACGCATTTCGTACTGGCAGTCGGCGGTCGCGGCTGGCGGTGAGATGAAGCCGGTGCATGGCGCCGGCGGCGCGGGCGGGCTAACCGGCGTCGGCGGGCTAGGCGGCGTCGCACACGGTGGACTGAACGGCACCGCGGGTGACGGGTCACACGGTGGCGGCGAAAGCGGCGGGCACGGTGGACTGAACGGGCTCGCGGGCGACGGGCTACACGGTGGCGGCGAGAGCGGTGTGCATGGCGGTGAGGTCTGGTTCGGACCGCAGATAGGCGGGCTGATCGGCGTTTGCACGGCGCATGGCGGACTGTTGACACCGGAGCCGGGCGATGGGTTGCATGGGATCGGCGTCGCCTCGCCGCATGGCGGGCTGACGCTCGCCGGCGGCGAGAGCGGACAGCCGGAGTTGGGCCTGCAGCGCAGACGGATCGCCGTCTCCATGTCGCCGCTCCGCACCACGACGTTCGGCTGCTGTGAGTACGAGTCGGAGTACAGGACGACGGTCGTAGATGCGAGCCCGTGCTGCGTGAATGCGTTCGGCGGCGACGCCGAGCCGTTGAACACAGAGAAGGACACGTACGTATAGTCGGGAACGAGCTGGCCGACTTCGTTCCGCACGAACACACGGATCGTGGACGAGTGACTACCGTTGCAATGGATGTCCGCTGGATCTGGCCGCAACAGCTCGATACTGTATGGCCCCGGCGTAGCTCCTTCAGGCGTCGACGTCGGTGGTGGGGTCGGGGTGAAGGGTACGTTGCCGCGTTGGGATATCGGCGGCAGGCCGTTGCCGGAGCCGCCGACGATGCCCGAAGCGCTGGCGCCCAGCAGCCCGAACTCCAGCGCGCCCAGCGCGAGCAGCGCGACGACGCCTACGGCGATCTTCCTGTTCATAGCGTTACCCTTTCGTGCCTTCTCTCAGCCGATGTGCCCCGAACCCCACTCATGGTGCGTAGAACGCGGCCTCGCCGCGCGTGTACCCGTACTGCTCCAGTCCGCTGCTCTTCGGCGACAGGAGCTGCGATTCGCCCTTCTGCCAGACGAACACCGGTCGATACGCCAACGACGATCCGGTTACAGACGGCGCAGGCGCTGCGTAGAACGACAGGTCGCCGCGCGTGAACCCGTCGCCGGGTGACGCTAGCGCGTACCGCGATGCTCCGTCTCGTTGCCAGCGATAGACGGGCACGAATCCGTCGATGGGCGTCCCGGACGCGTAGAATGCCACGCCCTGGTCCGACCATTCCTTGCCGGGTGATGTCGCGCCATAGGCCACCGCGTCGCGCGTACCGCGCCACTCGTGGATACCCGTGGCCGGCCGCACCTCAAACGCGGTCGTCGAGTATGGTTCGATGCTGCTCACCGTCACGAACATGCTGCCCCCTTCGTCGCCTGCCAGTTCCCGGTGCTGGAGCGGGCTGTAGCACGTCGGCACGCGCACCTGGGCGAATGCGGTGCAATCCAGCCACGGCTGAGCATCCGACCATGGGCCTTCGAGCCGGTCGGCCGTGCGCGCGCCGACGGAAGCAAAGGACGTGTTCACCAGAGCGACGTACTTGTGCAGCGATTTGTTCCAGGCGATGCTGGCGCCATTTTCGAACGCGGCCAGCTTCTGCACGTCGTCGTCGGAACTGGGCACTTCCCACAGCGACCGGGCATCGGCGACGGATGCGCTCCAGCCGACGCCGGTCCAGTACTGGTATGCGCCTGCGTCCGCCATCCGCGGCGGCTCGACGCGCGCCAGGATCTCGCGCACGCCGCCGCTGCCGGGCCCGTCCGCCGCCTTCATCTGCAGCACGACGCGCAGCAGGCCATCCGCGCCCATCTCCACCGGCTCCGCGCCGATGACCTGTCCGCCCGCGGCGCCGTCCGCGCCCCACAGCCTGCGTGCCAGCACGGTCGTCTGCATCGTCGTCGTATCGAGGCGCGCCAGCCCGATCTCGCCGATTGTGTATGCGTACGGGCCCGAGCCGTAGATGTACGACGTGTAGAAGTCGAACGCGTGGTCGCCGACCGCCCATGCGCCTGACGGCCACACCGTCAGTGAGCCATCTTTCGGCAGGAACGGCACGGCGATACCGTCGCGTGCGTGGTAGTTCAGCTTTGGGCAGCCGTCGGGACGTCGCGTATCGGACCAGGCAATGGCGTTCTGCTCGATCTGTTTGCCGGAGGCGGCGAGGAACAGCGTGTCACCGAACAGCCACCAAGTGCGACCGCCGACGACCAGCGATTGTCCGCCGTCGGCGCCCTGCACGAATGCGGCGGCCGCGTCCTCGTTCGAGAAGGAGCAGATCTGGCGCGCGAACACGGCAGGCGGCGCTGGGTCTGGGACGAGCGCATCGCCGCCCGTGGGCGTCGACGATGTTCCGAACGCTCGCGCGACGAGCATCACTGCTCCGGCGATGGCGGGTAGCGCTGCGAGCGCGATCAGCAGCCGTCCGCCGCGGCGCGTCGTTTGTCGGGCCTCCGTCAGGGTGGCCACCGCCCTCTGTGACTGCTCAGCCCCTGCGAGGGGCGCAGCATACCACGAAGCTGATGCGCGCTCGGGCTGCCTGGGATCCTCGCCTGCTGTCTGCGCTGTCCACATATGTTGATAGTACGCCGCTTCGCGGGCGACGCACCTGTCGCGTTGCTGACGTTTGGCTGACGCTTCGTCTACGGGCGGCGGGAGCCTATAGGAGGATGAACCGCCGTACGGCCTCCTCAGCCAGCGAATCGACGACGATGTCCGCATCCGCAAGATCGGGCGCGGCGTGGGTCGTCGTGACGCCGATCGCCCGCATGCCACCGGCCTTGACCGCTTGCAGGCCCGCAGGCGCGTCCTCGATGACGATGCAGCGCTCCGGTTCGCCCTCGACTCGGCTCGCGGCCGCCAGGAAGCCCTCGGGGTGGGGCTTGCCGCGCGAGGCATCCTCTTCAGCGATCAGCGCCTGGAAGTGGTCGCCGATATCGAGCATGTCGACGACCATATCGAGATTCGCTCGTGGCGCCGACGTGACCACCGTCTTGGCGATGCCCTGCTCGTCGAGGAACCACAGCAGGTCGCGAACGCCGGACAGCAGATCGAGCTTGCCACGTGCGGCAGCGCGAAACAGCTACTCCTTGCGCTCGGCCAGCTCGCGCAGGCGCGTGTCAGCGATGACCGGTGCGAGTCCGCGGATGATCGGCTCGTTGCGCAGCCCGAACGTCTGCGTGAAGTAGTCGGGTGCATGGGCGAGGCCGGCTTCGCGCGCCAACTGATGCCATGCGGAAAGGTGGTGCTCGCGGCTATCGATGATTACGCCGTCGAGATCGAAGAGGACGGCGACGTCACTCCGCACGCGACGTAACGACGAGCCGGAAGCGGCGATCGTAGTTGCCGCTTGCGTAGTTGTCGCAGCAGCTGCGGCAGGCGACCTTGTCGCGGCGGCTCCGCACATAACGCTTGCGGCACCTCGGACAGGTCATGTGCCATCCGCGCCGCTGCGCCCGTTCCTTCTGCGCGAAGGGAGGGCAGGTGATCGTGATGCGCGGATCCAGCTCGTGAGCGACGGCGCGGAACTCCCGCCCGTGTGGAGCGATGCGGCGGCCGTAGCGCCAGCGCGCGGCCCAGTGCGCCAGCTCGTGCTTCAGGACGAGCAGGGTCGCATCGATGCCGTGATCGCGGTGATAGAGCGTCGCCAGTTTGATCTCGCCAGAGTCCGGATAGCAGCGGCCGGCGCTGGAGGTCATGCGTCCGCTCATCTCCAGGCGGGGATAGGGCGCGCGGGGCATGGAGATGACGTCACGGAAGTGATTCTTGATGAGGCGGTCCATGGCGTCCTGTAGCTCGGCCTGGAGCCAGAACTCCGGCCCGCCCAGCGGGAGCATGTAGCCTTCCGCGTTCGCCGTTCTGTTAACCAATGCGCCCTCGCTCCGGAGAATGCGACGCTACGTGACGGCGATTCCGTACTTCAATCATCGGAGTATCGAGCCGACTTGCCACGGTGGGGGTGGGCCTCCGGGCTGTTGCCGCGCGATTCGCGGCTGCCTGTGGCCACCTTACACCGAGCGGTCGCCGTTGGGCAGATGTTCAGGCCGTCAACTCGCGGAATTATGTCCATCTACACCCGAATTTCTATGAACGCTGTCAACGCATTGGGTCCGCGTTGGTGCTCGCCGGGTGGCCATCAGTTAGTTCTATCGACATGCCGCAGCGTTGGCAGCCTAGAGCATATGTTCGCATATCATCGCGGCCATTGCAAGCGCGGGCTGACGCCATTCTGTGCGCGTTGGCCCGCGTTTGCTACGGTGAAGCTACCATCCAGAACGAGGAGCAGGCGCATGGTTGACAGCTACAAATGGCTCCCGCCCTCGCTAAAGGGCTATTTCGAGAACATGCGGATCGACACGCCCGCCGACGTGCCATGGACGCCGCTCGCCAAGCCGCTGGCGGAAGCGCGCATCGCGCTCGTGACGACGGCGGGTATCAATGTGCGGGGCGTCGGGCCGCCGTTCGATTACGCGCGCGAGCAACTGGAGCCCAACTGGGGCGACCCGACGTATCGGATGCTGCCGCGCGATCTGCGCCCGGAGCAGGTGCAGAGCGGCCATCTGCACATCAACAACGACGACATCGACACGGATTTCAACGTGGCGCTGCCGATCAGCCGCATGCTCGAGCTGGAGGCCGAAGGCGTCGTCGGTTCGCTGGCGCCAACCAACTATTCGTTCATGGGGTATCAGCCCGATACGACCGAGTGGCGGGAGCACTACGCACCCGAGGTCGCGCAGCGCATGCGGGACGAGCGCGTCGACGGCGTACTGCTCACGCCCGTCTGACCGGACTGCTGCCGCGCCGTGAATGCGCTGGCACGAAGCTTCGAAGTGGCAGGCTTCGCCACGACCGTCATCAACATCATGCCCGTTTGGGGCGAGCGCTTTGGCACACCGCGCACGCTCGGCGTCGAATTTCCGTTCGGCCACACGTGCGGCCCGGCTGGCGACGTCGCGCTGCAGTCGCGCGTCGTTCGGGCCGCGCTGGATCTGCTGGCCGGGGCTGAAGGCCCGCCGCCGGTGGTGCGCCTCTTCGACGAGCCGTGGCCAGGCGATTTCGACATCTGGAAGAAGGCCTGGCATCCCAAGGAACCCTCACCGATTATCCGCTGGATGCGCGAACAGGCAGCGACCCGCGCGCAGCAGCAGCGCGAGGGTGGGTCGGCGTAACCGCTCAGAGCCACCATTGGCCCGGCATGAACGTCTTGTTGCGATAGCGATGGCGGTACGGACGCTTTCGCTCCGGCGTGGAAGATCGCTTATCATCGCTGGACGACAGTGAGGAGGCTGCATGGCGCTGGAGATCCGCCCGTATCGCGAGGAAGAGGCGCAGGCATTCGCGCGCATCCCTTCGATCGTGTTCGGCAACTATGCGGGCGAGGATCGCGTGCGGGCGCAGGGCGACGTTCGCGTCCGCCCCGAGTGGTCGTTGTGCGCATTCGAAGATGGCGTCCTGGCAACGTCCTATGGCGCCTACCCGCTCGTGGTGCGGCTCAACGGCTCCAAGGCGCCGATGGCCGGCGTCACGTTCGTCGGCACGTTGCCGTGGTACCGGCGGCGCGGGCACCTTCGCAAGATCATGGAGATCGACTTCAAGCGCCGCTACGAGCAGCGCATGGAACCGATCGCCGGCCTGCTGGCATCGATCGCGGCGATCTATCAGCGCTACGGCTACGCCGTGTGTTCGACGGCCGTCCGCTACCAGATCGATCCGCAAATGGTGAACTTCGCGCCGACGGTCCCGCGGGCTGAGGGTACGTGGCGGGAGGGTTCGAAGGATGAGCTGCCACTTCTCGAGCGGATGTACCGCGACTTCACCAAGCGCCGAAACGGCTACTTGCACCGAGCGCCGATCATCTGGGATGGGCAGGTGATGGGCATCCAGCCGATGGCGGGTAATCCGGCGGACTTCGGGCCGAGTCTCGTAGCCATCTACGAGGAAGGCGGCGAGCCAAAGGCGTACGTTGCGTATGCAGCAAAGTTCTTCGAGACATCGCCGGACGGCGCCGGGCCGGGTCAGCGCGTATGGGTACGCGACTACGTGTGGCAGACACCGAACGCGTATCGCGCCATCTGGGAGCACCTGAAGACGTTCGACCTGGCGAACCGCATCTGGGTGAACTGCGCTCCCATCGACGATCCGGCGCCACACGTCATGCTCGATCCACGAGAACTGCACGCGACGCATCGAGACCATCTGCTCGGGCGGATCATCGATGTCCAGCGCGCGCTGCCGCTGCGGCCGTACGGCGCCGCAGGCCGCGTGACGTTCGAACTGCGGGACGAGATGTGCCCGTGGAACGCTGGCCGGTGGGCGCTCGAAGCGGGCGCGGATGGCGCGTCTGTCGCGCGCACGAAGGATGCTCCGCAGTTGACGTTGGACGTGTCGGCGCTGGTGCAGTTGCTGTTCGGGCAGGTGTCGCCGTCGCTGGCAGTGCGCTTCGGCCGCGCCGACGCTGCTCTCGATGCGCCGCTGCCGCTGTGGGATGCGATGTGGCGGACGGCGTACGCGCCGTTCTGCCCAGACTGGTTCTGAGTATGCGACTGCTCAAGTGCGATGTTCGCTGGATGTGCTTGAGGAACTCTTCAGCTGTCAGGCCGGACTGCGTGATGATCTTGCGGACGAGAACCGGGCCTAGTTCACGTTTGTGCATGGCAATGACGACTTGGAAAGGCGTTCCGGGCCGCTCTAGAACCAGATGACTGCCTCGTTGGCGTACCCTCTGGAAACCACAGCCTTCCAGCGCGCGAACCGCGCGGTCGGTCTTCAGCGATGGCAGTTTGTCGGGCAAACTACGAGGCCGGCTGAAGGTCGAATTGAGCGGGGATCGCGAGGCCTCGCTCGCGAGCGACCTCTAGCCACAGATCTGTCGCTTCTGCGATCATGTCGAGCGCTTCTTCGATCGTGTCGCCTGCGCTGATGCACCCGGGCAGCGCAGGTACGCTGATGACGAAGCTTCCATCGTCCTCAGGCTCTACTTCGTAGACCACGCCGCTCTTGATGATGTGAAGCACGCCCGCGTCAGCCATGCTGATATTGTACCACCGTCATCTACATCCCCGTCTTTAGCTCGACGGCACAAGCTCCGCGATCGACCGCACCATGCGATGCGGCTGCACGGCCGCCGTTCCGGGCAGGCCGCTGGCGGTTTCGTCCACCCATACTGTGTGCATGCCGAGGCGATGCGGCGTAGCGATATCGGCCTCGAGGTTGTCGCCGACCATCCATGTCTGCTCCGGATCGCTGCCGACGGCTGACAGCGCGTGACGGAAGACGCGCTCGTCAGGCTTGCCGACGCCGAACTCACCCTCGATGACGATGCAGTGGAAGTACTGTGCGAGCGCATGGGTCTCGATGCTGCGGCGCTGGCTGATGGTCGCACCGTTGGTGATCAGCGCCATCGGCGTGCCGCGCTCGCGGAACGTTTGCAGCGTCTCGATTGCGCCAGGGTAGGGGGCGATTGCCGCCATGCGCAGCGCGCGGTAGTAGTCGGCGAGGCTGTGGGCGATGTCTACGCTATCGAGATCGAGGTCGGTGAAGGCGTGGCGGACGATCTCACGGCTCGCGCCATCGAGATTCATGCGGCCGCGATATGCGCGCTCGGCGTCATCCCAGAACCATGTGCGGCGTGTGCGGATGGCGGCGTGCACGTCCGCCGGTGCGTGCGAGTCGACGGCGTGCTTCTCGCAGGAGGCGAGCCACGATTCCTCCATGCCCGTCGTCCAGTCGAGGATGGTGCCGTCCATATCGAAGAAGATCGCGCCGGGTTGGTCAGTCATCGCGACGCCTTGCGCGCGAGCCAGGCTTGGATCTGGTCGATGTGCTCGCGGTAGTGTTCGTCGGAGTTCGAGCTGATGATTTCGCCCAGCGGCCGTGCTGGCGCCCAGGCTGGTGGCGCATCGAGATCGCCAGCGAGCGCTTCAGCCATCGAGAGCATGGCGGCGTACGATGCTCGCGACTCCGCCAGCACGTCAGCAAGTACGTCGCCACGGTGTGCTTCATAGATGCCGCTGTTGAAGGCGTCGATCGTCTCTTGCGTGAACGAGCCTTCTTCGCGGCGGCCTGTGCGGATCCACTTGAGGCTGAGCTGCTCCCACGCCGTGATGTGCGCGAGCGCGTCTTTCGCCGACCATCCGGCTTCCAATTCCGGCGCGATCATTTGTGCGTCGCTCAGCGACGCGACAAGCGCATCGAGTGTCGCGCGGTCGCGACGGATGTTCGTCAGCAGTTCATCCTTCGTCATCGCGCCTCGATTCCTCGTCCGACGATCTCGCCGATCCAGGCTGCGTGCTCCACGTAGTGCAAGTACGTGTCGCCCGAGATCTTCTCGAGCACCGTTCGCATCGACGGGTCGTCGGTCCAGTACGGCGTCGCGAGCCGCTGCTCCGGCATCTCGTCGAGGAACGTGACGATCGCCTGATGCGCCTCCGCGAACTCGCGCAGGACATCCGCGACCGGCCGATCGCGCGACATTTGGTAGAGCCGGTCATTCAGCACGTCGAGCGATGCCGTCGCGTACGATGCCGCATCCATGCCCGCGATGGCGGCGTCGGATCCGTCTCGCAAATGGGCGACGATCATGCGTTCCCACGCGCCTATGTGCGCGAGATGATCTTTCACCTGCCAGCCGCCATCCGCGCCGGATGAGGAGAGCTGCGTTTCGCTCAGCGACGCTACGAGCGCATCGAGGGTCGCGCGGTCGCGGCGGACGGTGGCGAGCAGTTCTGACTTGTTCATGACTTGCCCTGTTAGTGGAAGCGGCGGCGGCGATCGAGGGCGGCACCAACCGGCGGTGGCGCTGCCATCGTGCCCGGTGCCGCACGATGTGCCGCCGCTGCTAACTCGGCGAGTTCGCGCAGGAGAGCGAGATCGCCCGCCTTCGCTGGATGCATCGTGATCCAGTCCGAGGCGCCGCGGCGAAGCTCCACCCTCGGATCTGATTTGAGCCGTCCGCGTTGCTCGCTGATGATGGCGCGGGTTAACCGCAACTCGATGTCCGCATCTCCATGGAAGTGAGCTATTTCCTTCCCGTTCACCCAGTACGCATCTCCGTCAGTGAAGATCCCTCCACTCTCCACGACACCGTCGATCGCGAGCAAACACGTGCGGGCGCGCGAGGCAAGCGTGGTCATCTTCGCGTCTTCGCGGCGGCGACTTTCGTGCGGCCGTTCCTTGAGGCGGCTGCGGCGCTCTTGTTCTTGCTCACGCCGTTCTTGCGCGCGGCGCGCACGGCCGGGGGCGGCTGTGATCCGTTCTTGGCAGAGGCTCCGCTTTTGGTGATGCCGTTCTTGCCCGGGCGCCTCACAGCCGGGGACGGCTGTGCCACTCCTTTGTGCTTGGCCGTAGCTTTTGCGGCTGCCAGACGCTCCGGCGGGAGGACTTTGCGCAGGTACTGCGCGGTGAAGCTGTGCTCGACGAGCGCGACCTGCTCCGGCGTGCCTTCGGCGATGACGCGGCCGCCGCGGTCGCCGCCCAGCGGACCGAGGTCGATGATGTGGTCGGCGTTCTTCATCACGTCGACGTGGTGCTCGATGACGACGACGGTGTTTCCGCCATCGACGAGGCGCTGGAGCACGACGAGCAGCGCGCGCGTGTCCTCGAACGACAGGCCTGTGGTCGGCTCGTCGAGAATGTACAGCGTCTTGCCGGTCGAGCGTTTCGACAGCTCGGTCGACAGCTTGATCCGCTGCGCCTCGCCACCCGACACCGTCGTCGCGGGCTGGCCGAGGCGGATGTAGCCGAGGCCGACGTCGTGCAGCGTTTCGAGCTTGCGCCGCACAGCCGGGATGTTCTCGAAGTACGCCAGCGCCTCCTCGACGGTCATGTCGAGCACATCGGCGATGCTCTTGCCCTTGAACGTGATCTCGAGCGCCTCGCGGTTGTAACGCTTGCCCTTGCACACCTCGCACGGCACGGTCACGTCGGGCAGGAAGTGCATCTCGATCTCGATGTAGCCGTCGCCGGAGCAAGCCTCGCAGCGGCCGCCCTTCACGTTGAACGAGAAGCGGCCCGGCGTGTAGCCACGAAGGCGCGCTTCCGGCACCGACGCGAACATGTCGCGCACCGGCGTGAACAGGCCGGTGTATGTCGCCGGGTTCGAACGCGGCGTGCGGCCGATCGGCGACTGGTCGATGTCGACAACCTTGTCGATGTAGTTGAGGCCGCGGATCGCATCGACTTTCCCGGCGCGATCGCGCGCATTGTACAGGTCCTGCGCCGCGCGTTTGTACAGCAGGTCGTTGATTAGCGTGCTCTTGCCGGAGCCGGAGACGCCGGTGATGCAGACGAACTTGCCGAGTGGGATCTCGACATCGATGTTTTTGAGATTGTTCTCGCGCGCGCCCTCGATGCGGATGGCGTGGCCCGTCCCCGCGCGGCGCGTCTCCGGCAGCGGCACCTGGCGCCGGCCGCTGAGGTATGCGCCGGTCATCGACTCCTGCGACGCCATGATGTCGTCGATCGTGCCTTCCGCCACGACGCGACCGCCGCCTTCACCGGCACCCGGCCCCATATCGACGATGTGGTCGGCGGCGCGCATCATCGATTCGTCGTGCTCGACGATCAGCACCGTGTTTCCGAGGTCGCGCAGGCGCTCCAGCGTCTTGATCAGCCGTTCGTCGTCGACCGGGTGGAGGCCGATGCTCGGCTCGTCGCACACGTACAGCACGCCCATCAGGCTCGAACCGATCTGCGTCGCCAGGCGGATTCGCTGCGCTTCGCCGCCGGAGAGCGTGCTGGCGGTGCGGTCCAGCGACAGGTAGTCGAGGCCAACATCGAACATGAAGCGCAGACGCTCGCGGATCTCCTTGAGGATCTGGCGCGCGATCATCTGCTCGCGCTCGTTTAGCGGCGTATCCTTGCCGGAGAGGCGCTCGACCCAGTCGACGGCTTCGCGCACGTCCATCGACGTCACGCGCTGGATGTTGAGGTCCGCCACGGTGACGGCGAGCGTCTCCGGCTTCAGGCGCGCGCCCTTGCAGGCGTGGCACGGCACTGCCGCCATGTAGCGTTCGATCTCGGTGCGGATGTAGTCGGAGTCGGTCTCTTTGTAGCGGCGCTGCAGATTCGGGATGACACCCTCGAACGTCGTATCCCATTTGTTCGTGTGACCGCCGCTGGCGGTGTACTTCAGCGTGATCGGGTCGTCGTCGCCGTAGAGGAGCAGATCCAGGTCCTTCTGCTTCATCTCCTTCACCGGCACGTTGAGCTTGAAGCCGTGCTTCTTCGCGACGGCGACGAGCATCCGCATGTACCAGGTGTTTGTCGCCGCGGCGCGCGACCAGGGCACGATCGCGCCCTGCTCGATCGACACGCTGACGTTCGGCACGACGAGCGCGGGATCGATCTCCATCTTCACGCCGAGGCCCGTGCAGTCGGCGCACGCGCCGTGCGGGCTGTTGAAGCTGAAGTTGCGCGGCGCCAGCTCGCCGATGTTCGTGCCGTCGAAGGCGCAGGCGTAGTGCTCGGAGTACATCCGCTCTTCGAGCTGGCCCCTCTCCCCCGGCCCCTCTCCCACTGGGGGAGAGGGGGGTCTCTTGGTGGGCTTCGCCCGTTGTTTGGATGCGGCTGTACCGTGATCGATTTCGACTAACACTGTGCCGCCGCCGAGTTTCAGCGCTTGTTCGACGCTGTCGGAGAGTCGGCTGGCGCTCGATGCGGAGCCTTCGCTGTCGCCACCGCTGGCTTCCGTGATGATGCGGTCGACGACGACCTCGATCGTGTGCTTCTTCTTCTTGTCGAGATCGATCTGCTCGCCGAGATCGCGGATGCGGCCGTCGACGCGCACGCGCACGTAACCGGCGCGGCGCGCGTCTTCGAAGACGTGCAGGTGCTCGCCCTTTCGGTCGCGGATGATCGGCGCGAGGATTATCAGCTTCTTGCCGGGCTCGATGCTCAGGATCGCATCGACGATCTGCTGTACGGTCTGGCGCTCGATGGGGCGGCCGCAGTTGGGGCAGTGGGGCGTGCCGGCGCGCGCGTAGAGGAGGCGCAGATAGTCGTAGATCTCGGTGACGGTGCCGACGGTCGAGCGTGGGTTGCGGCTGGCGCCCTTCTGGTCGATGGAGATCGCGGGCGAGAGCCCCTCGATGTAGTCGACGTCGGGCTTCTCCATCTGGCCGAGGAACTGGCGCGCGTACGCCGAGAGTGACTCGACATAACGTCGTTGGCCCTCCGCGTAGATCGTGTCGAAGGCGAGCGACGACTTGCCGGACCCCGACAGCCCCGTGATCACGACGAGCTTGTCGCGCGGGATCGTGACGTCGATGTCCTTCAGGTTGTGTTCGCGAGCGCCTTTGACGATGATCGCGTCCAGGGGCATGTCTGTTTGGTCTCCTGGAGGTTGGATGTTTGAGGTTGGACGGGCGGTGGCGCGGCCTTCTCTCCGGATCGCTATTCTAGCACGCGTGTTCGCTCCGTCGATGGGCTGCTGACGCTCGGTGTCAGGAGCGATCAGGACATCGCGATCAGACCCACAACTCGTTGCCGTCGATGTCGGTGACGCGGGCGTACGGTACGCCGGGCGCGTGCTCGCCGCGCTCGACGATCTTGCCTCCGGCGGCTTCGACATCGCGCACCACATCATCCTGTGCTACGGCGTGGTCGACGTGGAAGCCGACGGTCCGCGGCCCGCTGCCGGCGCTCGCGGGATCGAGAAGCAGGCCGAGTGCGCTATCGGTGCCTGGCAGCCCGACGAAGGCGATCTGTTCGGCGCGGAACACCTCCTCGAGCTGGAACGCGTCGCGATAGAACGCGACGGCGCGATCGAGATCGCGCACCGGGACGATGAAGCTGAGTGCGGTGATGCGTGCCATCTGATCCTCCTCGGCATTATTCGTGCGAATCAGTCGAACTCGCGAATCTTTCTCAACATCGTTCCGGATAGCGCCTCACTGTAAGCGAAGAGCAGGAGATTGGCTCGATGGAGCGCGCGGAACCAAGATCGTCGCCGTTGAACCTCCACAGCGCTCTTGAGTGGCCTAACCGAGGACTCCACGAACTCCTCATCGAAAATGTTGACCGGGGCTGCGAGGATAGGTTCCCATTGATCTAGGAGTCCAGAGACCCCGCCACCCAGACCGTGTGCCAGGGGGTTGCGAATCTTCGCTATGGGCTCCTTGAGCACTCGTACTTGCTCAGTGAGCTGACGCTCGAACATCTGCCACCTCGGATCCAATGGTCGAATCACCGAGCGGACGATCTGCCTCAGCATTCGATCACACCGATCCATGAAGGCGTCTGTCTGGAATACCCACTGATCCAGATGATAGGTGAACCAGAAGGAACCGTCCGCCGACGAGACATCTCTTGTTTGCTTAAGGAGCCTATGGCAGTCGACCACCTTGCCCCGCGCATATTCAAAGTCGAAAAAGGCGGTCAGAAGCGCCGGCCAACGAGGAAGCGGCTTCTTGAGATGTGGGGCGGCCGCGAGGGTCGCAGAATCCAGTTCGCCCGTCTCTAGGAGAGCGTGGCGAAATTCCGATACGTAGCGTGGATATCGCTCCTCAAGGTCATGCCTAGCTGCTTCAACGATCCACTGCTTGAGATCCTCGTAGTCCCTGCTCGCTCTTCGCCTCATCCTACAATCGTACTCCTATAGATGCGCAATCTACCTACAGCGCCCGGGCCAGGATCAGCGCGTACGCGTCATTCCACGAACGTAGCTCCAGTTCGCGGAGGGGCACGAAGCCGCAACTCTGGTAGAAGGCGCGGGTGCCGGCGTAGTTGTCGGCGGCGTCTTCCGGCACGGATGGGCCGAGCGTGAGGACGCAGAGCATGCGGGTGCCGTCGCGTGCGAGATCGCTTGCGGCGCGCTGGATGAGCCGGCGGCCAAGGCCGTGGCGGCGGTGATCGGCGTGCGCGGCCATCCACGTGATCTCGGCACTGAGCGGGCCGTGCCGGTCGATCGTGAGGAATGCTGCGACATCGCCGCCGATCATCGCGACGTAGCCGGGCTGCGCGCGCACGGCTGCGGCGCAGTCGCGCACGCCGTCGGGATCGCCGAAGAAGTACGGGAGGCTGGCGATGATCGCGTCGCAGGCGGGCGCGTCGTCGATGGTGAGGGGGCGGATCGTTACTGCAGTCATGGTGGCGGCCCCACGCGTTCCGTGCCTACGACGAAGACGGTGTACGGCTGAGGATCGACAAATCCGAGCTGCAGGGCGAGCGCGGAAGACTCCAGATTGTGCGCGTCCCAACACGGCTCGATGCCCTCGTCAAGGCAGTGCAGGATCATGGTCGCGGCAACGGCTCGGGCCAGGCCGCGACGCCGAAAGTCCCGGTGCGTGTCGATCTCGATCTCGAGCTTTCCGCCCGCGAGCGTGAAGGATGAGCATCCGGCGACGCACTGACCGTTGAACCAGGCGCCGAATCCGATGCCGTTCTCAAGATATCGCTCGATCGTGCCGAAGTTCGCGACGAGATCCTTTTCGAAGGCCGCGAAGGCATGGACATCCGCCGGCGTCACCCGCCGAATCTCGAAGCCGTCAGGTATGGCGGACGCCATCGCTTGCAGACGGTCGCCGTTCCATTCCGTCGGCGTTGGCGCGGCCATCCCCGTGCGCGCGCGCTCGTGCATGTCGTCGCCTAGCGTGGAGCGCACGCGCTCGTCCCATGAGCCGCCGCCTGTCACGATCGTCCCACGGCGCGGCACCTGTCCCAGCGCCTCGTCGGCGGCGCGCGTGCGTGCATCGCCGGCGATGAACCAGAAGTCGATATGGGCGAGCGCCACGGTGGGTGCATCGGCATCGTCGGCCCATGCGCGCCCGAATTCGCCCGAGAAGATGGCCTCTACGGAACCGTGCAAGCGCGTGGCGAAGCTGGCGAACATCGGGCGCAGGCGCGCGTGTTGCGTGGGGGTCAGCTCGATCATGGCTGTCGGCTCACCGCCGCCTCGATGAGCACCGAACGCGGCGGCCGGCGGTGCGAGAGCTTCTTCGCCCACGTCGTCTCAATGGCTGCTACTTCGTCGGCGTCCATGTAGCGCGTTTCGGTGATCGTGATGGTGTGGCGGGCGAATGCTGGTGCGAGGGTTTCGCGGACGAAGTCTGGCGTGACGTCCGGGAGGTTGCGCACGTCGAGCGGCACCGGATCGTCGAAGATTCGGGTGTTGAGGACGATGTGCAGCGCTGCACCGCGCCTCGCGAGCGACGCGAGGCCGGCGAGCACGGCGTCGTCGCCGAGGATGATGCCGCGCATGAGGCTGCCCCACGGCAGCGTGACGAATATTTCGTCGGCGATGCCCAGCAGTTCGACCGGGAGGCGTTCGATGCTGGCCGCCACGTAGAGCACGTTCGCCAGACCGCCGCGCTCGGGCTTTCGCGCGGCCTTCGTCGACAGCTCGCGCATGTTCTCCGGAACCGGATCGATGCCGACGACGAAGCGATCGGGGTGTGCTACACCGTATCGGTACGCCCAGCGCCCGTCGCCCGCGCCGACGTCGATCGTGACTCCAGCGTATGGCGCCCGCATCGCCGCGAATGTTGGTGCGTCGACTTCGGGTGTCTGTTTGCCACGAACGATGATCATCGGGGCATTGTAGACGGGGACGAATCCACAGATTGCACAGATTGCACAGATTAGGTCGGGGAGGTTGGAACCGCAGATTACGCGGATTTGATCGAATGCGTTGTGGTCGCCTTTTCCGGCACCGGCGGGCGTTCGCGCCTCACCCGGCCGTCGG
>CAYWOO010000048.1:0-6424 GCA_964458665.1 uncultured Dehalococcoidia bacterium
CCCGTGCGCCTGCCCGGCATCGGCATCGCCATCGGCGGCGAACCCGTCACGATTACGCACCTTGCCCCGCACCACGGCGAACACACCGAAGAGGTGCTGTTGCAGGCCGGCTATTCATGGGATGAGATCGCGAAGCTCGGCGAAGCGGGGATCATCGGGCCTGCGCGCTAGCGTTGTGATTTCGAATTGAGGTTAGCCAACGCGACGAGAGGCATGGAGCATAGCCGTCCTCGGCTGTGAGTCCGGCGAAGCCGGACCGGCGCGGTGCAGTCCCCGGTCCGACAGGCTCTCGCCGCGCGCGAGACCTCGAGGCGAAACGCCGCGGCGAAGAAGCAGTAGGAACAACGCTCACGATCACCGCAAGAAGGAGTCGCCCATGTCGCTCAAGATGCCGAAAGTGTTCGTACCCGCCGGCGGATCGGACGATCGCGTCATCGAATGGGCGCGCGAAGCGGAGGCGTCCGGCGTCGATGGCGTGTTCGTCGGTGATCATGTGACCTTCTACGGCTCCGGCAGCGACGCGCTGATCAAGCTCGCGCCGATTGCCGCCGCCACGACGAAGCTCGAATTGCAGACCTGCGTCTATCTGCTCGCCTTGCGACACCCGACTCCCGTTGCGCTGCAGGCCGCGATGGTCGACCAGCTCTCGCGTGGCCGGTTGATCATGGGCATCGGCATCGGCGGCGAAGACAAGAACGAGTGGTGGGCATGCGGCGTCGACCCGAAGACCCGTGCCCGCCGCACCGACGAGTCCATGCAGATCCTCCGCAGCCTGTGGACGCAGGATGAAACGACGTTCGACGGCAAGTATTTTCAGCTAGACAAGGTCCGCATGCGTCCGAAGCCGTTCCGGGCGACCGGCGTCACCATGCAGGCCGGCGGCCGCTCCGACGCCGCGTTTCGTCGCGCCGGCCGCTACGCCGACGGCTGGACGGGTATCTGGGTCTCCGTGCGGCGGTTCAATGAGGCCGGCGAGAAGATCGCCGAGTTCGCGCGCGAGGCCGGCCGCAGTGACATCGTGTTTCCGCGCGGTATGCAGTTCTGGATGGGCGTCGATGCGGATCGCGACGCCGCGAAAAAGAAGGTCGCCGGCAGCATGGAGGCGTTCTACCGCGTCCCCTTCGCCAGCTTCGAGAAATACACGCCCTACGGCACGCCCGACGAGATCGCCGAGTTCCTCGCGCCATACATCGAGGCGGGATGCGAGCACCTGAATTTCGTCGTCGCCGACGCCCCCGAAGCCGTGCTAGAACGCTCGCTCGCCGTCCGTGACGCTTTGCTCAAGATCTGCAGCTAGTCGCCAGATCGAGGCAATCCTGCGCGCATCCATCGCTACCCAGCAGCTCCCACGCCTCGCTCCGGGAGATGGAGCGCGGGCGCCCCGCCCGCCGTCCCCCTCTCCGCCGGGCGGAGAGGGTCGGGGTGAGGTCCCGGCAGAACGCCGCTAAGAGGATCTGCCATCCAGAGCGAAGCGAAGCATCTAGCTCGCCTCACCAGCCGCCCCAGACGAAGCGTCCAGCGCACCGAGCGCTCGTATTACTCCAAAATCGGATTCTCGACCGTCACGAACGACGCAACATGACTGTGGTCAATGAAGTTCTTCTCGTCTTCGAGCGCCGCAGCCGTTTCCGGCGATCGCATTGCCGCGCGCATGGAGTCCAGATCGTCGAACCACAGCTCCGCCGCGCCGTCGTAGGGCGGCGTCTGCCGCGCGTACAGCTCCGGCACGACATGACACTGCACGTAGCGGCGGAGCCCCGGGATCGCGCCCGCGATCGGCGCGTGCGTGTCGCGCCAGTAGCGCTGGAACTCCTCCACGCTCAGCTCAGGCTTCTTCGAGATGCAGTAGATCAGCTTTACCATCGGCCAACAACCTCCTCCGCGCGACTGAGCGAGATCGTGACACAACATGGAGATTCGTGCGAGAAGTACGGCGCCTGGGCCGTCTCCCAATGCTGCGAGAGTGCGCGTCGCGTCACCGCCAGCCAGCGCCACAAATGTGGCGTCACACTACGCCCGCTTACTTCCCCTTCCGATTACATGATCGCCGTCCTCGGATGTTCCCGTCCGACCCGGCGTCCGGCCGCTCGTGGCGGTCCATGCGCCCACGGCGTTTCGACTGGCTGACGGTGTACCCGGCACCCTGCGCGCCCCCTTCCACGATACGACCTGCAGCGGCAGGTGTCCGACGACAACGCAATCGCCAGTCGTTCGCGGGCCCCTGTCTGCGCATCTCGCCTTGTTTGTGATTGTGTTCACATTCACATAATCACTAGGAACGCCCGGCTTGTCAAGTGCCACGCCTTCAAGGCGCGAAGATTGCGAAAACAAGACCCGTTCGGCCGTTGCCGTCGCACATGCCTCAGTCCATCATGGATCGGAAGGCAAACACTACGTGATCCGCACAGAACAGCGCTCCGTCCCTGTGCTCACATCCGGCACCGTCTCGGTCGACGGCCTCGTGCGCGTACGGAGCTTCAGCACAGGACGCGGCAGTTGGCGCGTCTGCCTGGAATCCCACGAGCCCGTCGCCATCGTGGTGCGACGCGGAGGCGGGTCGGAGCGCGTCGGGCTGAGGAAGGCTTCCTCGATGAGTCCGCTCTCGATGAGTCCGCTATGGATGTTGATTGCGATGCCGCTTGCAGCGCGCGTCGCGAGGACGTTACTCACACGCCGCTAAGGAGGCACAGCTCATGGACACGACGATGACGTCCGACGAGATGATCCGGCAGATCTCCAGCATCCCGGACCAGCTAGGCGTGGGGGTGTGTTTTGGCACGCCGATCGAGCGGAACGGCCACACCGTCATTCCGGCCGCGCGAGTAACGTTCGGTTACGGCATGGGGTTCGGTCGCGGCAGCGGAGGCAAGGATCTGCCGTCCACAAACGGCCATACCGCAACCGATGGCGGTGAGGGCGAAGGCGGCGGTGGTGGCGGCGGTGGCGGATCGGCGCCCGTGGCCGTGATTCACATCAAGGATGATGGCGTAGAAGTGGAACCGATCGTCGATTCGACGAGGGTGTCACTCGCCGGTACGACCTTCGCGGCGTGGGCGGTGTTCTGGATCATGTGGACGATTCGCTCCGTCGCCAAGGAGCGCGCCAAGACGCGGCGCGAAGAGCTGAAGCACGCCGACTCGTAAGCCGATCAGGCTGGCTGCGGCTCACCCGCGTCCGCCGCTGCGGGTTCCGCGTTCTTCTCAAGCCACTTGCTAGCGAGCGGCCCGCACGCCGTGCATGCCACCGAGTGTTTGCCCATCGCGATGCCGCCGCTGGTCACGAACGTTCCGCAGAACGCGCATTTTCCTTGTGGCATGAGTCGATCCTTCCGTGCGACTACAACTTCAGTCGGCTTTTAACTCAGACAGCGTTCTTAGTCGGCACCTGCTCCAGTCGCGGTGCCTGCCAGCCGCGCCACAGAGTAGCCAATCCATCGGTCATCGAAAAGTACGCTGATGACCGCGGCGTCAGGCGGCGACGACGCGCTGCGCGTCGATGCCCGCCGGTGGAGCGATATCTTCCGCGCCGAGGCCGCGCGTGTAGCACACGTCGACGTGGTGGTAGTGAAAGCCGTTCGCGGTGTAGAGGCCAAGCGCCGCCACATTCGACTGGTCGACGTAGATTGCGGCCACCGATGCCTCGCGCTCGCGCAGCCGCCTCAGCGCCGACGCCAGCAAGTAGCGACCGAAGCCGCGGCCCTGGTACTCCGGCGCCGTACCAATCACGTAGATCTCGCCCACGCGACCCTCAGCCGCGCGCTCTTCGACCTTCAGCCAGCAAAATCCCGCCAGCACGCCGCCTGCTTCGAGAAGCAGCACGTCGTCGGCCCGGAACCACGGCTGCGCCATCCGCGCGCGCAGGTCGTCCAGGGTCCAGCGCCCGTTTTCCGGGTGGCCGGCAAAGACGCGGTTGTTCAGCGCCAGCCAGGCCTCGTCGTCTTTGCCAGGTCGCACTGCGCGGATCGTCGCGCCCGGTAGAGCGTCTGTGAGAGGCGCGGAGCGCATGTGGCGGTGCAGGTGCAACAGGCGTCGCGCTGGCGTGAAGGCGAATTGCGCGGCAATCCGCTGGCTCGCCGACGTGTCGTTGTACGCCCAGAGATCGAGCTGCAATGCGCCTTTGCCTTGCGCCGCCATGATCGCCTGTGAGAGCAACGTCCGTCCGACACCGCGTCGGCGTAGCGCCGGATCGACCACCAGTTCGCACGACGCGCGGCGCTCGTCTGCATCCCCATAGGTCACCGTGTGCGCGTAGCCTGCAAGCACGCCGTCCTCGAACGCAAGGATTGCCTCCGACAGGTCATCGCCGCGCTGCAGGCGGAGAAACTTGTGCTCGCCCAGCGGTTCGTGGCCGTCCTCGCGCGTGGCGGCGTCCAGGAGGGCGGGAAGCTGCTCCATGTGGTGCGTTTCAAGCTGGGAGACGATTTCGACGTGATGCATAGTCAGGGAATACCCGCATGAGTATCGGCAGTGGCGCGAATCGCGATACCCTGCGCTCCATTGTAGTTGCAACTGGTTGCAGCACGCAATCCAAAGCGTCAAATGCACGCGCTCGGTGGCCCGTGTGCGACATTCTCGCGGGACCCTGAATTGCCCGGCTATCTGAATCTTGCGAGGCCGCGCGAGCGGTTGCGGACTACACCGGGTCCGGCTGATCCTCGCGGGAGACGTCGCCTGCGACGATCTCGCCAGTGACCTCGTCAGTAATCTCGAAGCGCTCGCGTATGTCGACCTTCGGGTACAGCATCGAGAACACCGGGCAGTAGCGCGTCATCGTCAGCTGAATCGCGCGGTGCACGTTCGCTTCGGAGATGGCGCGGCCGCGAAGCTCGTGCGTCATCAGGATCGACGTGTACACCCGCGGGTGCTCCTCCGCGCGCTCTGCGGTCAGCCGGATGTCGTACCCGCTGACCTCCTGACGCATCTTGCGGAGAATCGAGATAGTGTCCATGGCCGTGCAGCCGCCTAGCGCCACCAACTGCAGCTGCATCGGCGTCGCCGCAGTCGGCGGTCCATCGGCGTGCGAATCCAGCTCGATCGTGTGGCCGTTCGGCGTCGTACCGGTGAAGTGCAATTCGCCGACAAGGTGCAGGCGGGTCTCGCTGACTGAAATCATCTCGATTCGCCTCCCGGGCGCCTGCCTGCCGCCATGAACCTGAAGTGTGGACCTACAGCCCAATCGAGTCGCGTGATCAGCGTGTTCCCGGCATCGGATCGGCATCGCTGACCCAGAGCTTCGAAGCCACGAAGCTGTACACGACGGCGTCAAGCGTCCAGTTGAACGCGCTCTTCCACAGCGCGTTCCACAGCGCGTTCCGCAGCGGCGTACCTTTGCGGATCTTCATGTACGGCAAGGGCATCGCGTCCAGCAGAATGTGCGACCCGACGAGCAGCGCGCCCGCGACAGCGTCGGCGACCAGGTCCCGCTCGCCCTCGGCACTTCCAGA
The DNA here is from genome assembly GCA_964458665.1 of uncultured Dehalococcoidia bacterium. GTDB lineage: Bacteria > Chloroflexota > Dehalococcoidia > DSTF01 > JACRBR01 > JANXYW01. The sequence continues at coordinate 5,444 of CAYWOO010000048.1, forward strand.
ACTGACGAGACCGCCGAACCCGGCGAGCATGCCGCTCGTCAGCGCAAAGCCGAGCGTGTGCGTGCCCTCTCCGTGAATGTGCAACTTCCACGCGTTGCGGTGCAACACGATTCCGGCGAGCACATCGAAATCCGGCAGCCCGGCCGCAACGACGCCCGCCGCGATACCCGCGGGCGACCTCATACCCAGCCGCCGCGCGAGCGCCGCACCCACCAACCCGTGTCCGATCGGACTCGCCATGTTGCTCCTCTTGCTACTGCGCCACGGGCGTCACCTTGCCGCCGCCCGTCGGGTTCGTTTCTGTGGTCACCGATTCCACCGCCAACGACGTCCCGTTCCACACGTACGTCGTCTTGCGAAGCGCGCCCGGACAGCAGTTCGGATCTTCCGGACCATACACGGGCTGCGTCATTACGATCTGGTCGCCCACCACAGCTACAGCGAGCCCGCCGGATCCGGTCTCGGGCGTCACCTTCAGAAGTGTCTTCGGCCCAGAACCTGAAGGCGTCAGCACGAGGAACGCGATGTCGCCGAGCGTACCACCCGAGTCGATCGGCACGACCGCTTCGTCGATCCCGTCGCCGGTAACATCGGCATACGTAGCCTCGTTCGGCAGATACTGACCGCCCGTAGAAGCCATCACGGCCTGCACATCGGCGACCTTGGAAAGGTCCGTTACTCGTATTCCAATGGAGGGCGTGGCCGTTCCGCCGGGTGTGGCTGCGCTCGTAGCCGCCGCTGGTGGCGTGCGCGTGGGCGTCTTCGCGCCGCCCCCTCCACTGCAACCGGCCATCATCGCACCCAGGAGCAACGCGGCGGACGCGAGCGCGGCGAGGCGATGCATCATCACGGGCAGTGTAGGAGTGCGGCTCGCCGCCCGGCAAGCGCCATGCGACGGCTTGAGGGCGTATCGCGCCGCTGTTAGAATGCGAACACGCGACTGGGCATGTCCGCGGGCGGTTGGCTCAGCTGGTAGAGCGC